>JAJPIB010000022.1 GCA_021324995.1 Chlamydiia bacterium | reverse complement strand
TTGGCCATTGGAACTTGAAACATTGAGACTTGACAAAAGCCATTGATTTTTTTGGTTCCCCTTGGGATTTCTTGTTCCTAGAGGGGATCGGCAAGAACGATTTTAAGGCACGCGCGCCCAGTACGGGCGCGCATCTACGGCGAAAGTCCCTCATGGGCTCAATAATTTAATTTTTTATCTTCCCTCGGGAAAATTCAAATTCCTAATGACTGAAGATTTTGTTACCTTCTTGCTGGAGAATCTAAAATCTGCGATGATAGATACATTCAAAGGGAAGAAAATTAAAATTTAATTGAATGAAAGAAAAAGAGATCACGAGTTTACAGCATCCTCTCGTCAAACACCTGGTGAACCTTCGTCAGGATCGCAATTACAGATACACATTTAAGCGCGTTCTTTTAAGCGGTAGAAAATTAATTAAAGAACTTTCCAGAACGACCCGACTGCATACTTTGCTGCTCGAAAAAGGCACCCTGCCTTCGGTCGAAGCGGACGAAGTTATTTACACGACACCCGAAATTCTGAAAAAAGTCACAGGACTAGAAAATCCCGAGCCGATCGCTGCAGAAATCGCGATGCCAGAGGTCCAAGATCTCTCCTCTGCGAACTTTCTTTTGATTCTCGATAGAATCAGTGATCCTGGCAACTTGGGAACATTGCTGCGCACTGCACGGGCATTGGGGTGGGATGGAGCCTTTTTGACTCAAGGGAGCACCGACCCCTATAATGAAAAAACTCTGCGCGCTGCCAAAGGAGCCACATTTACACTACCGTGGCGATCGGGAACTTGGGAAGAGTTAGACACGTTGCTAAACAATAAACCGTTCACCGTTTTGGCCGCAGATGCTTCAGGAAAGACCTTAAACGGATGTGTATTTTCTAGTCCTCTTGCTCTTATCCTTGGCAACGAATCCCACGGCGTCTCACTCGAAATAAAAAAAAACGTCGAGTCAATCGCCATTCCGATGATGGGAAGAATGGAGTCCCTCAACGTCGCTTCAGCAGGTGCCATTTTGATGCACGATTTAAAGGAGCGTTCGCATGGGTAAAAATGATAGATTTTGGCATATCGAAGAAGAATTTCACTCTAACGACCGCAAAGAATCGCGCAATGAAAGAAAACTCGCCTCCCATAAGGACCGGTCAAAATACAAAAAAACAGATCAGGATCAGCTTAAGAAACGCAGCGATCACGACCAGGAAGAAAATTCAGAGCATCTCAAACAAGGTCGCGTTCTTGCCATCAATCCGGAAGGAATCACCGTTTCCTGCGATCAGAAAAATTATGTTTGCACGTTGAAAGGTTCTCTCAAGCAGGATAAAAACCGGATCAAAAATCTCGTTGCTGTCGGAGACTTTGTCCGGTTCGAGGAGAAAGGTGAATGTCAGGGCTCCATTGCAAAGGTAATGCCACGTCACTCTGTTCTTTCGCGCGCCGACAATCTATCGCGCAACAAGGAACAATTGATCGCTGTTAATATTGACCAAGTATTGATCACCGCCTCCGTCGTTGCTCCCGCTCTAAAGCCGTTTCTCGTGGACCGCTACATCATTGCCGCGCAGAAGGGACATATGGAACCGGTCATTCTCATCAATAAAGTCGACCTTCTCGAATCTCCTCCAAAGGACATCGATTTGGAAAAATTAGAACAGGAAAAAGCACTTTTCGATGACTTTGTCCAAGCTTACCGAGCGTTGCACTTCAAAGTCATTCCCATCAGTATCGCCACAGGAGAAGGTATTGAGGAATTGAAAATAGCGATGCATCAGAAAACTTCTGTATTCTCAGGGCAGTCGGGCGTCGGAAAATCCTCTTTGATCAATCTCATCACGGGGACCGCTTTAGCGACGGGAGAAGTCGTTCAAAAAACCAATAAGGGATCTCATACGACCACGACGACTCATCTCGTTCCTCTTGAAGAGGGAGGATTTTGCATCGACACGCCCGGCATCAAAAGCTTTGGGATATGGGAGCTGCAAAGCGATGAAGTGGCTTCCTATTTCCCTGAAATCGTTACTGTGAGTTCTGAATGCCGATTTCCTGATTGCGCCCATCTCAATGAGCCTGGATGCGCAGTCAAATCAGCCGCTGAAGAAAACCGCATTTCCCCCTTGCGATTTGCCTCTTATTGCGCTTTAATGGCTTCCGTTTTAGAAGAACACCGACATAGGTAACCCGAGTACAAGATAAATATGGTCAAAATTCAATCCCTTCATGCTCTTGAAATTTTAGACTCCCGAGGCAACCCGACTCTTGAAGTCGTCGTGCGCGCTACCGATGGATCCGTTGGAAAAGCGGCTGTTCCTTCTGGGGCATCGACAGGTGAACATGAAGCGGTTGAATTGCGCGATGCTGACCCAAAGCGTTACTTGGGGAAAGGCGTGTTGAAAGCAGTAGCCAATGTGAAGGGACCGCTTCAAAATCTTCTCGCAGGTAAAGATCTTTTCGATCAGGAAGCGATCGATGCGCTAATGATTGAAGCTGACGGTACTTCGAATAAAGCGCTTTTTGGAGCCAATGCGATTTTAGGGGTTTCCCTCGCTGCAGCAAAAGCCGCCGCTGCTTCAAAAAAACAGCCTCTTTATCTCTACCTCGGCGGAACTCAAGCAACGCTTCTTCCTACGCCGATGATGAACATCCTCAATGGAGGAGCGCACGCCGATAATCTTCTCGACTTTCAAGAATTTATGATCCGACCTATTGGTGCGCCCACGTTTCGCGAGGCCGTTAGGTGGGGTGTAGAAATTTTCCATACTCTGAAAAAACTACTGAAAGCTGCAGATTATTCGACAGCAGTTGGCGATGAAGGAGGATTCGCTCCCCGCTTGGAGTCCAATGAAAAAGCCCTCGATCTCATCATTCAGGCAATTGAGAAATCAGGCTTTAAACCGGGATCCGATATCACCATCGCTTTAGACCCCGCTGCCTCTGAATTTTACGAGAGCGAAACACAAGCTTATCTCGAAAAGAAAAAGAAAACGGCGAAACATCCTTTTGCTTCGCGCAACTCCAGCGAGCAGATCGCCTATTTGGAAACGCTCTGCTCAAAATATCCAATCGATTCTATAGAAGACGGTCTCGACCAAAACGACTGGAAAGGCTGGCAAGCACTGACAACACAAATGGGACAGAAAATTCAAATCGTCGGAGACGATCTCTTCGTCACCAATGCGAAATTTCTGCAAAAGGGGATCGATCAAAAAGCTGCCAATGCGATCCTAATTAAAGTCAATCAGATCGGCACCCTGAGTGAAACATTGCAAACCATTGCCCTTGCCAAAAAAAATGGATATGCAAATGTGATCTCTCATCGCTCAGGAGAGACAGAAGATACAACAATCGCTGACCTTTGCGTTGCGACGTCTGCAGGCCAAATCAAAACGGGATCGCTCTGCCGTTCCGACCGCGTCGCTAAGTACAACCGACTCCTTGAAATCGAAGATGAACTAGGCTCAAAAGCTCAATATAAATCGTTGTAATTACTCTTGTCCCAGTAACCGCCTTCATTTTCCTCTCCCTTGGGGGGAATGTGATAGAAACCCAGCTCGTTTTCCTTGCGAGTGCGATGCGAGTAATCAATCCGATATATTCTTGATAGCGATTTGGCAATGCGTTTTGTAAAGTAGTCCTCACAAAAAGCATAGTCTGCATTAAAGGAGGTGACCTCTCCTAGGCTTCTAAATACTTTTCGCGCAGCCGCAACAGTGATGTAAAAGCCATTAGTCATATAGAAAGCATCGGGAGCCCAAAATCTGGCAACCAGTTCTTCACCTTCCAGGATCTTCTTGATTGCTTGACGGACAAGCACCATGTCATTGATAAACGCGGATTCATGTTTAAACAGAATGATATCCTCATTGAGGCATTCGGGATCATTGGCCGCAGCTTTAATCGAAGAGATAATACAATTCAAACAATCGAGCTGATGTCCTCTCGCTTTGATGAGGCGACATGCAGGAACTTGGTCTTTGAAAGTGATGTCCATATTAGCAGGATCATTCGTCACCAAGAAAATCTTCTTAAAAGGGATGAACTGCATATCCGCTTCGGTATGGTTTTTAAGCCATTCAAATCTTCCTAAAGAAGGCCCTGTACATAAAATAATGCGGTTTTTAATCGCATTGTCGATTTGAGCACTGCAGATTTCAGACTGCTGATCTCGCTTAAGCACTGTCAGCCCATGATTATTTAAATGGCGCTCATGCAATCTCCATTCGGGATGTGTCTTTAAAAAATCAACAACGGCCTGCCAAAGCCCTTTTTTATTGCGATCAATATGCACCGGATATTCTGAATAATCTCCATAATAACAGACGTCGTCAACAAATCCCCACGGGGCATCGGTATCATGGAGAACAATGTATTGATTGACTTTGGGAGAAAACTTTTCGAGCTCATAGGTTAAGTGACAATAAGTATGCATTGTGTCGATAAAAAGAAGATCTGTTGGCTCAATATCGACGAACATGTCATTGCCTTGCTTAAATTTGAAAACAACCCTGTTTTCTTCTGCTAAGCGCTGTGCATTGATCCATGGTTCTAAGGCAGGAGTATTCAAATCGATCCCTAAATAGACCGGTTCTTCAGCATCGCTTTCTACAAGCCCCAGCAAAAGACCCCATGTAGAAACAACATCTCTGATTCCGATCTCAGTCACAGAACTGCACTCTGAGGCCAAGCGACGTAAGTGAGGAAGATGCTCATTGATATCGGATGACTGGAGATATTTAGAGTAATAGTGCTTTTCCATTTCCAAAAAAGAGGGAGTCTTAGCGACACCCGTAAAAGCGCTAGATGTACCTAACAATAGGACGCAAAAAAAGGTCAAACGGGAAATCAATCGCAGTTTCAGCATAAGAACCTATCCCAGTAAGAAGTTTCATTTGATTCTAGCTAAAAAAATAAATGCATGCAAAAAAATTTCCGACGAATTATACAGAGAGAGGTTCAACAATCCGTTAACGCATTCTTATGCCTGTCAATTTTTGTCACTTTTTGCTCCACCTTATACCCAACGTGATTAAAAATTTGGATTTAAGACCGAACCAAAGCCCCGGGATTGGACGATCGAATCTAGCCCCTATTTCTAATAGTGGCGACGATTCGATCGCGCCAATCGCGGGAGCTTTCGCTTCGGTCCTAAACCAAATTT
>JAJPIB010000063.1 GCA_021324995.1 Chlamydiia bacterium | reverse complement strand
CGCGATTGAATCGTCGCCCCTATTAGAAATAGGGGCTAGATTCGATCGTCCAATCCCGGGGCTTTGGCTCGGTCTTAAATCCAAATTTTCAATCACGTTGGGTATAATTCCGATTTCTTTATTTAAAATAAATAAACCTTCTGATGCTTAATTATCGTTTTGTGTATAATTAACGGTGGGTGTTTCATTTTAATTAAGATTGTTTTTATGTTTTATAAGTGTTTTCTACTTGTGATGAGCCAGCTCGCTAGCAAGCGGAAAGCGCGTGTGATCATCCATGGAGAGACCGTTTTTTTCACAGCCACTGAAAAGCCCAACCATTTTACTTTATATACAAAAGTTTATTCGGGAGAAGGCTATCTCCCTAAAGAGATCCGTTCCTGCGTCTCAAGCAGTGGCCTGCTGCGTTGGGAGCAAACCGGTGCTTATTTGAAACTCGATCCCCTCACCTACTCTGTCTATCTCTTCCAGGAAGCCCAAATGGAAGAAGGTAAGTATATTCCTTTTAAAAACCTTCTCAGCGACTTTTCTTCTGTAGCTACAGAATGGCGCGAGATCCTTTGCGACTTCGCAGAAAAAGAATGCTCGTTAATTTCATTTAATTGAAAGCCGAAGTGATCATGCTCATAAAATTTGCCACACCTTTCCCCCACACCTCAGGGTGAAAAATGCCCTTATGTCCATATAAGTCTGATTCCTTTTCAATCATTAGCATATGAAAGTTAGATTGAGTAGGTATATTCAAGAGTTCAGGAGGATTTATGAGATCATCTATAAAATTGATTGCGAGAAAAGGCGATGTAATTTTTCCTAAATCAGGTCTTGGATTATAATCAAACGAGCTCTTATACATGAAAAGAATGTCATAGGGATTGAGTGAAGCTTCTGTTTTTTTTATCACTTCATCGAATAATTGATTTGTGGCCTCGCGATTGAATGCATTTTGCTGAATTCTTATTGGATTATCAGCCATGATCATCGATAATGGACCTACCGTTTTGCTCCACTCCTTTAAGGGTTGATTGGGAATGGGTTGACCATCATTCCAATCAGGGTCATTTAAAATGGCGTCAGTGATCATTTTGCGCCAAAATAAATTGCGTCCTGAGATTTGAGAGGGAGTGCTTGCTACAGCTACAAGGGCATCAACTTCATTCGGAAAGTATTCTCCCCAGAGCCATGTCAGCATTCCCCCCATAGAGATTCCTAGAACTAATCTTTCTCGAAAAATACCGATAGTCTGTAGCATTTTATGGATAGCTTCTATTTGATCTAAGTAACCGAATTCGGGAAATTTTCCATATGCTCCATCAGAGGGTTTGCTTGATCCTCCTGCACCGATGCAATCTGGCATCACAATAAAAAACCGTCTCATATCTAAAGGTTTTCCCACTTCAAATAGGGATTCTATGAAGTTTGGAGTGAGAAAAACACTTCCTGTGCCCGTTGTATAATGAAGCAATAACACCGCATTAGTGATGTGTCCTTTGGAGTCTCGTTCTGGCGTGCCAAGCGTTTGATAATGCAGATGTAAAGGTGAAATACTTTTTCCGCTTTTCAGTTTAAAATTTGGGATAACGATATCACCCTGATTTAAGGGGATTTGTGTGTGAGAAAAAAGAATTAAGAGGATAATTAGAAATAGGACTGTCTTAATTTGGACAATCGCAAATTCCAAAGTTTTTTTATTTAAGGTTACATTGAAGCGATGCATGAGGATGATCTCCGAATTATACGAAACGCATTCAAATATATTTTCTTACTTTATCGTATTTCTTTAATGGGGAGTGCCTCGAATGTCAAGATAGAAATTTCTCAGGAAATTTTGAAAAAAGTACCGAGAAAGAGAGAAAAATCGATAGAATACCTGAATCGGGCCGTAGACTTGGATTTTATGGCACTTAGATTGGAGAAGGTATGTTTAAAGGTTCGATTGCCGCATTAGCGACGCCGTTTGATGATCAGGGAAATGTGGATCTCAAAAATTTATCCGATTTGATCGAATGGCACATCGAATCGGGCACAGATGGAATTGTTTTGTGTGGGACGACAGGAGAATCCCCTGTCATTTCTTCGGAAGAAATGCGATGCATTTTTGAAACAGGCGTTCTGGTTGCGAATGGCCGGATTCCTATCCTTGCTGGCACGGGAAGCTATGACACGGCCAAAGCAGTTAAAGCGACGCAGGTTGCAAAAGAAATCGGCGCTGACGGAGCTCTTGTCATCCTCCCTTATTACAACCGTCCGTCACCTGAAGGATGTTTCCAACATTTTCAAGAGCTTTCGAAGGTGGGCCTTCCTCTCATGGTCTATCACCATCCGGGGCGCACAGGGATCAAACTGCCTGTGAGGGCGTTGGCGCGCATTGCAGAACTTCCTCATATTTCAGCGATCAAGGAAGCGACAGCCGATTTGGATTACGCTATCGAACTCATGCACCTCACAAGAACACCTGTGCTTGCCGGGGATGATAGCTTAGTAGTTCCGATGATCGCAGCAGGCGCTTGTGGAGTGGTTTCCATTGTCGCCAATATCATTCCAAGAGAGTGGAAGATTTTGACAACACTTTTGCTTTCTGACCAAGTCGGTGAAGCGAGAGACTATTTTAAGCGTTTCTATTCTCTAGTGAAGGCGATGGTTTTAGAGACCAATCCTCAATGTGTAAAATACGCTCTTAGCCTCATGGGAAAATGTCGTTCTCATTTACGGCTGCCTTTGATTGAGCCGCAAGAAATTGTTAAAGAGCAAATTGAGAAAGAAATGGCGCAAGCAGGGTTATTGCGCTACCCAGCGCTAAATTTGGATTTGTGAGTGATAGGAATGGATGTTGCTATGTTTTTTCAGGGTGGGTGCGACCTGGTCATGAAGAAATTCATAGGTCTGTTCGCTCGCTCTCCCAATAAAATGCCGAGCATTCATCTCTTCGTGGATTTCTGAAACAGTGAGGCCAATGGCCGGATCGGTGGCAATTCTTTCGAGAAGATCGTTCCCTTGTCCGTTTTCTTTAATTTTACGACTAGTTTCTAAACTGTGTATGCGCAATCTTTCGTGCACAACTTGGCGGTCTTTGCCTTGCTTTACAGCTCTCATCAGAAGATGTTCGGTCGCTAAAAAAGGAAGCTCTTCTTCGAGGTGCTTTTCAATCATTTTGGGATGGACGATGAGTCCTTCCGTGACATTACAAAGAAGGTTAAGGATGGCATCCGCAGTTAAGAAGGCTTCAGGAAGATAGAGTCTACGATTGGAAGAATCGTCGAGCGTGCGCTCAAACCATTGCGTCGCTTCCGTATAAAGGGAATTTTCATTGAGGGAGATGAGGAAGCGAGCGAGTCCGCAAATTCTTTCGCTGCGCATCGGATTGCGCTTGTAGGGCATTGCTGAGGAGCCCACTTGTTTTTCAGCAAATGGCTCTTCGATTTCTTTTAAATGGGCGAGTAAACGCAGATCTGTCGCGCACTTGTGTGCCGAGGCAGCAAAACTGCATAAAATCGCCATCATGCGAATATCTTGCTTTCTTGTGTAAGTCTGTCCGGAGATGGGAAAAACCTTGGTAAAACCCATTTCTTTGGCGACGAATTCCTCGAGTTTTTTAACTTTCGCATGGTCGTTTTCGAACAAGGCAAGAAAAGAGGCTTGTGTTCCCGTCGCTCCCTTAACGCCCAAAAATTGCATTTCTTCAAGGTATTGCTCGAGATCGTGGAGGTCCATGAGAAAGTCTTGAAGCCAAAGACAGGCCCGTTTTCCCAAAGTCGTCGGTTGCGCTGCTTGGAAATGTGTAAAGCTAAGGCAGCTCAAGGAAGCATACTGCTCAGCAAATGCGCTGAGCTGCCGGAGCATTTGGACAATCTTGTTGCGCAGAAGAAGGAGCCCTTCGCGCATTTGAATCAAGTCGGCATTATCTGTCACAAAACAGGAAGTAGCGCCGAGGTGGATGATGCTTTTTGCAGTAGGGCAAAGATCTCCGAAGGCATGGATATGGGCCATCACGTCGTGGCGGAATTTTTTCTCGTATTCCTCCGCTGTTGCCAGATCGATTTGACTCTCTGCGCTTTTTAATTCCGCGATCTGCTTGTCGGTAAAGGGAAGACCGAGTGCTTTTTGAGATTGGGCGAGAGAGACCCAGAGTTTGCGCCAGGTGAGATACTTGAAGTGAGGAGAGAACAGATAGGACATCTCTTTGCTAGCATAGCGATCAGATAGCGGAGATTGATATCTGTTTACATCCGTCATTCCTTCTCCGGTGTGATTTGAATCGTTGTGGCGTTTGCAAGAAGGGCTTTTTGTTCAATCTGCACTTTCAACTCTTTTAAAACTTGGAGGAGTTCTTTCTTTTGTTTGGGATCGGGAGCGAAAGAAGCAGAAGAGAGCTGGGAAGAGAGCCGTCGCAATTGTGAGAGGGCGATTTCAGAAAGATTTTGGGCTCTGCGGTCATTCTCTGCGAGAGGAAAGGTTTCCCGGATCAACTTGAGAAGTTCCAACTTGGGCTGCCCTTTGTAGTTTCTCACGATTTCTTCTTTTTGCGCGGTATCCCCGGTTCTGCTCGCCAAGCTGTAGACAGCCTGTCTAGGCATCTCATCGATTTTTGCATGGAGGTGCTCTGGCAAAGCTTTATAAAGTTCGTAGTACTGAAGAAAGTTATAGGGAGTTTGCCGGTTTCCATAGGTGGCAATAAGCCATGCACTAAAAGCGCCGTCGCGGTAGCTTTTGAGAATTTCTTGGGCTTTTTTTATTCTTTCGCCATGTAGGATGATCGCCTGGTTATTGATCGCTTTGACTTCAGCTGTCAACGTCGAAAGGTGGAAAAGATCTTCTTGGATTTCCTGGGTTTCATTTCTGTACTGCTCCAGCAAAGAGACGAGAGCTTCGTTTTCTTTTTCATTCAAAGGAGCAACGCGAAAAACTCCTGAAAAACTCGAAAGATTGCCGCTAGAGGATTTTTCGACGAGGTTGGTCATCTTAGAAAGCTTTTCTGTAGCGTTCTTTAAACGCTGAGCGAGCAAGGAATTGACTTTGACCATAAGTAAGTCCGCTTAAATATTAGATGCGTTTTAAAAGTTCTTTGGTAAGAGCAAGATAATCTTCAGCAGCTCTACTGCTTGGAGCGACTTCGAAGATAGGTTTACCGTGAACAGAGGCTTCTGATACACGGATATCTCTGCGTACTTTGGAGGTTAGCAGTTTTCCGGGGAATGTGCCCTCGATCACCTCAAGGAAAGCTTCATTGCTTTTTCCACGAGGATTCCAGAATGAAAGAGCGACGCCTAAAATATTGAACGGATGTCTTTGAGAAATGCTGGTCATGAATTCGGATAAGCGCTGTAATCCCTTGATGCTGTAAAACTCAGGGGTTGCGCAGACAAGGGAGTGGTTTGCAGCGATTAGCGCAGACTCTGTGAGCCAGCAGAGCGAGGGCGGAGTATCAATGATGATCGTATCGTAATTCAAAGGCTTTAAAATTTCTTTAAGGCGCTCATGGGAATAGCGGTCCCCTGCCAATGGTCCTGTGACTTCCACGCGTTCTAGCCAGGTATCTGCAGGAATTAAATCCAGGTTTTTTACTCCTGTCGGTAGGATCACATCTTGGATTTGTTTTTGACCTTGAAATACAGGAGCCATACTGTCTTGTGCATCGGGGTCTAATCCCAGACCGGCTGTTAAGTTCGCTTGGGCGTCTAAGTCGATCAGAAGGACTTTTTTCTTGTGGTACTTCGCAAGGGCAGCCCCGATGTGCAAGGATGTCGAGGTCTTCGCCGTGCCGCCCTTAAAGCTACTGACAGCGATCTTATGCGCCGCTTTTTGCATGTGCTTCTTCCTCTTTCGCAAAATGGGATGTTAAAGACTTCTCTTCGTCTTCTTTTTTGATGCTGTCGATAAAGGAAGTCAGATCGAGTTCGCCGTGCACAACGTTGTTTCGTGTACGAAGATTGATCGTCCTGTTCTCTACCTCTTTATCGCCAATTGTCAACATGTAGTTATACTGCATCATTTGTGCATTTCTAATTTTTTTGTTCACCGATTCTGACGAATCGTCGACATCGCAAAGAAAGCCTGCTTTTTTAATTTCTCTGGCAAGCTCGTTGGCGTAATCGATGTGTCTATCGGCAACTGTAATGATGCATACTTGTCTCGGACTAAGCCATAAAGGGAATTTTCCCGCAAAATGTTCGATAAGAATTCCGAAAAAGCGCTCAATCGATCCAAACAAGGCGCGATGAATCATTACCGGGCGTTTTAGTTGTCCGTCGTTATCCATATATTCCAGTTCGAATTTTTCGGGAAGCGCCATATCGAGCTGGATCGTTCCGCACTGCCAAGATCTTCCTAAAGTATCTTTGATGTGGATATCAATCTTTGGCCCATAAAATGCACCGTCAGCTTCGTTGATGCGATAGGGTTGCCCCCACATATCCAGCGCGTCTTTGAGCCCTGCTGTTGCAATTTCCCAATCTTCATCGGTGCCAATGCTCTTTTCCGGACGTGTGGATAATTCTAGGCGATAGGGCAGGCCGAATGTCGTGTAAATCTCATCGATAAGGCCGATCACTTTCAAGATTTCTTCCTTGATATCACAAGGACGCATGAATACGTGAGCATCGTCTTGGTGAAAGCTGCGAACGCGGAAAAGTCCGCTCAGAGCGCCTGAAGCTTCATGTCTATGAACGTGTCCGATTTCAGCGATGCGCAGTGGAAGCTCACGATAACTGTGCGTCTGCGATTTAAAGTAGAGCATACACCCTGGACAATTCATCGGCTTGATGGCAAAGTGGCGATCTTCGATGCTGAATGCATACATGTTTTCGCGGTAATGAAACCAGTGTCCAGAAGTTTCCCAAAGCGATTGGCTGAGCAGCTGTGGCGTTTTTATTTCTTCATATCCCGCCTTGTCGTGCAGCGTGCGCCAGAAGTGGATCAAACGGTTCCAGACGATCATTCCTTTAGGAAGAATGAACGGCATGCCTGGCCCCTCTTCTTTCAAAGAAAACAAATTGAGTTTGGGTCCAAGAATTTTATGGTCTCTTTTTTTAGCTTCTTCAAGGAAAAAGAGATATTCTTTGAGCAGTTTGCGGTCGGGGAAAGTGATCGCATAAACGCGAGTGAGCATTTCGCGATTGGAATCCCCTTTCCAATAAGCTCCCGACGTTCTCAGAACTTTAAATGCTTTGATTTTTCCCAAGCTTGGCAAATGCGGCCCTCGGCAAAGATCAAAAAACTCGCCTTGAGAGTAGGCGGAGATTTCATCCCCTTCTTTAAATCCCTCGATTAATTCCACTTTGTAGGGATTGTTGGCGAATTTTTCGAGCGCCTCTTTTTTACTTTTGAAAACAGAGCGCTCAGGGCGATAATTTTCCTCGATGATCTTCTGTGCTTCTTTTTCGATCTTTTCAAAGTCTTCTTCTGAAATCGCCAAGTCGGCAAAGTCGTAATAGAATCCCTGTTCGATGGGTGGTCCAATCGTCGGTTTTGCATGGGGATAAAGTCTTAAAATGGCTTGCGCGAGAATGTGTGCGGAGGTGTGCCAGAATACTTCTTTGCCCACGGGTTCTTCGAAGTGAATGAGCTCAACGGTGTCGCCGTACTTCAACTCTGTTGCCATATCGCGCAAGGTTCCATTGATTTTTGCGGCGAGCGATTGATCGGGTCCTCGCAAGTTAAGCTTTTCGCTCAAATCTTTGGCGGAGCTTCTCTCGGGAAGTTCCATTTCTTGGTTGTTGTAATGGATCAACATCATTTTATTTCTCCCTGCAATCTCGGCAGCTTTTTTACATTGATTGTAAATCATTGCCTCCCAAAATATAAAGATAAAAAAAATATAGGGTTTTATACCCAACGTGACTGAAAATTTGGATTTAAGACCGAGCCAAATCCCCGGGTTTGGCTCGGTCTTAAATCCAAATTTTCAGTCACGTTGGGTATAATTGGATCGAGAAGAAATTTTTAATCTTACCTCAGGGGATCCCATCTTTTTAAACGATATATTTTTTCATTTGCTTAAGTCCCATCGCGAGGATTTCCTTGTCAAGCTGTTTGACATCTCTCATGAGGCCCACCTCTCTTCCTATTTCGATGCATCTGGGATTCAGGAAAGCCTTAAATTCAGAGCGCTGAACCGCGCGCGCAGACTAAGCCTTCGGCTTATCGACGAAAAAGGAGAAATTAGAAAAAGTTTTCTTCAAAATGTGCTTGTAGCGTTTGAAAGAGGATTTCTTTTTTATCCTGCAGGTTTAAACGATGGTCTCCTTTGCGAGCATATGTTAAGTGTTTTGCGCTTTTTTGACAGTAAGGAGGGTGCGACAGCGTTAAAACGATTTCACAAAACGGTTTCCTCCAAGTGGGGAGAGGAATTAATTTTTGAAACTCTGGGAATTTCTCCACAGGAGCATCTTTCGGATGGACTCGTGCGATCTGCGGTTTTATGCGCCTGCCTGACTCCGCTGCGACAAAACGTAGGGTCTTGCTTTGCAACTGCTCCAGCTATTTTGATCCAGAGCGACCACATTCTGCTCTTTCTCGACGACCTCTATCAGCTTCTCTCCACAGGAAAATTAAAGCGCACGTTTGGAGGCATCGAATATTCCCTTCCCTTGAGTCCAAGCACCGGAGTGGGAGATCTCACAAAAAAAATCGGAGGAGAAGCAAAAGGATGGCTTTGCCCAGGGGTGCTCGCTGTGCTTGAATGCGCAGGTGTTCTAGACCCGACCCGTAGCTTAGAAGAAAAATCTAGAGTTTCCCAGAGCATTATCGGTGAGTTTTCTCAGAAAAAAAGTTCACTGACGACAGAAGATCTGATCCGATTTGTGCTCTTGGAAAAATTTTCTTTAAGCGAAGCGGACGTGAGAAAAGAGCGCAGTTTGAGAATGGCTGAGTTTAAGAGTTCAAAAATGGCTCTCGGCTTTTCCCCTGTCCGCGATTCGGAAAAATTGAGCAGAATTTTAACTTTTCTCGAGAAGGAAAAGCGGTGTCGAGCTGCATTTAAAGGGATGTGCGACAATGCCCTGCTGAAGAGTTGGGAGTTTACCGTTGCCTCTTTTTCCGAGGTAAAAATGGAATTTTCCCGCTGGAATCTTTACTCAAGTCTAGGCTTTGCTCCCGAAGAGAAAGGAGGGATTGGAGAGTTGATTTACAAGCGCATCGACGAAAAAATCGCGGAAGTCAACAAAAATCTTGAGGAAGCTCAAAAAGAATATGAGATTGCTTTTGATCAGCTCAAAGCGACGGAATCTTTGATGCGAAATGTCTCCTCTGAATCGGAGGCCAGACGTCTTCAGGCAGAGTTACAAAGCCGTACCTACCATATGCGCGCATGTCTAGACAAACGCGATGCTCTCTATTCCAGGGGCTCAAACTATTCTAAACTCTTTTCCTTTCTAATAAAGCAGTATGATGAAAAATTCCCTGAATATTTTCAGGAGATTTACGATGCTGAAATGCAGGATTTTCAAGGAGAACTCTATGACGATAGCCCAGCGGGATTTAGGCTTGTCTACAAGCATGGAAGGACGGATCCCGCCTTGTGGACGCTTATTCATGACGCTGAGCAATACATCGATGCCCTTCTCTCCTTTTTCTCTGCGACGGAATCCCAAATTGCTGCCAGCTGCGAATGGGAGGGCGGGGACCAAGATGTTCTTGAGTTGAACGCTGCGATCATTGCCTACATCCGAACAGATGCGTTTTTAGAATCCTCTTTACAACGGATGGCGAAAGCCCACGCATCTTTTGCAGGGAAAAATCCTCTGGGGCAACTCCATCAATTGGAAAAAAAACCTTGGGCGTACACGTCAGGTGGGACAATGACGACCCTTCTGAAAACATACTATCGCCGCGAAGCAGAATTTACTCAGGAAGAAAAATGGGTGGAAAGCGAGTCGGAGCTGCTTATTTTTATTCTCGATACACTAAAAAGTTTGCCACCACGAATTACCGACCCCTATCTCCAAGATCCCCGAAAAGGGATGCTGATGACTTCTCCTACTCATGCCTTTATCCTTTTGCCAGGGCAAGAAAACTTGAGCAAGGGATGGCAAGACAACATTTTCACCTATACTTGGGTGCGAGATGAAATTTTTCTACCTTCGCAAACATTTTATTCAGAAATGCGACTCTCTGGTGAAGCTCAAGAATTTCTTTTTTCCAAACTTTGTCAAAAACTTCCTCTCCGTTTAGGCGAGCATCTCGAACGTGTTTTCCATAATAAAGAGGAAAAAATCTCTATTCTTGAGTGGCGCAATTATGTAATCAGTCTCGCTGTAAAGCATCTAGAAGGACAGACGCAGAAAAAAGCACTTGTTGATATTGTCGATTCTTTCCTCTATCTAAGCCTACCTCTCACCTCAGGAAAAGATTGGAAGAGCGTTGTGCAGCGCCTTCTTTCCGATAAAATGACAGATAAACTCAATGCCATTTTACAAAAATTTTCTGACGTTTCGGCTCTTTTCCTAACTGCAAATGAAGTGAAGGAAATGGCAAAGGGTTGCTACCTCCTTAGTCAAGATACCCTCTGTCTATCTTTTGACTTGCATCTCTTTATTGCTCAATCTGCCCGCTCTATCGGTTTAGCACAGCCTACACCTCTTCTTTTTGCCGACACAAATTGGAGCGGGAATTACTTTGGGTTTGTCGTAAACCCTAGCACTGAGCGCCTTGAGCTATGGCGATTGGATCAAACTCTTTCGGAAGGCGTCCCGATGAGTTCCTGGAAACATTGGCTCAATGGTGTAGATCGCAAAACCTGGTCCATCTTTTCTCGCCCCTACGAATATGAAATGACTTCTTCTTCGATCGCAATAGGAACCCTTCGCGCTTAATAGTTTCTAGAAGATTGACAGAAATAGAAATTTAAAGCTTTATCGAGGAAAAAACTCGCTATAGGAAATTTATGAAACTATTAGATCTCTTGGCGACGATTTTGCTCGTGCTCTCTGGGCTAACCTGGGGAGGGGTGGGAGTCGCCGATTTTAACCCATTTATGTGGGTCTTTATCGCGATGCCCAAACTTTTGCGTTTTGTCTATTTGGCGTTTGGTTTGGCCGCCTTATGGAAGATAGGGCGATGCTTTGTGAGAAAATAACGGATCAAGGGACGATTGGAATTCCCACCAAGTAGGCTCCGATTACTCTGCCCTGACGATCGCGAAACACGTCATAGTCTGCCATGTAATCGCGACCGCCTAAGGAAACCTTTCCTGTATAGCGCAGCTCTGCAAACATGTGTTTATAGGCAGGACTCGCGTGGGAAAGCGCTGTGCCGGGTTTTTCTCCTTCTTCCGTTGTATAGAGACGTACAAACTCATCCTCTACTTTCACAAAGAGCGCTGTCATAGCTCCTGTCTGCTGAGCAAAGCTTTCGACCAACGAAATGGGATGCGAGCTGAGAACCCAATTTCCATTGCGGATTGGCGGAACCTGGTATTTGCCGAGGCGTTCTTTGTGTTCCTGATCTAAAGAAAAAATGCCTGGTAGATTACTCATCAGCTTTTTGCCCAATGCTTTTGCATCTGAGGGCTCGGGCTGCGAATCAGCGAATAAGCCCAGAGGAACTGCAATGAAGGTTAATAGGGAAAGGACTGAAAAAAGAGGAAGCGATTTCATTTGTTTTCCATTTTTTTTCTCATATTATTTAGTTTTTATTTTCTGTCAAAATTTTCAAGTAAAATAGGTGAAAAAAAGTATATTCTGTTTTATATGTGAATGTATACCCAACGTGACTGAAAATTTAGATTTAAGACCGAGGCAATCCCGGGGCTTTGGCTCGGTCTTAAACCAAATTTTCAATCACGTTGGGTATAAATATATGGGAAGAAAGTGTCACGATTTCATCAAACAAAGGTTAGTTTCATTCTTCTCTGTTATACTGCATTTCTCGATTGGATGAGCTATGGTCTCGTCTATCCCATCTTTGCAGCGATGATCTTTGAACCCGATCAGCACCTTTTTGCTTTTGGATCTTCGATTTCCAAAGGAATGTGGTTAGGCATTTTAGTGTCGGCAAGTCCTCTAGCGCAGTTTTTTAGTTCACCCTTTGTAGGTAGGTTTTCCGATCGCCTAGGCCGCAAACCTATTTTGCAAGGGTCTTCCTTGACGATGGCTTTAGGGTATCTTCTTTCTGCCTGTGGCGTTTGGCAAAGGAACTTGTGTTTTCTTATCCTTGGACGGGTGATTACAGGAATAGGTGCAAGTAACATCAGCATCATTAACTCTGCGATGTCAGACATCAGTCATCCCTCTGAAAAATCAAAGCGCTATGCTCTATTGGCGATGTATAGCGGACTGGGTTTTTCTGTAGGTCCTCTTTTAGGTGGAAAATTGTCTCTTTGGGGATTTGAGATTCCTTTTATTGGTGCTGGACTTTTCACATTGTTTAACCTCATTTTAATCACATTTTTATTTACTGAAACTCGCCCCGGATCAAAAAATAAATTAGCCCACCAGCCGCCTGGGTTCCATTCCTTTTTGAATCAAGATTTCCTTAGTAAGTTTCGTGTTCTTTTCCCTGCCTTCTTTGTTTTTTGCTTAGGATGGGGCTTCTTTTGGGAATTTATCCCTGTGACATGGATCTTGGAACAGGGTCTTAACGTAGCAGGAATTGGTCATTTTTACGCTTATGGATCTGCTTTTTATGTTTTAAGCAGTGGGCTGCTCATTCGACCCATCGTCAAAAAATTTCCACCTCTTCCTATTTTGTTTTTTTCCTTGTTAGCGCTTGGTGGTGTATTTTTTATTCTTCTTATGTACACCTGGGTGGGAATGTATTGGATCTGTATTCCTATTCAGCAATTTTTGATCGCTTTGGTTTTTCCCGTGGGAACGGCGATCGTTTCCAATTTGACTGCAGAGCATAAACAGGGAGAAATGTTAGGAGCCTTTCAATCCTTACAGTCCTTTGCTTTTGCGGTGATCCCTTTTCTAGGAGGTATGCTTCTAAATCTCAACGTCAATGCGCCATTGATTGTGGGTTGTATAGCGATGGTCTTAGCAAGTCTCATTCTGTTGGGAGGCCATGGCAAAAAACTGTTTAGACAACGATGAGACTATACTGGTTCCGTTTCAATCGGCTATAGAATTTCGATTTTTAACAACCCCCTTTTCCGATCCCATCAAACAGGGTCTTATTGCTCGAATAATGCCCCTGTTTGATGGATCAAAAAATGGTCGTGTTAAAACCAAAATTCTATAGCCCATTGAAACGTCACCAGT
>JAJPIB010000033.1 GCA_021324995.1 Chlamydiia bacterium | reverse complement strand
CGCGATCGAATCGTCGTCCCTATTAGAAATAGGGGCTAGATTCGATCGTCCAATCCCGGGGCTTTGGCTCGGTCTTAAATCCAAATTTTCAATCACGTTGGGTATAGGACTCTCCCGTATAAAGAAGGTCTTAGCTATTAGCAATTAAACACTCGAATCACTGCTGCTGCGCAGTGTTTTGACGCCAAACACAAAGGAGAACAGCTTAAACGCTATAGAAAGGCTATAAAAAGAACAGTAAGCGACCTTTCCCCAAATGCGCCGCATGCGCTCATACCAGAAAACATCGGGACCACGCTTGGAATTATCTAGATGGTTAAACAGTTGCTCACTATCTTCTACGCATTCCATTTGATAAGGGAAGTCATTATTATCAAAAATCCGATGGGAATGAAGACCAAAAGCGCGCACCGCTTTGTTGTGATGGTCAATCTCCACGAGCTGAATATTGACGTCAGGATGTTTGATACCCCACCCCACGTGCTTTCCCCCAACGTAATGGCAAAAGTCTCCTTTTAAGCGGAAAATCTGGATGTTGAGAGGCTCTGTTCTTCGAGACATGGCATTCATTCTTTCAGCAAATTGTTCGGCAGTTGAATCATCAACGCTTGGATCTGCATAAAAAACTGCGTTGGAAACCAACTCCCCATGCTCTGCCAAAAAGTATTGGGCATGGGCACCGCCCAAACTATACCCCGCTACTGAAACATTCTCATTGTTGTCTCTAAATTTAGGATCGCTCATCAACTCTTTGAGCGCATTCTGACACGCTTGCCATCCCATTTCGCCGACATTTCCCTGAGCATCGTTATAATAAGAAAGAAAAGCATCCTCGTTAGAAAAAGCCCATTGCGTCGGTCGAAAGATTATCAAGGGTTTCAAGGTCGATGCAGCCGTTGCCGGCCGCAAGGCATAGGCGATCAAACCGCCACCGCAGATCTTTTTGTGCACTTTATAGTAATCGATTTTACCATCCAGTCCGGGAGCAGGAATTAACTGTCTTTCGATGAGTTCGCGATTAACAGTCACTTTGGCCATTCTTTCCAGCCATGAGGGAAAAGTCAGTCGTTCAGCATCAGAAAAAAGAAGTTGCTTTTCCTTGTCCATAAGAAGCTTGTCGTGAAAAAAATAGGAAAAAAAAGTTTCGGGAGACCCTGAAATTTCCATCGGATCTTTATATCCCCCGACAATAGGGAAGGGCTGCACTTCAGCAAGTCTTTGTGTCAGTTCTCCGCGAGATAGATCCCTCAGTTTCACCAAATATATCCTTTTCACATCGGCGGATAGAATTTGGTGGGCACCGATTGCAAAGACCTCTACATGCTCGGGCAAGAGCGGACTGCCTTGAGATTGAAGTTCAAAAAAATTCATCCGATTTCGATAGCGATGGCAAATCCAGTCAAATTTTTTATATCCAATCGTCGCGATTAAACTCTGCTTGAAAATCTTCCAGGTTTCCTTATTTTGCTTGAGCTCTTCGGGTGAAAAGGTGCGAGGGAGATCAATTTGATGGACATGGACTGTTCCTCTATCCGCGCGCAAATATTTAGGCACAGAAGAAAAGTAGGCTTCATTAGCAGAAATAGAAAAGTGATTTATTCTTAAAAAAGCGACCATACACAGAAATAAGATATAATTAACAATATCTTAACAAATAAAACCGATAAAATCAACCCGCAATAGATGAAAATTATATATTTTTAATTTAAAATTATTTTTAATAAAAAAACTATAAAAAATTGACTTTTTAAAACAAAAAAGAGATACTAATTCTAAATTACAAACAACGGAGGATATTTATGGCTATTCAGGGCAGCTTCTTAAGACTACCAATTGCTTTTTGTTTTAATAGGGAAATTTATGCTCAAATACCAAGATCGGTTCAAATCAAAGAGGATGTAGTGCTTTCCTTTATTAGTTTGAGAAGCATAAAATCAAAATCGTTTGATAGTGCTAGAAATACTTTAGAAAATGTCATCGCAGTATACAATAATAATATCGCGTACATTAATCATTCAAACCAAAATAAAACCGGTTTTCAAGACTATACCTATGAACAATATTGCCAAGACAGGCATTCTGAGCCTTCTGACACCCTTCGTTATGCGTATGACCACGAAGAGACATTGAGACAAAACGAGTTCCTGAAAAAGGCAAACGAAGAGGCCCAAATTTCTCAATTGGCCTATTTATTTCCCCACCTTGAAGACAAAATCACTAAGACAATTGAGCGCCTAAAGACCATGTCACCTAATGGAGAGGTCCCCAACTATACCCTTATCTCCGTTTGGAAAGAACATCCCTATAACTACTTTGTTCCACAATTAAGACAAAGCGCAACCCCTGTTGAAGGTCTCAAGATTGTTCAAGCTCAAACAGAAGCTTCAGAGACTTCAGAAGCCAATGAATTGAGAACAATTCCATCCGAACAAGCCGCATCATCTTCGGTCGAAACACGAATGGTAGATCAAGAGCTTCAATCAAAAGCGTCCCCGGAGACTTCAAAAACTGAGGAAGAGCAAATAGACACCGAACAAACAAATTCCGTTCTTAACAATGCGACAGGTCCCTTAACCATTGATGTAAACGTAAATATCAAAATCGGCGAACAACAAACGCTTGGCATCTGCTGCGACCCTCACTGGGCAGAAAAACCGATGACGTTCACAAAGAGTGAAAATGGCTGGAATGGCCAAGTTCCTGTTAAGAACGAATGGAAGTTTGTCATTCTCGAAAAGGGGCAAATTACTCAGTGGGAAAAAGGCAAAAATCGCCGCTGCGGCGAGCAGACTCCTGCATTCACCGTCAAAGCTCACGAGATTAAATTCAATTAAATTGAATGAGCGCTCTTAAGAGCGCTCTATTCTACCTTCATATTGTGATAAACTGCATCGACGTCGTCGAGAGCTTCTAAATAATCGATGAGCTCCAGGTTGGATTTTTGCGCTTCTTCATCGCAATCGATGTAGAGTTTGGGGATCATCTCTAACTGAGCCTCTTCGCATTTGTATCCCAGCTCAGCGAGCTTTTCTTTGACCTGGATTAACTGGTCAGGGGCGGTAGTGATGATGAAGGCTTCCTCTGAGGCGTCAAAGTCTTCCGCACCAGCCTCTGTAGAAGCGAGGAAAAGATCATCTTCGACAGCATTTTTCTTTAGGACTTGGATCACGCCTTTGCGATCGAAATTGAAAGCAACGGAACCGGGAGTAGCCACTGTCCCGCCTTTTTTATTCGTGGCTATGCGCATATCGGAGGAAATCCGATTCTTATTATCCGTCATAACTTCTGCAATGATGCCAACACCCCCGTAGCCATAGAGTTCATAGGTCATCTCTGTGTAATCTGCTTGGTCGGCACTTGTGGCTTTTTTAATATTGCGTTCGATGTTTTCATTGGGTAGGTTAGCCTCACGGGCCTTTTGGATTACTAGGCGAAGCTTAGAATTTGATTTTGGATCGGGACCGCCTTGCTTCACTGCGCTGATGATCTCTTTGACGAGGCGCGAAAAAATTTTCCCCTTAATCGCATCGGCCCTACCTTTACGGTGTTTGATGTTAGCCCACTTACTATGTCCTGCCATAAAATCTCATCAATTATTGAAAAAAAAGTTTCTTGTTTTCCTGCTCCCAGCGCTTTGCCTCAGCGTACTCGGCAAATTCTCTCTCTTTCTGCTTAAAACCCGCGTGATGGATGCTGTATCGACCTCTTTTTGCCTTTACAGGAGGATGAACACTGTGAAGCATCTCATGGTACACGACATAAGAGATAAAGTAAGGGGGAAAATGGGGCTGATCCAAAAGGCGGTGGATTTTAATCAGTTTATCGCTAAAGCAATAAAGTCCCAGCTTGCGGTGACGCCTGGCTTTGCGCTCGGCATTTCCAAACCAGGTGATCTTAAGGTCGAGTTTGCCATCGAAGTAAGAAGTATTGATGCTGTTATAGATCGATTGAAGATCGTAAAGAATGCCTTGGGTTTTGAGATGAATTTTGTTAGGTCGTCTTTTGACCCGCACTTTTTTTCGCGGAGTCGCTTGCTTGCGCCCAAGAAGGTCGTTAAAAGAGAAAAGCTTTAAAAATTTCATAAAGCGGTTTGCATGAAAATTTTCGCGGTATACTTTCCGTCTTCCTTGATAAAACGGCTTTGTTTTCCAAATTCTTTGAAGCCTAATCTTTCATAAAGGTGTCTTGCAGGATTACCATCATAGACTTCCAAATGCAAAATTTCAATTTTAAATTTATCTTTGGCGTGTTTCATCAAATGTTCCATTAATTGTTTTCCTATACCTTTACCACGCATATCGTTTCTAACAATAATGGAAAAAAGGCAAGTGTGTGCTTGCTTTTTGTAGGGTTGAATGTAAAGGTTGGCCATTCCACAGGGAACCCCATCCCAAAGCGCAGTCATCCCTGCTTCGATGCGCGAATAGCCGATCCAAATTCTAACGGCATCTTCGACTTCCCTTGCGTCGTACATCGGAAACCAGCGTAGAATTTTAGGATCGGAAAGCCATTGCAAAAGATGGGGAGCATCCTCTTCTTTGGTCAACCGAAATGTGAGTTTTGACGCGTCAGTCATTTAGCCCCTAAAGATAGCATTCAAAAAGGATTCTCGCATGATAGCCATGATCATCTTTTACGAACTTTTCCTGCCGCGTGTATTCTTGGAAACCGTGTTTGAGTAAAAGATGAATGAAGGGGTTTCCTTCAAACACTTCGATATGGATTATCTCGAGATGGAAATAATTCTTTGCTAAGTGTTTCAAATTCCTCAAAAGGGCGGTGCCTACTCCCTTTCCTTGATATTTCGGATCGACGATCAACTTGAATAGGCAATGATGAGCGACCTTTCGGTAAGGCATTAAAAATAAAGTACCGATGCCGCAAGGGGTTCCATTGAGGGTCGCTGTGATGCTCGCACTATACTTGCTAAAACCAATCCAGCACTGCACGCAGTCTGCAATCTCACGTTCTTCAGAAACAGGAAACCATTGCTGCACACTGGGGATTTCGAGCCACTGCCGCAAATAAGGAGTATCTGTCACGTAGGTGTAGCGAATATCTAATCCTGGCGGCTCCTCCATCTTTATCCAAACTCCTTAAGGTAGGCATTGATAAAGTCGTCTAACTCTCCATCCATCACGGCGTGGATATTTCCCACTTCATACTTGGTCCGCGTATCTTTGACAAGTGTATAAGGCTGGAAGACATAGTTGCGGATCTGGCTACCCCAAGCAATTTCCTTTTTCTCACCAGCGATCTCTTTCAGCTGATCTTCCCGCTCCATTAACTCCTTTTCATAGAGCTTGGCGCGAAGCATCTTTAAACAAGTTTCCCGATTTTGAATCTGGCTGCGCTCACTTTGGCAAGAGACGATGATCCCTGTGGGCAGATGAGTCATTCGGACAGCGGAATCGGTCTTATTGACGTGTTGACCACCTGCTCCTGAAGCGCGGTATGTATCTACACGGATTTGATCAGGGCGGATTTCGATCTGGATATCATCATCGATTTCAGGAGTGATATCAACAGAGGCAAAGCTGGTATGACGGCGCGCATTGCTGTCAAAAGGAGAAATTCGAACGAGGCGGTGCACACCCCGCTCCGACTTGCAATAGCCATAAGCATAAGGGCCAGTCAATTTTAGGGTGATGCTCTTGATGCCCGCAACGTCGCCATCGACAAAATCCAAAACTTCGACCTTCCAGTTTCTCTTGGCGGCCCAGCGCTGATACATACGCGACAACATACCCGCCCAGTCACAAGCCTCTGTTCCGCCTGCTCCGGCATTAATGCTTAAAAAGCAATTCTTATTGTCTAGCTCGCCTGACAGCATGCGGCGCACCTCTAGCTCGGAAAGAGCCTTATCTACCGCATTCAGCTCGGAGACTAGCATGTTAAAAAACTCAGAATCTGTGGAAGGATCGACATCTGGAAGAAGCTCACGGGCGCTATCAAACCTTTGCTTTAACTCTTTATACGGAACGGTCCATTCCTTTAAGTCATTGCAAGCTGCAATGACTTTCTGAGCCGCAACATTGTCATCCCAGAAGTCAGGCGTTTCCATTCTTGCTTCGAGCTGCTGGACTTGCCTTTCTTTATTGGCTAAGTCAAAGATACCTCAGCATGTGAAGAAGCCGGCCATCGATATTTTTAATTTGTTCTTGAATCTGATCGTTCATAAAGCCTGCCTTTAATTGTCCATGAATTTCCTTCAACTATGGCACGTTCTGAGAAATAAGTCAAAAACCGCGGAACTCAAAAAACCTTTCCTTTTTTAGAGCTTTCAGAGCCTATCTGAAAACGACGCAAAATTTTAACGTCTACGCGAGCTCGTAAAACGCCTTTTCTCTATGTAATTTCTCTGTATATAGCGAAAAAACGGCTGCGAAATTTTAGGTTGAGATTTATACAAACTTAACCTGCCCTTTACATTAATCAACATGAAGTTATAATCATCAAAAGTTTCGCAAGAGCTCCATTTAGGAGAGCCTGATTGGGAATAGGTGAAAATACAAATGAATTGGAAAAATATTTTCCAACAAACTTTGCTTTCAGATATGATTCTCTTATCTAGGCGATTTCTCTTAAGAAATTTACATCGATACATCTTTATCAGGAGGTCATTATATGAGAATTCAAGATGCACTTTCCAATTGCTGCGAAGGGATCAAAGAATTTGCTTCCGCAACCGCTACCTGGATTGGCAAAACAGTTTCCACTATAGGTTCTTATCTTGCTGACATGGCTGCAAAAGTAATGCAGTTCGTTAGGCCTCACTTTGAGCAATTGAGAACATTTGTTCAGGAAAATCAGCAATCGATCTTTATTGCATCGGTCGCTTTTGCAGTTGGCGCAGTGCTCACAGCAATCATAAACCATGTTTTCTGCTCTAACACGCCAGCAACGTCATCAGCAGGCCCATAGTTTCATTGACCTTTTGAGGATTTTTCGCTTGGGGTTTGGGCTAAGTTCTTGACCTTATGACCAGGAAGTCAAGTTTAGTCCAAACTCCACTAGATAGTAGGTCGACATCTATTGTTTTGTCCTTACAAATGCGTGAAATCGAAATCTACAGCAATTCTCCATAAAACCAACCCAAACCTCAGGTTAAAAGAATTGCCCCCTCATCGGTGAAATGATAAACCCACCTTTTGCCGGCCTCTCCAAGCATTTCTCTTTTCAGTTTGAGACTCCCATTTTCTTCAAATGCAGTGACTCTGCAACCGGGATCGACTTCGATCCGCATTGCACCGCGCAAAGTGACATCTTGCGCCACAAATTCTCCATCGCCATGGATGAGAATTTCACAAAGCTCATGGCGCGCGATCTCATCTTTCCAATAGGTATTGTCTGCATCGGGATCGTAGCCGCGATTTTCCACGCGCACATTATTCAAGATAACCGTCCCAACGCGTTCTGAATAGCGCAAAATACCCTCCTGTATTCCAATCGGCTGCTTGGCAATAATATGCAGCGAACCTTTGAGGGTTAGGTTTTCAATACTCACTTCAGCGATCTCTAGCTTAAGCTCGCTATGGAGATGCAAAACGCCTCTTCTAAGCTTCTGTCCGATGATTGAGAATAAAGGACCAAGTGCGGGCAAATAATTGAAAAGAAACGAAGGACCTTTCTGAATATAAGACTCGATCGAAGGCACCTGCGGAACGCGTATTCCGCAGTGATTAAAGAGTAGTTCATAAGCGTTGCATAGGAAATCATAAAGACATCCTTCGGGAGTCTCCAAAAGAGATGCTCCGTCTTGCAGTGGCTTTTTTATCGCTGAGATCGTTTTTTGGCGATGGTTGTAAGTAAGATAAGTTTTAAGCATATGTGCTTGCGGAAAGGCATCCATTTCCTCGGCAAAACAGTCGGCCAGATTTTGCATCGTCGATTCTAAGCGAGCAACTTCCTGCTCGTGCATACACCCTTCTTCATCAGCAAAAGAGATTTTCTTAAGATTCACGAGCATTCCTGGAATGGGACATTGCTCCACTGTTTCCTTCACTGTTGCAATATCTGCAAAAAGGATATTGGTATTAGAAGGAAATCTAGAATAATGGCTGCCTTTTTCTACCGGGACATCTTCTATCGAAAACTTCGGGAAGTCGCAATACTCGATGCTAGTCAAACAATAACGATTGTGCTTTAGACCCTTCTTTTCAATCAGGACATTGACACCTTCAGCAGATCCCACTTGCCTGGGGCAAGATGCGAATCCAAAAATCTCGTCATCATGGAATCCCACACCACAAAAAGAGAGAAGTCCATAATCGATTCCAGCAATAGGGTTATTGATTTGACGCACTAAAATCTTTTTCCGATTCAGTCCTTCGAACCAATCAAAAATGCCCTCATCCTTAGCAAGTTTCCACATGACTCCATGTCCACCGGGTTTCATCAGGAGCTTCATTTGCCCAGTTGTACACCATTTACCTTTCTTATCCATTGCAGGAACGGCGGGCTGGCAAAACATGCGGAAAGACTCTTTGGGACGACCAAACCAACCGCGTTGTTCGCATAGCTGAAGAATGTGATGGCTGTTATCTTTTTCAAGAGACGTCATCATTGCAATGGGCGTTGTCACTTGTTCGCCAAAAAGTTTAAAATAAAGATATTCTCTCGCCTGCACATCCCGAATCAAGCGCTCAAGAAGTGTAAAGCCACAGAACTGCAGTTTTGCAGAAGGAAGAGATTGCCCTGTTTCTGGATCGCACAATTTTAATCTATCCGCTGCTCCACCGACAGGATAGATCTCTGCAAGAAAAGGAAGAGAATGGATGCCTTGCAAAATGAACGTATCTACAATGCCACACTGTTCAGAAAGATCTATCCCCGGTGGCCGGTGATAAGAAATGCTCGGTATTTCATTTGTATACCCAACGTGACTGAAAATTTGGTTTAGGACCGAAGAGGAAGCCCCCGCGATTGGCACGATTGAATCGTCGCCACTATTAGAAATAGAGGCTAGATTCGATCGTCCAATCCCGGGGCTTTGGTTTGGTCTTAAATCCAAATTTTCAATCGCATTGGGCATACATTTTACTGAATGATTATCGAGAAGCTGGGAAAGAAAAAAAAGCATGGTCTGATGATAGCCGATAATGCCTCCGATCTTTTTGTAAAACACTTCCACGGGTATTAAATCTTGCAGCAAAGTCCTGATCTGCTCTTTGTGGGATCCCTCTTGCATCGGTAACAGTAAATCTGTCTGTCCAATCGCAATCAGGGATTTGAGGATTAATTCATTCGCCGTGTCGGAAAAAAAAGGACAGATCCAAGGCATGTTTTTTACCTGCTGCTGAATCTGAAGATCTTCATCCAGAATCTTCACCCGTTCCCGATCGTTGCGACATCCGATTAACCGTTCTGAAAGTTTTGTAAGCGGCTGAAGCTCTTTTTCCATACATCATTCTTGTGTGAAAATTTTGATAAATGCTGAAAATGCCACGCTTTCTATCTAAAATCAAGAATTTATCCGCAAAATCACCCTAGGAAAACTCTGTTTCTCGATAAACACATCAAGTCATTGAATATCAATGGATTAAAAAATATTCCTTCAGAGAGAAAGCTGGCTTACAACGATTTTTTTTGACTATAAAATCGCTAGAGAGATACAAATTGTCATTCGAGGAATAAGAAATTCCACCTCGATAGTCTGTCCAAATAATTTGTGAGGATGGGCCGAAGAACAGTTTGTAAGTAAAAAAATGCCCTACGAGTTAGGGAAAACGCTTATTCGGACAATTTTAAGGAGATTGAACATGGCAAAAAAAGAAAAGACATCATCCAAATTCATGCAACCGATGCAGATCAGCGAAGAGCTCACAGCCGTTGTTGGCCGTGGACCTCTCCCACGCACGGAAGTAACAAAAAAACTGTGGGCTTACATCAAAGCTAACAAATGCCAAGACACAAAAAACAAACGCAACATCAATCCAGATGAAAAACTCGCTAAAGTTTTTGGCGGAAAAAAGACAATCAACATGTTTGAAATGACTAAGCTCGTCAGCAAGCACCTCACATAATTCTTTGCTGGCAGAATGTAGTTCAAAGCTGCATTCTGCCACCCATTCATGGAATACGAAGCTTCTCTAAATAAATACAAGATTGTCATTGCTTATGACGGGACGAACTACGGTGGCTGGCAAGTTCAGAAAAACGCCGTATCCATCCAATCATTGATTGAGCGCTCTTTGAGCAGGATTCTTCGCGCCAAAACTTCTTTGTGCGGCTCAGGACGCACCGATGCGGGTGTTCATTCTCTCGGACAAACAGCTCACTTTGTCACAGAGGCAAGCATCCCTCCTTCCCGAATCCTTTTCTCGCTAAACGGTCTTCTTCCTCCCGATATCCGCATTCTTTCCATTGAACGCGTACCGCTCGAGTTCCATGCGCGTTATAGTGCCACATCAAAGGTCTACCACTACCATCTACATCTCGATTCAGTTCCTGATCCTTTTAAACATCTTTACTCTTATCATGTACCCCATCCTGTTGATATCGAACTTCTCAAGCAAATTGTTAAGTTCTTTATCGGAACACACGACTTCTCTTCTTTCGCCAATGAAGGACACCAAGGTTCCGCTGCAAGGAATGCAGTCCGAACGATTGATCGCATCGACATTGTTGAGGAGCCAGGAGGAGTGAGATTGGAATTCGAGGGGAACGGATTTCTATATAAAATGGTTCGCAATATCGTTGGCACGCTGCTCGATGTTTGCGCTGGAAAAATCCCTAAAGAAGCGATTCCTGCAATCTTTGCAGCAAAGGATAGAAGAAAAGCCGGGCGAGCAGCCCCTCCCCACGGCCTTTATCTCATGGAAGTCAAGTACGAAGAAAAGGAAGAGAAGTGATAAGCCCCGAGCCTTTTTCCTTCTTCTACATGCTTTTGGTCCGCAGGACAGATCAACACCGAATCAACCTCTGCTGCAAGCAGAGCTTTGAGCCCCTTTAGTGTGTCTTCAAAACCGATGATTTTATCTCCGGGCTTGGCGAGCAGTGCGATCGCTTTCAAATAGCCTTCAGGAGAAGGCTTTCCTTCTTTGTACATCTCACGCGTTACCCAGACAGGAATTTTTTGAAGGACAGGCAAGGTTTTTTTGATGAGCTCAACTTGAGCTTTTGGAGAGTTCGTTACCACAGCGACTTTAGCGCATCTAGTTTCCAGCGATTGAAGAAAAGTTTCCACGCCCTCCATCAGCTTTAAAGGAGTGCTTTCGAGCAGTTCAACGTAAATCTTTTTTTTCTCTTCGTAAAGCCCTTCTTTTGTCTTCCCACTTTCGAAAGCATGGGGATATTCCTTCAACAAACCCTCAAAAAAGCCCATCGCCTTACTGTGAGCCTCCTGACAAAAACGGGAAAAGTTCCAGCTGAGAGGATAGCCATTGCGCCGGCTCATTTCCATGTACGAAAGGTAATGGAGCTGCTCTGTGTCCACGAGAAGCCCGTCAAAATCGAGTAAATAGAGTTGATAGTCTTGAAAATCCATAGACATCCATTATAATAGCTGTCAACCTAGTGTGCAACAAAAAAAATAAAGATTTAAAATGACAGTTTCATCACTTCCAGAGATCTCGGATGGCGAGGACAAAAGCTCCCCCCTAAAGAATCGAATTAGAAAAAACTATCGGCATATCCGCAAGTGGGCCAAACGCACCGGCACCGACTGCTTTCGGATCTATGACAGAGATATTAAAGAGTACCCGCTCGCCATCGATTTTTATGCAGGACGATTCTGCGTTCATTATTTCTCCAGCAGCGACGAGCCTCGGGCTGAGCTCGTTGAAGCGGCTACAAATGTCATCTGTACTCTTTTTGCAACAACGCCAGAAAATATCTTTTCACGAACCCGCATTAAGCGAGAAAAAACGCAACAATATGAAAAAGCGGGCGAGCGCAAAGAATTCTTTACAGTCCAAGAATATGGCGCTTTGTTCTGGGTCAATCTTCACGATTATCTCGACACGGGACTTTTTTTGGATCACCGAGAAACGCGGCGTCTCGTCGCTTCCTATTGCAAAGACAAACGGGTCCTGAATCTATTTGCTTACACCTGTTCCTTTAGTGTGCACGCCGCCCTTGCAGGCGCTGCGATGACTAAAAGCGTTGACATGTCGAATACTTATACCGCCTGGGGAAGAAATAACTTCTCTCTCAACAAGATCTCTCTCAAGAATCATCCCATTATCCGAGCCGATTGTTTAAAGTTTCTCGATGAAGAAACGGCAACTGCCAGCAAATACGACATCATTATCATCGATCCTCCTACCATTTCCCGCTCTAAAAAAATGGATCAAATGTTCGACATTCAAATCGACTACGTCCCTTTGCTGACAAAAGCCCTTAAACTTCTCTCAAAAAGCGGAATCCTTTTCTTCAGCACAAACTCCCGGAAGTTTTCTTTAGATTCGAAGCTCTTCAACGCATGCAACATCGAAGAGATTTCTTCAAAAACTCTACCCTTGGACTTTCATGATCCCAAAATCCATCGCTGCTGGAAAATCACCGTTACCGCAGAACCGCTTTATTGTTTATCCAAGCATCATATTGCGCCTGGCCTGTAGCATTGAGGGGATTGTTTTTAAGATTTACCTCTTTGAGGTGCGTCCAGTTAGGAAAATCCTTGGGAAGCTCCTGCAAGTCGTTATCTTCCAAGTTTAAAAAGCGAAGCGTTTTTAAACTCCCGATCTCATCAGGTAAATGGTCGATGTGATTTTGGCTGAGGTTGAGTTCGTGAAGTGCAGAAAAATACGTGATTTCAATAGGAATAAAGCGAATCTCCAACTGAGAAAGATCCAATGTCCGTATTCCCGACATCGCAACTTGAACATCTGGCTCAGTAAGATAAGTTCTGAGAGCATTCGGTTGGCTAGGCATATCCCATGCAAAATCATGTAGATGAAAAAAAATCTTATCCCTTATCTGCACTAAACTATAATCAACAAGCTTCTGATAAAGATGCGCTTGAAGCAATTTTTGATGAGCACGAGTCACATTAAGCGAACCGCGAGGAATCTCTATGCCCACTGCCTCCCACTCTTTATTGAGTTCGCGAAAAAGAGTGAGATAATTGAATTTTTCTGGGTAGAGCACAGTTGTGCAGAATTTATTTTTGATACGCGTGCAGGCTTCTTTAAACCCAAAGGGACCTAAGGCTGGCCTCCGCTGTAGATCTTCCCATTTTTCTTGAACAAGATAATCAATAGTTCTACGCAATTTTTGGCAAATTTCCCGATGATTAAGATTCGGCACTTTCTCCCAAGTCTGCTCAAGGATTATCTTCTGAATGTCGTACCCACTGTTTGAAAAATAATCTTTTCGAATCGTCACAGAACAACCTAATTTTTTAAAAATCCCTCAATCGAATCCGTTTTGCGATTCGTTACAAGGAATGGAGTTATAAGTGAATGGAAATGCCGATGACTGGACTTGAACCAGCACTCTATTGCTAGAAGTAGATTTTGAGTCTACCGCGTCTACCATTCCACCACATCGGCAAAGAATGAGCATCTAAGATAGCAAAGAAGGCGGATAAGATTCAACCAAAGTTTTCATCTTTTAGCTCCAACTCGTCCCTTACCTCACTGAAATGCGCTATTTGTGAAGTAAGGGGAATAAGACAGCGATGTCTTAGAAAATGAAAATGGCCTTTAAGGAAGCATCGCACAAATAAAAAGACGCATCGCTAAAGCAGGGGAGACACCGCCAATCGGTGTTAGAACAGAATCGCCCGTTATAACCGTGGCAACTTCCTGCGCAATTGTATCTTGAATAGCAAGGGGCAAGACTAAGTAAGAGTGTTGGCTTAGGTTTTGTACATACTGAGATCCAAAGCCACGCATTGGAGGGTTGGATGCTAGACTAATATGGGACTCAATTCGGCCTCGAGTTGCTGCTGGTAAGCCATTATAAACAGCCAAGAATGCTGCATTATTAGCAGCAGCTGGGGGAACTTTAATTGTCATAAAAAACTCCTTTTTTATACAGAAATAATAACAAAAACCCCTTTTTAAATTAAACAAGAATTAAGATAGAGAATAATTTATTATAAATACCTCTAAATGAGATACTTCTGGTTATTTTTTTAGAAGGATTTGCCTAAGGACATACGGGAGAATCCCGCCATGTAAGTAGTATTCAATATCGATCGGCGTGTCTAGGCGTGCAACCAACGGAGTCTGATCGACCCTGCCTCCTGCGCGATGAACCTCCAAAATCACTTCCTGATGGGGCGCTAACTTCCCCTCCCACTTGAGGGTAAACTCTTCATCCCCTTTCAGATGCAGGTCCTCCAGACTTTCTTGTTCCTTAAATTGGAGTGGAAGAACGCCCATTCCCACGAGATTGCTGCGATGGATCCGCTCGAAACTTTTTGCGACCACTGCCCGCACTCCAAGAAGCGCAGTTCCCTTTGCCGCCCAATCGCGCGAGCTTCCCATCCCATAATCCTTTCCTGCGAAAATGATCAACGGCGTATTGCGCTCAGCATAGATCTCACAAGCGTCAAAAATAGGCATTTCCTTCCCTTCGGGCATCAGCTTTGTAAAACCCCCTTCTTTGCCCTCGAGCATTTTATTGCGGATACGCACGTTTGCAAAAGTGCCCCGCATCATGATGTTGTGATTCCCTCTACGACTGCCGTAACTGTTAAAATCGGCTTCCTTGATCCCCAAAGACAAGAGGTATTTCCCCGCTGGAGTGTTTGCTTTGAAAGCTCCCGCCGGAGAGATATGATCTGTTGTGATGGAGTCTCCAAAGAGTGCAAGCGCGCGCATCTTTTTCAGCTCTTTTGCTTGGGGAAGCTCATTGGAAAAGTCTTCGAAGAAAGGGGGTCGTTGAATGTACGTGCTGTGGGGATCCCACTCATATTGAGCCCCTTTTTTCACCTCGATCTCTTTCCAAAGAGGATTATCCTCCAAAACATTCGCATAACGCTTTTTAAACATCTCCGGCTGTAGCCCTTTGTTGACCGCTTCTTGGATCTCTTGATCGCTGGGCCAAATATCTTTAAGAAACACCGGTTTTCCATCGCTGCCTATTCCTAAGGGTTCCTTCTCCAGATCGATATCGATCTTTCCAGCGAGAGCGTAGGCTACGACAAGAGGCGGAGACATTAGAAAATTGGCCTTGACAGAACCGTGAATCCGCGCTTCAAAATTACGGTTTCCACTAAGGACGCTCGCGGTAATCAGATCGTGTTCTTTAATCGCATTCTCAATCGTCTCATCTAAAGGCCCACTATTTCCAATACATGTCGTGCATCCGTAAGCGACCAAGTTGAATCCAAGAGCATTCAAGTGCTTTTGCAATCCCGTCTTCTCAAGATAATCCGTCACGACTCTGGAACCCGGAGCTAAACTCGTTTTAACGCGCGGATTCACTTTCAAACCTTTCTCAACGGCTTTTTTCGCCAAAAGCCCAGCAGCCAGCATGACATTTGGATTAGAGGTATTTGTACAGCTTGTGATCGCTGCGATGACTACAGTCCCATTGTCCAGAACAAATTCACAGGGAGAGCGAATGTAACCTGGATCGATCACTTCGGGCGTAAAAGGGCGATTCGTCACCATCTCTTCTTCGCTCCATCCCTTATTTTCCGACCCCATCGAAGGCTTGCCTCCCGTGATCTCATCATCGCCCAAGTAAAAATAGCCCTCTGCATGCACGGCGATTTTTTTTGTTCGCTGCGCTGCGGTTTTTCCATAGCCGCCTTCTTGCACAGGTGCTGTGAAAAGCGCATTGAACGTTTTCTTAAGCTCTGGAATATCGATTCTGTCTTGCGGACGCTTAGGCCCCGAAACACAAGGCTTAATGCTACTTAAATCTAGTTCGATCACTTTTGTGAATGAGATTTCTCCTTTGCGCGGAATGCCAAACATCTGTTGGGCCTCAAGATACTCTTTAATCAGCGCGATGTGCTTCTCACTTCTTCCCGTCATTCTCATGTAATCAAGTGTTTTTTCATCGACAGGGAAAAAACCAATCGTGGCGCCGTATTCGGGAGCCATATTTCCAATCGTTGCGCGGTCAGCCACGTTAAGGCTCGCGGCCCCTTCTCCAAAAAATTCGACGAATTTTCCAACAACTTTCTCCTTGCGAAGCAGCTCTGTAATACGCAGCGTCAGATCGGTCGCAGTCACGCCTTGGTTAAGCGATCCTTCGAGCAAAACACCGATCACCTCAGGCGTTTGGAAGAAATAAGGCTGACCTAGCATGGCGGCCTCAGCTTCAATCCCCCCCACACCCCATCCTAGAACGCCAAGTCCATTGATCATCGTTGTATGAGAATCGGTTCCAACTAAAGTATCAAAGTAAAGAAGACCTTCTTTTTCTGTGACAACCGAAGCGATGTTTTCTAAATTGACTTGGTGGACGATTCCAATTCCCGGAGGAACCACTTTAAACGTCTCAAACGCCTCTTGTCCCCAGTTCAGAAATTCATAGCGCTCCTTGTTGCGCTCAAACTCGATTTGTAAATTGTATAGATAGGCATCCGCAGTTCCCGATCGATCGACCTGAACGGAGTGGTCAACCACGAGGTCAACCGGAACAATCGGCTCAATGGTCTTCGCATTCACATTTCGCGCAGCTACCGCATCGCGCATCGCCGCTAAATCGACGAGAAGAGGCACTCCTGTAAAATCTTGCAATATCACACGAGAGACGACGAAAGGGACATCTCCCTCATCCGGCTTTTTACAGTTCCACTTGGCAAGGCGCAAGACATCTTCCTCGCGCACGCGCTTTCCATCGCAATTGCGCAGCAGCGATTCGAGCATGATCCGGATGGAAACAGGCAGCTTGCGCAAGCCAGGCGCACGTGACTCCAATGCCGGCAAAGAGTAATAAAATCTTTTTTGATTTCCCTTCAACGTTGTCAACGTTTTGAACGCATCCGCTGACTGACTCAAACCCATGACATCCTCCTGCTCAAAATAATTCATTTATACCCAACGTGATTGAAAATTTGGATTTAAGACCAAGCCAAAGCCCCGGGATTGGACGATCGAATCTAGCCCCTATTTCTAATAGGGGCGACGATTCAATCGCGCCAATCGCGAGAGCTTTCGCTTCGGTCCTAAACCAAATTTTCAGTCACGTTGGGGTATATAACGAGCAGGATTTCTCGTGCAATTATTTATTGGGAATTTTTACAATGTCAAACTGAAGCTTTCTCTTCATCAGCTTAAAAAAACTACTAAGGAGTAACAATGAATACAAAATCCATGGACCTCGTTTGGATTAATACCGAGAACCTCAAAGAGACCGTCAAATTCTATTCAGAGGTCGTCGGGCTTAAACTCGTGGAGTGCAACGAAGAGTTTGGATGGGCAGAACTAGAAGGTCCCGCTGGCGGTGCACGCCTGGGCATCGCACAAAAACACCCTGTATCCAAGTGTCCGACAGAAGAAGGTATGAAAAATGCAGTGATGACATTCACCGTCGCAAGCCTCAGCAAAGCAATCGCTGAAATGTCTGCAAAAGGAGCCAAAATGGTTGGCGAAATCCAAGAAGTCCCCGGACACGTCAAGCTGCAGATGGCGCAAGATGCACACGGAAATCATTTCCAGCTCGTCGAAGTCCTCCAACACTCCTGCGCGCATTGCTAATCTTTAAGCGAGTTTCCTGACCGAAACTCGCCCCTCTCTAAAATCGTCGATAGCCATTGAAGGCCTTTTGCCAACTGCTGACGACTTTTTCATTGAGCTCGCGATCAAAGCGTACCTGCACGGAAAGGTAAGGGTAAGGGTGACGGTTGTCGAAATCCCTTCCCTCATGCTTCTTATACAGCTTGATAAAGATCTCCTTATTGTGCCAGGGAGGAGTAGAAACATTGAGCTCGCCGGTCGATGTGCGCTGAAACTCCTGATACTGCTTGTCTCCCTTGTAGATCGACATCTCCGCGTAATAGCCCATGATGACCTGAACGATCTCTTCCGGCTTGTTTTCCATTCCTTGAACGTAAAAATCCACCTCAGCGCCAATCATGTGCTTGGAGTTCTGATTGTACTTCGAATTATCGGCATAAGCGTTGTGTGTGGGACAACGATGTCCGCACGTTATGATCGCTTTGCATCCCGTCTTGGCCTGAATGTAGTTGAGCAAATCGATCAGAATCGGATAAACGAACTCTTGCTCGCCTCTTAGGGGCAAAGAATGCTTCTGAAATCCCCCGCAGTCGAAATAGTTAGCGGGACGAGCGGGATCCTTGTGGTCCATATGAGGAGGGTTAGTGCTGGAACCTTTGCAGCGGAAGTACTCTTTGGTGATTTTCGAGTGCTTGCCGATATAGGCCATTTCCCACGGGTACTTTTCTCGGACGCGGTGCTCTGGGGTTGCAATTGCATAATGGGACTCTTTGTGTGTGCGATAGATGAATTCTCCTTTGGCATTGAGCTTTCTGAGCTTCTCCTTTTCCGACTGCTCCATCCCAGAACAACCTCCTAGAAAAACCAACAAAAAATATAAAACTTTTTTTAAACTCGCCATTTCTTATAATCCGCATTAGGGAAACCAAATCCGCTCAATGGTAGTTATAGCAAATGCAGTAAGTAACAACAAGATGAAGGTTAGAAGATAAGCCATGGCTATTGAAAAAGTCCTCATCGCTGAGCAAGATACATCAAGCCGAGACTACCTGCAAGAAGTGCTGCTCCGAAGAAAAAGCGAAGTATTTGTGGCGATTGATGGGATCCACGCCTTAGAGCTACTCCATGAGCACCTTTTTGATCTTGTAATCTGCGATCTCACCTTTTCCGAAACGGGGGGCCTTAAACTTCTCCAAACGGCCAAGAAACAACATCCCCAAATCGTTGTCATCCTTATCGCCGCAGTTGGTTGTATTCAAAGTGCGGTCGAAGCGATGCGCCTCGGGGCCTTCAACTACCTACTTAAACCCCTTTCTTCTGACACAATCGAACCGATGCTCGACAGAGTCCAAGAGCATATCGATCTACTCCAGGAAAACAACTATTTGCGCGAAGAAATCTCCTGTCATCCCGATCAGAAAAAGCATTATCTCATCACAGAAAGCGCGATGATGAAAAAGATCTTAAGCGACGTCAGCAAGATCGCCAAAAGCTCCTCTTCAGTATTCATCAGCGGGGAATCAGGAACCGGCAAAGAAGTCATCGCCCACGCGATCCATGCCCAATCGCACCGCACTCTGCAACCCTTCATCAAAGTCAACTGCGCCGCTATCCCTAGCACTCTTCTCGAATCGGAATTTTTCGGCCATGAAAAAGGAGCTTTTACTGGAGCGATCAATAAGAAACTCGGCCGCTTTGAACTTGCAGACAAAGGAACTCTGCTCCTCGATGAAATCTCTGAGATCCCTCTAGAAATCCAAAGCAAGCTGCTGCGCGCTGTTCAGGAGATGGAATTTGAAAGAGTCGGAGGCATCCGCTCGATCTCCGTCGATGTGCGGCTCATCTCAACGTCCAACAGATCGATGAAGGAGGCCATTGAGCAAAAGCTTTTCCGCGAAGATCTCTATTACCGCTTAAACGTCGTCCCGATCCACCTTCCCCCACTGCGCGAGCGCAAAGATGATATCCTCCCCCTTGCCGAATTTTTCTTAAAGCGCCTCTGCGAAGAGAACCAAAAACCCATTAAGCGCCTCTCGAGCAACGCCCGCCAAAAACTCATCGACTACCAGTGGCCCGGCAATATCCGCGAACTCGCCAATGTCATGGAGCGCACGGTGGTGATGAACGCTACCGATATCATCGAAGCGCACCACGTGTACATTGATCTCTCGTGTCCTGTCAAAGAAGCCCCCTCCCCTACGACCCCCATAGGAATTACTCTTGCGGAGATGGAAAAAAAGCTCATCTTAGAAACACTCGCGCGCGAGAAACACAATCGCACTAAAACAGCAGAGGTCCTCGGCATCAGCATTCGCACCTTGCGCAACAAGCTCCACTTATACAACCAGGGAAATTGCAAAACTCCCGAAGCAGAGAGATCTTTGGGAGTTTCTTAGCAATTAAACTATATGAGAGGGATTCAAAAATTGGGAGATGCCAAGGCTGCGAATACTTAGAAAATGTTCAGCGAACATTTTCTTAGAAAAGCAGGTGAGCACAAGCGAACCGGCCCGAAGGGCGCCCTGAATTTGAGCCAGGCGAAGCCGGCTCCTAAAGCAGCTAAGCTTAAAAAGCTTGAGCATGCAGGAGGGTCTCAAATGCAATGGCTGCCCGACGCCGGCAGAACCAATTTTTCAATCACGAGCGGTATACTAGAGACCTTGCAATTTCAAAAGCACCTTTGGCATTCAGCAATCCCTTTCCAAAAAACTGCTTAGAAAAGTTGATCTGCTCTTGAGTGTAATGACTGAGATCGGCAGTGTTCTCAATTAAATGCGGGGTCGCGGTTTCGTCTAAGACGATGGGTGTTGCGCTGTCCAAAATGCATTTGCGAATCTGATCGTTATTCAATTGGGGGAATGCGCTCTTTAAAAGAACTGCTACCGAAGAAACAAAAGGGGCCGCCATCGAAGTTCCTGTTTGTTTTCCATAATTGCCTCCTGGAAGACAAGAAAGCACCTCATGTCCTACAGCAGAAATGGTGCAATCCCCATATTTAAATCCGGGAAGATTCGACGATTTGCTGTGGGTAAGTCCATCAGAGTGCAAGTTCACGACATAAATGCCTAAATCAGCGACGATTTTTGACCATGAAGAAAAAGCGCTTCTACAACGAGAACTTTCTCTAAGTATGACTCCGTCATTGCCAATCGCTGCAATCACCAATTTCTTTTCAAACGCAGAGGAAAAAGCCTGCCTATTGGCATTTGTAGTATCTTGGTACAGCTGCTGCAACATATTTCTTGCTTCATTGTCTTTTCCTTCTCGCTTTAATTGCAAAAGCTGCACTAAATCCTTATTGGATGGGCTCGACTGTCTCATTTCTTCTAACATTGTGCAAAATAATAAATGCTGATCAAAATTAACAACTAACTCTGCAAAAATATTCGTGAAATCTCCCGAAAAATTAACAAAGGGAATAGGCGATTCTTGGATTATTTTAAGGGCTGAAGCATTACTGCCGTACACAAGCTGGATTTTTGAACAAGGAGCCGCACCGCTATGACCATTAACCTCATCTTTTTTCGCTGCAATAATGCCGCTGACATGTGTTGCATGGGCTTCGGATGGGATCGCTATGGAAGCACTACAAAAGCTATCTGCTAGGAACGGGTGCGTCACATCCGCGTTTGTAGATTCCAAGACAATAATTTTTCCGTTTTCTCCGTAATAGCCATTTTGGTGTGCCCAATCAATGGAAGTGGTTTGCAAAGGATTTTTTTTCGGAGGGAGTAGCCATGAAGGAAACTGAACTTCAGATTCTTTTCGTCCTTGCCATTTTTTTAATGCCCGGGCCTGATCTTCTTTGAGAAGCTCTAGACTTTGCCTTTGAGGAATTTCTGCAGGTAAGTTTTGAAGCAAGTTTTCAATCGCTGTGAGCATCTCCTGATGCAGCTTAATTTTTCTATCAAAATGCTCTTTCAAAGATTCCATGCTGTCATATTTGTGCCTGAAATCTGGATAATTTAATGGAGTTCTGCCCGGTTCACTTCTTCCTACTGAGAAAAGGCTCCCTAAGCAGCACTCATCGGGTTTATAATGCGTCACTTTCAATTCATAACCTTGTCTTAGCGTATTGCAATCTGAAAAATGGGGGGTATTATATTGACCCCGCCATAGGGGATAAATGGTATTGTTCAATATTGTTGTAAGTTTGCTCACAATTTGATCGCAATAATTAGCAGCAGCTTTGGGGCCCTCATTCCAATAAAGGGTTTGCCACTTTCCCATTCCCGTAACATTAAAATGTGGTCCTGTCATTCCATCCTCATCTAATTTATTCTCAATACAGAGCATCTAAACCGCTAGAGACTTAGCTAGTTCAAAAGCACCCTTAGCATTCAGCAATCCCTTTCCAAAAAACTGCTTAGAAAAGTTGATCTGCTCTTGCGTATACTGATTAAAATCAGCAGTGTTCTCAATTAAATGCGGGGTTGCCTTTTCATCTAAAACAATAGGTATGGCACTGTCCAAAATGCATTTACGAATTTGATCGTTATTCAATTGAGGGAAAGCGCTTTTTAAAAGAACTGCTACCGAAGACACAAAAGGGGCGGCCATCGATGTTCCTGTTTGTTTTCCATAATCGCCGCGTGGGAGACAAGAAAAAACCTCGTGTCCTACTGCGCAAATGGTGCAATCCGCATACTCAGGCCCGGGAAGATTCGACCACTTGCTGTGGGTAAGTCCATCAGAATGCATGTTCACAACATAAATGCCTAAATCTTTAGCAAGCTTTGAAAGGGAAGAAGAAGCGCTCTGATAACGAGGACTTTCTGTAATCATGACTCCATCATTACCAATCGCTGTAATCAACAACTTCTTTTCAAGTGCAGAAGAGAGTGACTGATAACTGAAGGCTGCGGTCTTTTGGTACAGCTGCTGCAGCGTGTCTCTTGCTTCATTGATTTTTCCTTGTTGTTTTAGTTGGAAAAGCGACATTATCACCTCCATCTGTTCTATTTGAACGGAACACATCAATCTGCTCAAAGTACTAACAAACGCAAGAGAGTCATCAAAGTTGGCGATTAAGTCTGAAAAGAAGTTTGGGAAATCTCCAGAAAAATTGACAAGGGGAATAGGCGATTCTTGGATCATTTTACAGATCTCTGGAAAAGATCCCCACGCGAGCTGGATTTTGGCGCAAGGAGCTGCGCCAGTATGACCATTGCTCTCATTTTTTTTTGCTGCAATGATTCCAGTGACATGCGTCCCATGATCACCAGGAGAAATCATTGCAGAGAAATTGAGAAAATTATCCGCTAAGAAAGGATGAAACACATCGGCACCGCCCGGTTCCAAGACAATGATTTCCCCGTTTTCTCCGTAATAGCCATTTTGATGCGCCCAATCAATAGAAGTGGTGTTCAAGGGATTTTTTTCGGGAGGGAGAATCCAAGAAGGAAACTGGGCTTCACACTCTTTGCGTCCTTGCCATTTTTTTAATGCGTGGATTTGGTCTTCTTTGAGAAGCTCCAGACTTTGCCTTTCAGGGATTTCTGCGGGCAAGTTTTGAAGCAAGTTTTCGATCGCTGTGAGCATCGCTTGATGCAGTTTAATTTTCTTATCGAAATGCTCTTTTAAAGATTCTATGTTGTCATACCTGCGTCTAAAATCTGGATAGTTTAATGGAGTTCTCCCCGGTTCATTTCTCCCCGTCGACCAAAGACGCTTTCCGAGACATACATCCGCCTGGTAGTGCTCCACTTTAAGTTCATAACCATTTTTTAGAGTTTCACAATCTTGAAAATGAGCGGTGTTTTTTTGACTTTGCCATAGAGGATAAATGGTGTTGTTCAATATTGTTGCGAGTTTGCTAACAATTTGATCGCAATGATTCGCTGCCGTCTTAGGGCCTTCATTCCAGTAAAGGGTTTGCCACTTCCCCATTTCCACAACATTAAAATTTGTTCCTATCATTTGATCCTCTTTTAGATTTTTAATTATAAATAAATTTAAACGCGGTAAATAGTAGCTGTTTTTAACCGTTAAAGTAAATGCGTTTCAACGCTGCTACTGTGATGTAATTCATTTTACCTTCAGGATCCGTTTCTGAAACTTCTAAGTCAGTAATGTCTACTTTTGCGCCATTACGCTCTATATAACCCTCTCCGGGAAGAAGATGCTTTTTTATAATGCACTGCATGCTCCCCACAGGTTTGACAAGCATGTGTGTCATTTTAGGAAAAAACTTATCCGCGACAGCGGCAGTAAAGCCATGCAAGTCCATTGACAGACCAGAAAATTTTTCTTCGAGTACCCAATGAGGGTTTCTTGAAATGCCCCGATTATGAAAATTATGTTCATTGGAAAAATCTGACCCAACAGAGATAAGAATATCGCTATACGATTCGATAAAATTCTTAATATTCTTTTCCTTCATATCGACATTCTGAATAGAAAAATTAGGATTTTTTGTTACATAAACAATATAGTTTAGCTTGCCTGGTTCAAACCACGTGCACATGTGGTTGCTTCCCACAGAGTTTGCTTTAAGAATGTTTACTATTTTTCCGTTGGTTTTGTTTTTTAGTTTAATCGCTTTTTCTGTAAAAGTGGTATACTCTTCTTCCGTGAAACCAGTGACTTCTTTGACCTGTTCATATTTAGGATAATTTTCCTTTCCCGCTAATGTTACTAAACCACTCAATGGCCCACTATTCTCATTGGCTAACCAACAATTAGTTCGCTTAAAAAGAGTCCAGCATTTTTCATTTTGTTCAGTTAATAATACCATACGAAGAAATAGGGTTTCTTCGTCTTTATTAAATGTGGCTCCAAAAACCCCATCTTGTATGATGTAGGGTTCTTTAATCTGACATAAATTAATCACAAAAAAACTCCTTATAAATTTTAATTAAAATTATAACACATCAATATATTTAAACAAACTTTATTCGCCTTTGATACAAGGGATTAGAAATCAAGGGATTAATTTTAAATAGAATATAAAAAGATCTCTCTTTTATCAAAAGAGCCAACGGGCTTGGCGCCGAGTTTGACAAAGAGATGGATAGCCCGAGGATTATTTTCTGAAGGGTCAAAAAGCACCGCTTTGAGTTGAGCGTACCGATCTTTAAGATAAGTAAAGGCACCGAGCAGGTTATACCCAACGTGACTGAAAATTTGGTTTAGGACCGAAGCGAAAGCTCCCGCGATTGGCGCGATCGAATCGTCGCCACTATTAGAAATAGGGGCTATACCCAACGTGACTGAAAATTTGGTTTAGGACCGAAGCGAAAGCTCCCGCGATTGGCGCGATCGAATCGTCGCCACTATTAGAAATAGAGGCTAGATTCGATCGTCCAATCCCGGGGCTTTGGCTCGGTCTTAAATCCAAATTTTCAATCACGTTGGGTATAGATTCGATCGTCCAATCCCGGGGCTTTGGCTCGG
>JAJPIB010000064.1 GCA_021324995.1 Chlamydiia bacterium | reverse complement strand
GTTCGGTGAACATCTATGGCTGCGCCTATGATCTTTCCTGTCAGGCTATTTTCCCCCTCTGTGGGCTCTGTGATCTCTAGCGAACTTTGTTCGCGGGTGGTTGAAAAATGCTTTTTCCCGATTCTTCAGTTTTTTTCGGTATATCTTCAGAGAAGACACTGAATTATAAATAATTGCGAGAATTGTTTGTTTTTTGTTAATATCTTATCAATTTTATAAAATTGAGGTATTATGTCCACCTACTCAAGTCAATTAATTAGTAATATTACAAGATTTCGCAACCCCAATGGCCCAGAAGAGCAATGGACTCGGTTAGACTTTAGGCAGCGAAAATCAGCAAGCATATTTTATATAGCTTTGGCAGAGGTCGGATATATTGTTACCGTTCCGCTTGCTGTGATGGAAACCGTAAGCGCAATCACAGCCCTTTTTTTTAATCGACTTATGTGCCCTTCGTCTGAACGTCTTGAAGTTAGTAAGGAGCGTGTCAAGAGCAGTAGCTTTTCTATTGGATGGGCTCTTTGCGATGCTGTGATCAACCCTCTATGCAATGATATGATTGTTCATGAAAAAGTAGCAAGGGCCTGTGCAGCAAGCGGCAATATTTTTAGAGTGCCGATAGAGGCTTTAGAGTCTGGTTCTAGAGTCTAATCCGGCAATGAAGGGACAAAGTAAGCCACAAGTTGACACCTCACAAATTTTTATGTCTTGAACATGTGTATTGCCAAAGTTAAGACAAAAAATTTAGTTAATAAAACAACTGCTTCAACGTGACTTCAATGATATCTTGATTGTGATATTTTCGTTCTATAGCAACTCTTTCTCTCCCGTATTTTTTAGCAGTTTCATCTCCAGGTGTCGTGCCAAAGATTGGGATGTTGAAGGTGAAGGAACCCTGAGGAACGACATCCGTCGAAATAAGAGATGGGCTTTCTGGAATGCATTTTTCTCCCTCTTTCTTAAATAAGGTCAAACCCTCTTTTCTTTTAGAAAGAGACCAACTGCCCAGCAAGGAATTATTATACCCAAAACCAAAAAGCAGGCCTTTAGCGAGATGATTTTCGACAGACATGATGTTTTTCCAAAATACAGAATGGGGATCTTCAGCTTCAAAAACGACATGAAGAGGATGAAAATCCATTCCGGCTGCCTGTTTAAAAACTTCATAGTTTTCTCTCAAAACAAGAGAGGTTTGTTGAATGTTGATGAAAATGATTTCATATGCATCCGGTCGACAAGTAGGAAGGATTCTAAAAAGAAAGCCTTTTAGTTTAAATTGCTGTCGCATTTTCTGAAATGTTAACCACCCTCTATAAGAAGCTCTTTCCAAATCCGCTTCTCTATCTAACTCTTCTTGAGTTTTTCTTGCTTGTACTTTGCATCTTAACTCCTCGATACTTTTTCTTTCTTTCGGTGGCAATTGATCCCAAAGTTGTTTAAAGGCTACATCTGCCGTCTGAGAATCCATATCTCGTACAGATAATTCGCATAAGGGCTTGCTGCCAAAAAGGACATATGCTCCGTAATTCTTGAATAAAAGAGATTGGAAAAACTGCTCGAGATCTTCTCTCTCCTTAGCAGTCAGAGAAGCGCTAAAAGTAAAGAGCTGGCCGCGTTGATGAGTACAAGCAAGTGGCAAAAAAAGAAAGACTATTAATACTAATTTGCATAGTCTTACAAGTGCGATTTGTCTCAAATAGGAGGTAAACATGACCAGAAATTTTTTTCTAATGTTGCTATTTCCATTCATCTACACTCTCAGTACTCAATTACCTGAGGCTTCTGCAACGACTAGCAGTATTATTCAAGTTGTTATGAATCAGGCTGATTCTATAAAGGGTCGACATGAAGACAAATTATACCTGAAAGCGGAAAATATATTCCATTCTCAATATGGGCACGTATTACATGATGGGAGATCAGCGATTGTTTTGCCAAGGTTATCTTTTGACGAAAATGGAGAAGGATACCTCTTATGTCGAAGTGCTGATGATTTCCAGCTTGCATGCTCTAATCCTGACTGTGGAAAAGTTTGGTGGTTCAGTGATACATGGAGTATTTATTGTCCAAAATGTGGAACGATGGGCAATTGATCGAGAGAATTACCTCTTTTTTAAAATTTTATTTATTGATTCTGGTATTACTGCATGGTGAAGACTCTTTCTGTTGCAGCGATTAAAGACGGCACGGTCATCGATCATATTCCTACAGGTGCTGCTATCATTATTTTGCAGCTTCTCAAGCTCATCACAAAACGTCATCGCGTATCCATCGGCTTGAACTTAACAAGCGCTTCGATGGGGTTTAAGGATCTCATCAAAATAGAGAATCGATTTCTTAGTGAAAAAGAAACGCACGATATCGCTGTATTCGCACCAAAATCGACGATCAGCACCATCAAAAATTACAAACTTGTTTCCAAAGTCAATGCACAACTTCCCCGCATGGTGGAAAGAATTCTGGTCTGCCCCAATCTCCGCTGCATCACGCATTCTGAACCTGTGCATACTCTTTTCCGTGTTGAAGAGCGTAGAGCAGAGGTGCAGCTGAAATGCCATTTTTGCGAACAGATTTTTGAACGTAGCGAGATCAAGGATTACATGCCATGATCCGGATCAAAAATGTTTTAACTTTGGAAGGGGATAAGATCGATTTTTCTCTCGACTCCGAAGAAGAGAGGACCATTGATGGCAAAGGGCTAACGCTGCTTCCGGCGATGATCGATCCGCATGTTCATTTTAGGACTCCCGGTCTAGAGCATAAGGAAAACTGGGAAACGGCGGCCAAAGCAGCCATTTATGGAGGAATCACGACAGTCTTCGACATGCCGAATACTCTTCCTCCGACCATTACCTTGGAAAGAGTTTTAGAAAAAAAAAGTCTCATCGAGCAGCAGTTAAAAAATATAGATATTCCGCTGCATTTCAAGCTTTACCTCGGCGCGGATAAATTTCATTTCGATCAAATTTCCCTCTGCAAAAATCAAGTCGTCGGGTTGAAAGTCTTCATGGGCTCTTCGACAGGAAATCTTGTCATGGACGACGACAGCAGCCTTCATGCTGCATTCAGTTTAGCAGCGGCCCATGATTTACTATTGGCGGTTCACGCTGAGGATGAAGCATTGATCCAAGAGAGAAAAGTCTTATTTCAACATCGAACCGATCCTAAGACGCATTCTGAATTAAGGAATGACGAGGTGGCTGTGCGCGCCACAGCAAAAGCGATTGAGTTATCGCGCCTTTATAAAACGCGCCTGCATCTCTTGCACATCGGCACAAAGCGCGAGGTAGAACTTATTCGGCGCGCCAAACAAGAAGGTGTTTTCGTCACTTTTGAGACAACGCCTCATCATCTCTTTCTCACTGTAGATGACTACGAAAAATTGGGGACAAAAGTGCAAATGAATCCACCTTTGCGCACCCAAGAGAATGCAGAAGCGCTCTGGGAAGCGATCCATGATGGGCTCATTGACACCATTGGCTCCGATCACGCTCCTCATACACTAGCAGAAAAGGCTCAGGTCTACGGAAAAGCTCCCTCGGGGATTCCTGGCGTCGAAACAACTCTTCCTCTTCTTCTCGACGCGTGCAACAAGGGAAAGATCACATTGAAGCAAATTGTACGGCTCATGAGAGAAAGGATTCAAGAAATTTACCGGCTCGCGTCCAATGACGATTTCATCCTCGTCGACATGCAAAAAAAGGCAACCATTTCTTCCCATTCTCTGAAAACAAAATGCAAGTGGAGTCCTTATGAAGGAAGAGAACTTCAGGGCTGGCCGGTTTATACCTTTATCAAAGGAAAAGTCTATGAACTCTCTGCCTAAGTGGTATCCGCAGCATCCTCCGATCTACGACATCCATAAGACTTATCTAGAAAATGCAGAGTATGGTCCTTTTTTCAATGGAGAAATGCCGAAACGCATCTGGCCTCCTAAGGAGCAATGGATCGATTTCCTCGGCCACCGCGTGGCATCGCGCATCGGCGTTCCCGCAGGACCGCTTCTCACTTCCCAATGGATCGATCTCGCGGGAAGATTGGGATTCGACATCCCCGTTTATAAAACGATCCGCAGTGCAGAGCATCCTTCCCATCCACTTCCCAATATGGTCTTTGTCAATACGCACGGAATGATCCAAAACGAAAAACACCCCAAAAATGCGCTTCTCGTGCGAGATCCTTCCCCGCATCTTGAAGAACTCGCTGTGACTAACTCCTTTGGCATGCCTTCAAAAAGCCCTCTTTTTTTGCACGAAGACATTCCAAGGGCAAATGCCTGCCTTCAAGAAGGTCAAGTGTTGGTCGTCTCTATTGTAGGGTCTGTTCGAAGCGACTGCACTTTTATTGAAGATTTCGTTAAAGTGGCCCTGCTTGCCAAGGAAGCAGGAGCAAAAATCATTGAAGCCAACTTCTCTTGCCCGAATGTCGGTAAAAGTGAAGGATGTCTCTACATGAGTCCAATCACTGTCGAAGAGATGGGAAAGGCAATTGCCCGAGCCATTGCGCCTATTCCATTGATTATTAAAGTGGGGGTTTTCTCTTCCGAGCAGCACATGAAAGATGTTTTTACAGCGGCGGCCAAAGCGGGTATCCGCGCGATCTCAGGAATCAATACTGTCAGCATGGCTGTCGTCAACACTCAAGGAGCTCCAGCGCTTGGTGAAAATCGACCCACCAGTGGAATATGCGGCGGTCCTATACGCGAGGTTGCCCTGAACTTTATGAAAAGTGCAGCAAAAATCAATCGCAGCGCTAAGCTCGATCTCACGCTCATCGGGGTAGGGGGAATCACCCTTCCGGAACATTTCGACGCTTTCTTTGAGGCAGGCGCTGACATCGCCATGTCAGCAACAGGAATGATGTGGGATCCTTATCTCGCAGCGCGTTATCACCAAAGTAAATTTAAGGAAAACCTATGAACACTGAGACCAAAGCCATTGTCTTGGAGTTATATGATATCGGAGCGATCAAATTTGGCTCGTTTCCTCTCAAAAGCGGGATTCTGTCTCCGATCTACATCGATCTTCGTTTGATGATCTCTTATCCCCATCTCATGAAAAAGCTAAGCATCGCCGTAAACAATCTCATCTCTCCCCTTGACTTCGACTTGATTTGCGGCGTGCCTTACGCTGCACTTCCGTTTGCGACTGCACTTTCTTTGCAAGGAGACCATCCTTTAATCATGTGCCGCAAAGAAGCAAAAAGCTATGGCACGAAAAAAATGATCGAAGGAAAATTTGAAAAAGGACAGTCTTGCCTTCTTATTGAAGATGTCAGTACATCGGGAGCAAGTATCCTTGAAACAGCTGCGGCTTTAAATAAAGAAGGGCTAAAAATCAGCGATGCAATTGTTTTACTCAGTCGAGAGCAGGGAGCCAAAGAAAGTCTTAAAGAACACGGAATCCGTCTGCATGCGCTCATCAGCATCTTTGATTTGCTGGAAGTATTATTTTCCGAGAAAAAAATTCCAGAAGAGACGCTTCAAAAAGTCCATGCATTTTTAAAAGTTCTTTGTTAAAAAAGTGATCATGCGTAATTTTTCTTATAAAAAAAGAGCAGAATTCAGCAAAAACCCAACGGCGAAAAAGCTGTTTACTCTGATGGAAGAGAAACAAACCAATCTTTCGTTTGCAGCGGACGCACTTTCTTCTCAATCCCTGCTAGAGCTCGCAAATGCTATTGGCCCTGAGATCTGTCTTCTTAAAACACATATCGACATCCTAGACGACTTTACCCCCGATTTGACGGAAGAGCTACGCCGTCTAGCGATAAAACATAAATTCCTTATCTTCGAAGATCGCAAATTTGCCGATATCGGAAACACCGTATTGCACCAATACAGCGGAGGAGTGTATAAAATTGTTGAATGGGCGGATATCATTAATGCGCACATTGTTCCTGGACCGGGGATTATCGACGGCCTTAAAGAAGCGGGCTTTCCCAAAGGCAGGGGACTTCTTTTGCTAGCTCAAATGAGCTCTTTGGGAACCTTAGCAAAAGATGCTTACACAGATGCTGCTGTTCAAATGGCAGAGAGCCACGCTGATTTTGTCATCGGTTTTATTTGCCAGGAAAAACTCTCCGACAACCCCGCCTTTGTCCATCTGACTCCCGGCGTACAACTTTCTAAAGGCAAAGATTCTCTAGGGCAGCAATACCAAACTCCCGAGTCGGTCATCCATGCAGGTACCGATGTGATTATCGTCGGCAGAGGCATTTATGGAGCGAAAGACCCTAAATTCGAGGCACAAATCTACCGCAATGCTGGATGGCAAGCTTATGAGCAGTCTCTTACCCGAAATTCCTAAAATCGCCATCATCATTCTCAATTGGAATGGCAAAAAGGATACTTTGGCCTGTTTACATTCTCTTAGCTATTTGACTTATCCAAACTTTGAAACCCTGCTCATTGACAATGGCTCAACTGATGACTCTGTTTTAGCGATCCGCCAGCAATTTCCCGATCTTTGCATTATTGAAACAGGGAGCAATTTAGGCTTTGCTGAGGGCAATAACGTCGGCATTAAAAAAGCTCTCGAACAAAAGGCAGACCTTTTCTTTCTCCTCAACAATGATACCATCGTCTCCGACGACATTCTCGAGCGTTTTGTAGAAACGTACCACGATTTTCCCCAAGCTGGCGTCTTGGGGGCAAAAATTTTTTTATTCGAGGAAAAAAGCACCCTCGATCATCTCGGGGGAAATTGGGATCAAAAAACAGGAACCTTTACCTTCGTCGGCCTACGTCAAAAAGAAGATGGCATTCTCTGGCAGCACCCGCAAGAAATCGATTATGTCTGCGGAGCCGGACTGATGATTAAGCGATCCGTCATCGAAAAAATCGGCTTCTTTGAAAAGCGGTACTTCCTCATCTGGGAAGAATCTGACTTCTGCTTTCGCGCTAAAAAGGCAGGATTCCAAATCATTACGTGTCCACAAGCTCATCTCTGGCATAAGGTCTCCGCTTCCTTTGTTGGAGGAAAACCCCACTCGACTTACTTCTGGTGGCGCAACAGGCTTCTCTGGATTGAACGGAATTGTTCTTTCAAACAAAAAATCAGTCTTTATGCGCGCGTGCTCCTTCCCGATATTTTTCATATGCTTAAAATCCACTTACTCAAGAAAACGCAACTTTTTTTTATAAAAAAAGCCAAGTTCCACTCTAATTTCAAAGAGAAAGAGCTAAAACTCCTCAAAAATCACGCTGCTCTCTGTGGTATCCGCGATTATGCCCTGAGAAGGTTTGGAAATTGTCCTTCTTGGATTTCTCAGAAAGATCGTTAATTTTTTCTTGTCATTCTTATCCATACTTACGCATTTACCCACTTTTTTGGATTCAATTTGACTAGGGATTCTCAAACTGATATAAATAAAGTAAGGTCGTGTAAAGTTCTATAGTCTGACCTGAATCGTCCTTCAATCTTGAAGAGAGTGCCTTTGCCCCTGGATGGCGCCTCTGAAAACCTAAAAAAATAAAAAGTTATGGGAAACAGCCTTGCACCTTCACTCTTCACTCGTCATATAACTCTACGAAAATTGGCACTTTTCTTTTCTCTTGTTGTCTCGCTGTTTTTCCTAACAGGTTGCGAACCCAAAATGATGATTATCAACGATATCGATCAAAGAGAAGCGAATGAGATCGTCGTTTTTCTTGCAAGCAAAGGGATCTCATCTGAAAAAATCGCCGAAACAAGCACAGCTCCCGGAGGAACAGAGGGAGGAACCAAATATAGTATTTCCGTCGAAGCGGGAAAAGCAACGGATGCGATGGCAATCCTTAACCAGAATGGGTTTCCTCGAAAAAAAGGAACCACTCTCCTCGAGCTTTTTGCTGGAGGTGGACTCATGACCTCAGATAAACAGGAAACGATCCGCTATCAGGCTGGGCTTGCTCAGCAAATTGCCAATATGATCCGCAAAATCGACGGCGTAATCGAAGCCGACGTCCAGCTCTCTTTTCCCGTCGAGTCTTCCAATATCGCACTCCCAGGCGCTGCCCAAACAACCCCTGCAAAAATTACAGCCGCTGTTTATGTCAAACATATGGGAATCCTTGATGACCCCAATAGCCACCTCATCGCTAAAATCAAGCGCCTCGTTGCAGGAAGTGTATCCGGCCTGGACATCAATGACGTAACCGTCATTTCCGACCGCTCCCGCTTCACTGACGTGACCTTAACCCCTTCCCTAGAACCCCTTGAACCCCAGGCCAAGGAATATGTTAGCATTTGGTCTATCGTCATGAGCAAAAGTTCTGCTAGCCGATTCCGTTTCATTTTCTTCCTTCTCATGGCCTGCGCTCTTATTTTCGCTGTGATCCTCGGCTGGATCCTTTGGAAATTTTATCCCATTCTTAAAAAAGGCGGAGGGTTGAAATCTTTGATGAATCCCGTCCCGCTTCAAGGGAATGATATCACAGGAGAATTTCCTCGCAACCCCCCAGAAGAGAGAAAATAACCTTCCTCTATGGATACTACCGCTCTGATCCTGTGGCAGTCTTATTTGCAATCCACCTCTGCCGATCGGCGCGAAGTTCTGCTACGCTGCTTAACACCCGAATGCATCGCAGAGTTCGAAGCCTTGCCTTTTATCTCTTTAGAGAGAGAGAAAAGTATTGAACCTCCGGAAGAGGCTCTGTCCAAAATACACTACTCCTGGTTAGCATCCTTCTTGAGATCTCTACCAGAAAATGAAATCAAGCTGTTTTTAGCCCCCCTAACCCCTGAACAGATCAAAGGGCTTAGGCAAACCCTTTTACTCTCTAGCACCCTTCCTACCCCTTCCGCGCTCGGGAAAGAATTTCTTCAGAAGACTCTTTTTGAAACAATCGCCGCAGAAGATCTTCTTCCCATTTCGCTCCTGCCCCAGGATCCACTCAATGGCCTTCTTGATTTGACTTTCGAAGAGCTTAACTCTCTTATCGATTTGTTGAGCATGCACGACCTATCGATCGAAATTCGCCACATCATTGAAACCTCAAAGCTCAAAGAAATCTATGGACTGCTCTCTAAGGCCCAAACGACTTTCCTCAAAACCTTGCTCCACAAAAGGGAACCTGTCTCTTTTAAAAAAATGGGGCTTGTTGCTTGGAGGGGAGACAGCGATGCTCTCAGGTCCATGCTACTGCAGCGAGGGATCAACAGAATCGCTAAAGCCCTCTACGGAAAGAGCCCAAGCCTGCTCTGGCATGTGGCGCATCGGCTTGATACAGACCGAGGACAACTCCTGATAAAACTGTGCACTGCTCTCGACCATCCCCGCGCTTCTTTACTTCTATCCGATCAAGTCGTTGAGTTGGTGAACACTCTTAAAACAAATAACCCCCCGCAAATTATATGAAATTCTTCTCATTCATTTATCAAGGGGAAGTCCATCCCTCCTCCGAAGACAAGGTGATCCCTGCTGAGGACTTCAGCACGCTAATGGAAGCTTCGGAACTCCTCAAACGCGCCAAAGAAGATGCGGAACACTATAAGACACAAATAGAAAAAGAGTGCAGAGAGCTGAAGGAAGAAGCTAAAGAACAAGGGTTTTCAGAAGGGTTGGTTCGCTTTAACGATCACCTTATTCATTTCGACAAGCAACTTCAAGTCATCCGCATGGAGTTACAAAAACAAATTTTGCCGCTTGCCCTAAAAGCAGCGAAAAAAATTGTTGGGGAACAACTCAGCATCAATCCTGAGACTATTGTCGAGATCGTCATCCAAGCGCTCAGCCCTGTCTTACAAAACCATCGCTTCAACATCTATGTCAATAAGGTTGACAAAGAGATTCTTGAAGCTCAAAAGCCCAAAATTAAAAACATTTTAGAGCAAGTCCAAGTGCTCACGATCCAGGAGAGGAACGACATTGAGCCGGGAGGATGTATCATCGAAACAGAGAGTGGGATCATTAATGCTTCCATCGAAAATCAGTGGCGCGCCCTCGAATCTGCTTTTGAAAAATATAATCGCATCCTAAAGCAGCAATAGAAATCTATTCAGCCTCTTTTTAAGCCTGCTGCCTCTTTTTCATTCAAAGAAAATCCGCTAAATGCAATAACTTTGTGAGGGAATTGCAAAAACGGTTTTCTTAGACATGCATAAGGTTATTTTTTTTCTTCTGGCAGTCCTTGCCCTCGTAGGAGTTGGCTCTGGGGCGCTTTGGGCTCAAGAGCCCACCCTCCAAGGCACTGCACCTGCTCAAGCCCTCGTCGATGCCCCTAATCCAACGACAAGCGGACTTCCCTCCCCTTCGATGGTCGAGGAAATTGCTGCGATCACAGCGCTCTCCCTGCTTCCGTTTGCCATCATGCTCCTCACTTCCTATATCAAGATTGTGATCGTGCTGTCTCTCTTGCGCAATGCCCTGGGTGTGCAGCAATCTCCTCCCAATGCCGTATTGAGCGGGATTGCTCTCATCATGACCATCTATGTGATGTTTCCTACAATGCTAGCCATGTATAAGTCGAGCGAGACTGTGATTAATAAAGCGAGGCCAGGTGAACTATTCTCTTCGGAAAGTGCCCAATATTTAGTGGAAGCGATCGATGTAAGCAAAGAGCCGATGAGAGAATTTCTTCAAAGAAATACAGTGGGAAAACACATGACGAGTTTCTATCAGCTCGCTTATCGGTCTTTCCCCGACGAATTTCGCGCGAGCCTTAAGCCTAATGATTTTATCGTTCTCGTTCCCGCTTTTATCTCCAGCCAATTGAAAGCTGCTTTCGAGATTGGGGTCTTAATCTATCTGCCTTTTTTTGTGATTGATCTTGTAACGTCAAACATTCTGCTTGCGATGGGAATGATGATGCTTTCCCCTCTGACGATCGCTCTCCCTTTAAAACTATTGCTCATCGTGATGGTTGACGGCTGGACGCTAATTATCCAAGGACTCGTATTATCATTTAGGTAAAAGATATGTACTCTACAGAGATCTATCAACTTTCCTACCAGGCCCTACTCTTGATCCTGATCCTGTCTGGGCCGCCTATTCTCATCAGCACGATGCTTGGCCTTATGGTCGCTATCTTTCAAGCAGCAACGCAGATTCAGGAACAAACCCTTTCCTTCATGGTCAAACTTTTTGCCGTGATTCTTGTTCTGATGTTCATGGGGGGCTGGCTCTCTGCTCAGATCATGGCATTTACTAATAATATTTTCATTAATTTTCCGAAATGGTCTTCATAAGTGACGCCCACGGATAGCTACCTTTCCTTTTTTTCAAAGCTAAGCGAGTATGCTCCTCTCTCGACACTGGCGCTCTTTCTCTTAGGAATGTGTCGGATGGCCCCCATCATTTCTCTCGCTCCATTCTTTGGATCAAAAACGCCAGCACCTGTCAAAATGGGATTACTCATTGTACTTACAGTGATCTTTCTACCGAATATCGCTCTGACGAGTAAAACTATTGTGGGATTTAATCTGGAGTATATTCTTCTCTGTTTTAAAGAACTTTTTATCGGATTTGTACTTGCTATTTTTATTTCCATTCCTTTCTACATGGCGGAAACAGCAGGAGTTTTGATCGACTTTACGAGAGGATCTTCTTCGTTGCAAGTCACTAACCCTTTTATGCAAACGCAAGCTTCCAGCATTGGAGTTCTTTACAACCTCATTCTGATCGTCATCTTTTATCAAATCGATGGACCGTTCTACTTCTTCAATGCTCTCTTCGACGCTTATATCGTTGTTCCTGCAGATGGATGGATGCCTATGCAGTTTTTCAACTTCCATCATCCCTTTTGGCAGACTGTCTGGGATTGCATCAACCGAATTATGGCAGTAGGTGTACAACTCGCTGCACCTTCGATTCTAGCTATTTTAATGACTGAGATGTTTTTAGGAATTGCCAACCGCTTAGCGCCACAAGTGCAAATTGCGTTTCTGGGGATGTCGCTGAAATCCCTTGCAGGACTTGGCTTGCTTTGCGCAGGCTGGTTTTTCATTCTGCAGCAAATGAACAAGCAAACCTTTATCTGGCTAAACGAAGTAAACAAAATTGTTCGCACGTTCAATTATTAAAAAGATATGATGGAAGAAATTAGAAATTTTTATATCGAGTCCATCGCGCCTAGGGAGACATTCATCAATCCCCCAGAAGTGAGAATAAAAATTTCTCCCCTCGCCCGAATCGACTTTTATGTTGGATCCGCTCTAGCAACTGTTTTTCTTGTTCAAAAAGTCGCCATGTCTATTTTCTACTTAGTTGCCACCTTTTTCACATGCTTTCAAAACGAAAGCGTCAAAGATGCACTGCGTCAAAGCAATCGCGATGTCTGTATCTTTTTTGGCGCTGTATTTGTAGGGAACTTAGGATTCTTCATTCCGCAAACCACCAATGACTATTTGCTTCGCATCCCTGTCTATGGAATAGTCATTACTCGTCCTCTATAACTTTTTTCCCTTGCTCAGTGCACAATTTCTGTTGACTCAATTGTAACTAAAAAATAGATTTAGAAAATATATGCAGCATATACCGAAAATGATTCAAGAATCCGCTTTTGGCAAAAACTGCGCCCAGAATTTTCAGGCACAGCCAAAAGCGATTCTTGAATCATTTTCGGTATGAAAGTTGCGTTCTCAGATGAAAAGAGAGTAAAACCGTGAGAGGATCCGATATGCAATTGAACACAAAAATTCTGTCTTTATCAACATCGCTAGTTGCGTTTACAAGCATTGTTAATGCAGATGGAGATACGGCGCAAATGCGCAATCTTGAAAATCGCGTGAGCGCTTTAGAACAGCGCAAAGGCGCAAGTGGGATGATCAATCCACAAGGTCGGCCACAAGTGAGAAATGGCTATGACGTCTTCTTGTTTGGTGATGTTCTTGTATGGAATGCCCACGAAGATGGCCTTCTTCTTGGTGTCAAAAATAAAGGTTCCTCCACCAACCTCTCTCACGCTCAAACCAAAACAATCCATGGCAAATGGAATGCAGGATTTAGAGCGGGCATTGGCTATAATTGCATGCATGATGGGTGGGATTATCGGTTGACATGGCTTCGCTTTAATGACACTGGCCGAAAAAACTCTTCTAGTCATTCAGGTCAATTCCTTTTCCCAACTCTCGTCCATCCTGGCGAAGACTTAGGTCCAGCCGACTCAATGACGAGCAGATGGCGCTTGCGATTGAATCAATTAGATCTTGATATGGGCCGAGAGTTTTTCGTGAGCAAATGGCTGACACTGCGTCCACATTTCGGAGTGAGAACAGATTGGGTCCGCCAAAACTTAAGAGCAACATATAAATCCTTCGATGATGCACCGGGTGTGAGTAGCGTGAAGGCGCGCCTTAAAGACCACTGGTGGGGACTTGGTCTAGAGGGCGGACTCGATACACAATGGGGTCTTGGCTGCGGATGGAGTATCTTTGGGGATATTACAGGAAGCATCCTGTATGGTTTCCATCACATCACAGATTCCACTCAAGACAGACCTTCTCATTTCAAATTCGTAAATATGAAAGACCGCTTCCGGGTCTCTCATCCTATTTTCGATCTAGAAATGGGATTGCGTTGGGACAATATGTTCTGCGACGACAGATATCATTTAGGTCTGCAAGTGGGCTGGGAACACCACATTTACTTCAGCCAAAATCAATTCCCTTTCTTTACGGATGACGTTTCCTTAGGCTCTTACGTAGCAAACCAAGGGGATTTAACATTGCAAGGCTGGACATTCTCCGCTCGATTTGATTTCTAATTCTTTTCCTGTTGACCCGGGATGTTTTCACCCCGGGTTTTTTTTATAACCCAACTTTCTTCCAATACTCTTTCTATTCTCGCAAAAAAACAGCAAAAAAGCTAAAACATTACCCCACAAGACAATTGCACAACTCGAGTCAGCAAAAAAATCGCTGGAGTTTTGCAATTGCCTCGCATACCTATACTGCTTCATACAAGAGGATTTCTTATGCAAAAAAACATAAAAAAGTTGTTTCCTGCTGCAGCCGCATCGCTTGCTGCTTTAACAAGTCTTGCCCAAGCGTCTGTGGACAGCGCTCAAATGCGCAATCTTGAAAATCGCGTCAGCTCTTTAGAGCAGCGCAAGGGCGCTAATGGAATGATTAATCCTCCTGGACGTCCACAAGTTAGAGATGGCGTCGATCTTTTCCTCTATGGCGAAATGCTGCTTTGGAATGCGCACCAAAACGGTATGCCAGTTGCTGTCGTCAACCGCGGTTCTGCGTCTAATCTCGCACATTCCAAGACGAGAACTATCCATTCTGATTGGAATTTTGGTTTCCGCGTAGGAATGGGATATAATACCCCTCATGACGGTTGGGATTTAAGCCTTTCTTGGCTCCGCTTAAACAATAGAGGCAGTAAGACAATTCGTTCCCATAGCGACAAATTTGTTTTCCCTTCTCGCATCCCGCCAAACGACCCCATTGCAGCTTTCTCTTTTTGCCGCAGAGCTCATACACATTGGAGTGTTCATCTCAATCAGCTCGACTTCGATCTCGGCCGCGAATTCTTTGTCAGCAAATGGCTAACGCTGCGCCCTCACTTTGGGCTGAGAACGGACTGGGTCCATCAAAAGTGGAACTCCGACTATAATAATTTTAGCAGCACTTCTCTTCCCAATAAAGTCAAGGACGAATACTTGGACAACTGGTGGGGTTTAGGTGTAGAAAGTGGACTCGACACTCAGTGGGGATTGGGTTACGGATGGAGTCTTTTCGGCAATTTCGCTGGGGCTATCCTCTATGGATTCCATGACATCGATTACAAAACAAACGTAAGGCCACCTCAAGTCTCAACAACAGGATCCGGAAAGCTTGTCAACCTCGACTCTTCAAATCGAGTTTCACATCCTATTCTAGATATGATGATCGGAGTGCGCTATGATCACATGTTTTGCAACGACCGTTTCCATCTTGGACTTGAAATCGGCTGGGAGCATCACGTTTATTTTAGCCAAAACCAGTTCCCTGTCTTTGTCGATGATACGTCTCCCGGGATATACGTCGTCAATCAAGGAGACCTGACTTATCAAGGTTGGACAGTAGGCGCGCGCTTCGATTTCTAGCAGAAGACATTCTTTAAGACCGGGCATCCCATCTCAAGGAAGCCCGGTCTTTTTTATATACCGGTTCCGTTTCAATCGGCTATAAAATTTCAATTTTTAACAACCCCCTTTTCCGATCCATCAAAAAGGGTCTTATTGCTCGAATAATGCCCCTGTTTGATGGATCAAAAAATGGTCGTGTTAAAACCAAAATTCTATAGCCGATTGAAACGTAACCAGTATATACTTTTTTTTATAGTTGAAGAAAATATTTTTATAAAATATAAAAAAATTATATAAAAAAAGGAGTTCTTATTATGCTACCGTTAACAATTGCATCCTCTCTCGCAGCCTTCCCGTTTTGGGGAGGATCAGGCGAAACTTCCCCTCAATCAACCCAAAATGAACAAAACACAAATAATCAAACCTTATTTGGACAGACACCGCCCTGCGCGTCAACACATACGGAAACAATGTGCAACCTAGCGAGTTGGAGCTTCCAAGTGCGTGGCGCAGCATTTATCCCTCTCAAAAAAGATTTGCGCCATATTTACGGCAGCGGAATCCCTACACTGGAATTCGAGGGATCTTATAGTCTCTTAAAAGACAAGTGGACAGATTGCGACCAACTTCTCCTTTGGGGCAACGTAGGTTGGACTTCAGGAAACGGCCACCATACAAAGATGAACTTGGTCCCTATAAGTTTAGGATTAGAGTACCAAATCCACTTTGGCCGCTATTTCGATTTTTACTTTGGAGCCGGACCAACCTATAGCTTCTTACGGATTAAACAAAATCACAGCAACCACCACCATTACAATAGAGGCCAATTCGGCTTCACGACAAAAACGGGCTTTAGGGGAACCTTCCAGACAAACTTCTTTATCGATGTATTTGCTGATTATTATTACACTCAATTTAGACATATGCATCACTCGTCAATGCATATCGATAATCACTTCAGCGCTTTCATCGTAGGAGCAGGCTTTGGATATAAATGGTAGGTGTTTATAACCTGAGTTTTGGGTTCCTTTTATAGAGACTTACTGCATCTTTCGGACAAATTTTGCACATTTTGGCACGTCCATAGTGCTTTCAGCTATTGAACGTGCCAAAATGTGCAAAATTTGTCCCGAAATTTACAGCGATTCTCCATAAAACCAACCCAAAACTCAGGTTAATAAGACATGCAGGGTCGCAGCATAAGCACAACTTCCTGTAGTGCGTCACAAAAAATGTCAATCTCTTCAATCTGTGTATGCACAGCAAATGAGATCCGAATCAGCGAAGAGACACCGAAGTGCTTAAGAGTGGGTTGGGCACATAAAAGGCCTGTACGTACCGCGATACCGCGCAAATCGAGCAAAGTGCCCACGTCTAAAGGGTGAAGACCATTAACCACGAAACTAATGAGTCCTCCCTTCATCGAAGAAGTACCTATAATTCGCACACCTTTCACTTCGGAGAGTCTCTTTGTCGCGTATTCAAGTATATCCTGCTCCCAGGCGGCAATTTTATCTCTTCCGAGAGATTCAATGAAGTCAATGGCTTCACCTAAACCGATCACTTCTGCGATCATCGGTGTTCCTGCTTCAAACTTCAGCGGCAAGGGTTGATAAGTGGAGGAAGTGAGAGTCACCTCATCAATCATATCCCCGCCACCTTGGTAGGGAGGCATTTTTTCTAAAAGAGCTCTTTTGCCGTAAAGCACCCCTATTCCTGTAGGACCATAAGCTTTATGGCCGGAAAATGCAAAGAAGTCTGCTTTCAAGCTCTGCACATCCACAGGCATATGTGCTGCGCTTTGCGCTCCGTCGATCATGACTTTGGCCCCACGCGCATGGGCACGCCTAATAATCTCTTCAATAGGATTGATGGTACCCGTAGAATTAGCGATGTGCGCCACACTGACAATTTTAGTGCGATCAGAGAGCAGTTTATCAAACTCTTCCATGATCAACTCTCCTCGATCGTTGATCGGAACTGCTTTAAGAATCGCACCTCTTTCTGCGCACGCCAGCTGCCAGGGGACAATATTCGAATGGTGTTCCATGGCTGTGATCAAGACTTCGTCGCCAGGCTGCAAAAAGGCCTTGCCGAAGGAGGAAGCAACGAGATTGATCGATTCCGTCGTTCCTTTAGTGAAGATAATTTCTTCGACAAATGCTGCGTTTAGAAAATCTTTAACTTTTTGGCGCACACTATTGTAAGCCGTTGTCGCTTCGCTTGCAAAATCATAGACAGACCGATGCACAGTACCATACTTGTCTCTGTAAAAGGTGCTCATCGCATCGATGACAGCGCGGGGTTTTTGTGAGGTAGCAGCAGAATCGAGATAAATGAAGGGTTTCCCATGCATTAAATGTTGCAGCATTGGAAATTCTTGTCTGATTTTCCAGATATTGAACTCACCTGAATTACCCACTCAAATCCTCAAGTTCGAAGTTACAAAGACAATCTTGGCCGCAGAAACAAAACTTTTAGGCGGAAATCGCGCCAGATTTTCAGTCCCTGTGAAAAATCGCTATCATTAATTTTTCTCATCGCGGGAGTTTTGCAATTTCTTCTGCTTTTGAAACATTTGGCATGCGTTCAATTTTCTCAACACTGAAGTATAAGGAATCTTCCCGATCATTTCACGATAAAAACTCCCAATCAAAAGCTCTCTGGCTAAATCGGATCCGATCCCGCGCGCCCTTAAGTAGAAAAGTTGGTCCTCGTCGAGCTGAGAGACCGTTGCCCCGTGAGATGCTTTAACGTCGTCAGCAAAGATTTCTAAGTTAGGTTTGCTATTGGCTATAGCTCCGTGGCCCAAAATTAAGTTATTATTGAGTTGATAAGCTTCCGTCTTCTGCGCTTCAGGTTGCACCAGTATCTTGCCTTCGAAGCTAGACTGACTGTGATCGTCAAGAATTCCTTTAAATTTCTGCATTGAGCGAGTATAAGGAGCCTCATGCTCCACAAGCGCATGTGTGTGCGCGCTGCAGTTGCCATTGAGAGACCATAAGCCATTTAAACTGGTTTCGCTATTTTCTCCCTTAAGCTGAACGCGATAGCTTTGGCGCACTGCTTTACCGCCAAAAGAGACGCTCAAAGAATTGAATACCGCATTTTTCTTAAGCGTAGCGCGTAACGTTTCAAAGTGCCACGCAGCTCCTGGATCGATAACACTGAGAAGGTCAAAGCTCGCTCCTTCGTCTAAGAAAACTTCCGTTAAAGGAAGAGCGAAATGGGAGATTTTTTTTGTTAACTCCAAATGCGTATGAATGCAGCGCAAAGAGCTTTGAGATCCTAAGGCGAGATGAATCCGTGGAGCCGTTAACTGCGGCTTTTCTGCAGTAGAGAGAAACAGACATTGCAAAGGGACTGTCACTTCAACCTTAGAAGGGAGATAAACAAAAGCTCCCAGGCCATGCAGCGCTAAGTTAATATAAGCAAACGGATCTTTCTCCTCTTTCAACGTCCGGACAAAGTTACTTTGCAAAAAGCCGCTATGCGTTTCCAGCGCCTCATCGAAAGAAGAGATCAAGATGGATGAGGGAAGCCCTGTGACGTCGCTCCATTCTAAAGACAGCTTGCCATCAATAAAAATAAGATAGGAATGCACACATTCGGGAAGAATCGCGTCTGTAAAAAGAGCCGCGCTCATTGCTTTGGATTCAGCTTTACTGAATGAGGAGAGGTAAAGTTCTCTCAGAGGTATGTAGCGAAAAGCCTCATCCGCACGCGTGGGCATTCCCATTTCAAGCAGGCGATTCAATGCTTTTTGCCGGAATGCATGCAAGGCATCCTGGTGAAGCGGGATCTGCTCTTTGAGGCTTTTCAAAAAAGGCTGTTCCGACATGCTTTACTCCTTCACCAACCAATCATAGCCTTTTTCTTCGAGCTCTAGAGCAAGCTCTGGGCCGCCAGATTGAACGATTCTGCCATCGATGACCACATGGACGAAGCCCGGGCGAATGTAATCGAGCAGGCGCTGGTAATGTGTGATGAGTATCAAAGCATTTTCCGCATGTGTCAAACAGTTGACGCCTCTTGAAACAATACGCATCGCGTCGATGTCAAGACCTGAATCTGTTTCATCAAGAATCGCAAGCTTAGGCTCAAGCACTGCCATTTGAAGAATTTCGTTCCGCTTTTTTTCTCCACCAGAAAAACCTTCATTGAGATCGCGCGCTTTAAACTCTCTGCGCACATCGATCTCGACCATTTTTTCATCCAAGATCGCATCAAAAACTTCTTCGGAATGAAGCGGCTTTCCTTGCGCTTTCAATCGAGCATTCTTAGCTGCGTGTAGAAACTGAAAATTTGTAATCCCTGGGATTTCTACAGGGTACTGGAAGCTCATGAAAAGCCCCAGATGGGAGCGCTCTTCAGGAGTAAGCTCAAGAATATTTTGTCCTTCAAAGAGGATTTCTCCCGATAGGATTTCGTAAGAAGGATCTCCTGCGAGCACTTTTGCCAGCGTGGATTTACCGGCGCCATTGGGTCCCATGATCGCATGGACCTCTCCTTTATGCACCGTTAGGGTCAACCCCTTTAAGATGGGCTTTCCATCGATGGCAACGTGTAGCTCTTTGATCTCTAACATGGTTATAACATCCTAAATTTATAGATTATCCCACGGAATTTTCTAACTTAAGGGTCAAAAGCTTTTGGGCTTCGACGGCAAATTCCAAAGGTAGCACACGGATCACGTCTTTGCAAAAGCCACTGACAATCATATTAATCGCATCTTCTCGTGAAATGCCGCGCGTTTGTAAATAAAATAACTGTTCCTCACTCATCTTTGAGGTGGAAGCCTCGTGCTCTACACGGCTTGTCTCATTAGCAACCTCAATGTAAGGGAATGTATTGGCAGAGCAGCGGTTACCCACAAGCATAGAATCGCATTGTGTATAGTTACGCGCACGTTCAGCGCGCGGCGCCATTTTGACAAGGCCGCGGTATGTATTATGCGATCTATCAGCGGAAATCCCTTTAGAGATAATTGTAGAACGCGTGTTTTTTCCTAAATGGACCATTTTGGTGCCGGTATCCGCCTGCATGAGACCATTTGTAAGGGCGACGGAATAAAATTCCCCGATCGACTCATCCCCTTGCAAAATACAGCTCGGGTATTTCCATGTGATCGCTGCTCCCGCTTCTACTTGGGACCAAGTGATCTTCGAGCGATAGCCTTGGCAACGTCCTCGCTTTGTGACGAAATTGTAAATGCCTCCAAGGCCTGTTTCCGGATTACCGGAATACCAGTTCTGCACGGTGGCATACTTGATCTCCGCGCGATCGAGGGCGATCAATTCGACGACTGCGGCATGAAGCTGATTGTTGTCAAATGCAGGAGCCGTACAGCCTTCCAGGTAACTAACAAAAGAATCTTCTTCAGCGATGATCAGAGTTCTTTCAAATTGTCCACTCTGCTTGTCGTTGATGCGGAAATAAGTGGAAAGTTCAATGGGACATCGCACGCCTTTGGGAATATAGACAAAAGAGCCGTCGGAGAAAACAGCGGAATTGAGTGCTGCAAAATAGTTATCACCAATAGGTACAACGCTGCCTAAGTATTTTTCCACCAGTTCTGGATATTCATGCACTGCTTCTGAAATCGGACACAAGACAACGCCGGCTTCTTTCAATGTTTTCTGAAAAGTTGTCCCTAGCGATACCGAGTCGAAAACGACGTCGACGGCGACATTCGTAAGTCGCTTTTGTTCATCGAGGGGAATCCCGAGACGCTCAAATGTTTTTAAAATTTCTGGGTCTACTTCTTCAAGGCTGCTCAACGACTGTTTTTTCTTCGGAGCGGAATAGTAGCGAATGTCTTGATAATCGATAGGAGGATGACGCAGATTCGCCCAATTAGGCTCCTGCATTTCAAGAAATTTAGCATAAGCTTTGAGGCGAAACTCTAGAAGAAAGGAGGGCTCATTTTTTTTTTCAGAGATGATGCGGATCGTCTCTTCGCTCAGACCTTTAGGAATTGCGTCCGTTTCAATATCGGTCACAAACCCGTACTTATACTCAGCCTGCTCTTTGAGAAGTTCTTCGGTTGACATGGACTACCCTAATTTAAGAGGCTAGTATATCACTTCTAGAGAGATTTACTCAATTATGAATAGGAATGGCCGACATGAGTTTCCGCTTTGGCCAAATGTTCGGGCAAGTCGATTCCAAATACCTCATATTCAGTTTCATGAACACGAATCCGCAAATTATTGTAAAGAAAACGGAGCTGCTCCAATTGCTCTGCTATCTCCAATGGGCATGGCGCTAAATTAAGGATTTTTTTTAATGCTTTACGCGTGTACGCATACAAACCCACATGCTTATACAATTCTTTTTTGGGAAAATCAGAAATATCCCGATAAAAAGGAATTTGACTACGCGAAAAATACATAGCAAACCCATGTCGATCACAAGCCACTTTGGCAAAATGAGGATTGTTGGCTTCTTCGGGATCCATGATTTTTTTCTTAAGCGTCCAAAGATCGCTCTCATCGTCGTCGCAACTTTGGAGCAGATCTGCAATCATTTGCTCGCAAATAAAGGGTTCATCCCCTTGCCAGTTCACCCAAATATCTGCATCCAGAAGACCTCTACTAAAAATTTCTGCGAGACGATCGCTTCCCGATGGACAATGCTCCGAAGTCATCAAACATTTGCCGCCAAAATCAGCAACCAGTTGGGCCGTTTCCTCTGCATCAACCGCAATAACTACTTCATCAAAAACAGGAATGGCTTTTGCTGCTTCCCAGACCCACTGCAAAAGTGGCTTGCCGCGAAGATTGCAGAGCATCTTTTTCGGAAACCGCGTCGATCTTAAGCGCGCAGGGATGACGCACGCGATTTTTTTTCCACCTATCATATTACCAGCCTTTCTGGGTTGTCTAAATACCATGCAATGGTTTTACGAATACCGGAAGAGATATCATTTCTTGGAGCCCATCCCAATTCTTTTTGTGCTTTGCTAAAATCAATGGCATAGCGTAAATCATGACCAGGACGATCGTCAACAAAAGCAATAAGTGACGCTAAATCTTGGGGATCTTCTTGTTTGAGTCGGGCAAACTCATGAATAATCCCATGGAGCAAATCGATATTTTTTCTTTCACACTTGCCGCCAATACCGTAAACTTGTCCTTTTTTTCCATGCGTCAGAATCGACCAAACCGCTTCTGAATGATCGTCGACATAGATCCAGTCGCGAATATTTTCGCCGCGGCCATACACCGGAAGTGGCTGTTTATTGTAGCAACCATAGATCATGCGCGGAATAAATTTTTCTATGTTTTGGCAGGGCCCATAATTGTTCGTGCAATGCGAAATTGTAGCAGAAATTCCATAAGTGTGGGCATATGCTCTCACAAAATGATCTGATGCGGCTTTTGAGGCGGCATATGGAGAATTAGGAAGGTAGGGAGAATTTTCTGTAAACGCTCCTTCCTGCGCCAAAGAACCGTACACCTCATCCGTAGAGATATGGTGAAAGTGAATGTGAAGATTTTTGCGAACAACCTCAAGTAACGACAAAGTGCCTCCGACATTGGTGTCGTAAAATGCGCGTGGACTCGAGATGCTCCTATCGACATGGCTCTCCGCTGCAAAATGTACGATCGCATCTATTTTGTATTCTAAGCATAGCTTATCCACTAAAACCTCATCGCGAATGTCTCCCTTACAAAAAACATAGCGCGGATCCATTTCCACAGAAGACAAATTCCGCAAATCAGCCGCATAAGTTAAGGCATCGAGATTAACAATCTTTTCTGCTAATCTTTGTTGCAAGCCATAGCGAATAAAAGAAGATCCGATAAAACCAGCTCCACCGGTGACAAGAAGGCGTTTATATTTCATTGATAAACTCATCTGCTGCTTCAAACCACAAGCGAGGCCGGGTGGATGTCAAAGAGAAGTATTTATCCGTATCGAGCATACTGTATGTCGGTCGAAGAGCAGCCGTCGGGAATTGCGCACTCCCAACGGGGGAAATTTTTTTGCACTTCGGTCTTAAACCCCTCTGCTTCATCACTTCTAAAAGCTTGAGCGCAATTTCGTACCTCGAAGATCCACCTTCATTGGCAAAGTGGACGATTCCTTCTGCGTCTAATAGATTTATCACAGCACGCGCAAGATCGCTGCAATACGTCGGTTTGCCGCATTGGTCGGAAACGACCTGAAGCTCCTCAACTTGCTGAAATCGACCCCAGAGTGAAGAGATAAAATTTTTTCCTTTAAGACCAAACAACCAGGAAGTTCTTAAGATGCAAGCTTCCGGAACAGCCTCAAGCACTTTCTGCTCCCCTTCCCATTTGCTCTTCCCGTAAACATTCACAGGCGCGCACTTATCCTCTTCGCTGTAGGGCTTTCTAGCTTTCCCATCAAAAACATAATCGGTTGAGACGTGAATAAGTCGTGCTTTAACCTTTCTTGCAACAGCCGCGACATTGGCAGCGCCCCAACAATTCACAGCAAAAGCGGCTTCAGATTTTGCTTCCGCGCCGTCAACATCCGTGTAAGCCGCGCAATTAACGATATGTGTCGGGCTCTCTGTTATAGCGACTTTTTCGAGCTGATCCTCATCGCATACATCCGCATCCAAGCGAGAAGTCCCTACCACCTTAATCCCTCTTTCCATGCAGTGCTTCATCAAAACAGATCCTAACATCCCTTGAGAACCCACAATCCAAATTTTCACTTAATAACCTCTCTCATCCAGGGACTGTTGCGATCGCGATCAGAAAGTAATGGCTTATCTATTGGCCACACAATTCCAACCGAAGGATCATCGTATCGAAAACCAAATTCTTCTACAGGATCATAAGGCGTGCTCACTTTATAGCATACGTGGGCGTGATCGCTAAGAGCGCAAAAACCATGGGCAAACCCAGCAGGAATATAGATCTGATCTCCCTCCGTCGCATTCAAATAAAAGCCTTCCCATTTTCCAAACGTCGCACTGTCCTTTCGGATATCGACGACGACGTCAAAAATTTCCCCTTCCATCACTGTAACCAATTTAGCCTGTCCTGGAGAGCGTTGAAAATGCATTCCGCGAATCGTTCCCTTTTTCGAAAAGGAATGGTTATCCTGCGCAAACTCCTCGACGATGCCAGCTTCTCGATACATCGAATGACGGAACGTCTCTCGGAAAAAACCCCTTTCATCAAGGAAAACTTTTAATTTTATCTTCCTCACTCCATCCAGCGACACTTCCTGCACTTGCATACCACTCCATTTTCTACTTACTGACTATATCCTTCTCATCATTTTTATGCTTTTGTTTTTGGAAAGATGAATTGTGAGATAAAAAGAAAAAAAATAATTTTTTACCCCCCCCTAATGATAAAGGCCGAAGATTTCTTCGGCCCCTTAGAATGTTCCAGAATTCTCATTGTTTTGTGATCGTACAAGGAATCCCATTGATTGTAATTGTGGACGGCATAAATTCGTTTGAAGGTGAAGATACAATCATTCCTAAATTGACCGTATTACCTTTGTTCGGCATTAGCGATTCCCAGTCGCTAGATGCGGTCGCTGTAATGGTACCGTTGACAACAGAATTCAGCGTTAAATTCCAGGAATTAATCACAGCAGCATAATTAGAATTAGACAATGTCAATGTCCAAGGAGCAGGAATAGCTTTCGTTCCTGTATTGGTAATATAGAGATTGATCTCATTTTGGTAGGCATTACCGCTTTTCCATGCTGTACCCAGCCCCACTGCAACTGTAAAAGCACCTGGAGGAATCGGGGTTGCAACGTAGGACACATTAACCTGAGTTGTTTGATCATGAGCCACAGTAACGTTTTGCACAGGAGCATCATACTTATTACTTCCTTGAATAATTTCAGGTGCCGTAACCGCATAGGTTCCAATAGGCACAGATTCGCACACAGGAGTATTAAAGTTGGCGATAGAGAATGAATAGGTACCCGCTTGGATAGGCTGCAAAGATTGACTTTGCAAACCACTTACAGGTAAAACATTCACACACAATGTCCCCAGTTGTGTAGGTTGCGAATTTTTATACCAAGGTGTAAGGCCGATACCGACGAGATATTCAATTTTTTTCCACTGAATTGTCAACCAATCATTAGCGACTAACCCGCCTGTATCTCCACTATTCGGATTCCAACACCAGTAAAACCAGTTTGGAATTGAGGTATGCTTCCCATCGGCTGCGGCTCCCGTATCATTCAAATAAGAAGCAATGTCTGGCATCGATTGCAAATCTCTGGGATCTGTAAATAAAGAGCCAAACTCTCCAACAGCAACGGGGAATAATTTGCAGGGATTGGAACCCGTGCAAAAACCCTGCTGAGTCAAATAGCCAAAGGATTCCGTCAGTCGATCCCATAGCCCTGACCCACTGTAATTAGAGGAAGCTCCAGTAACGGAAGGGGGATAAACGTGAGGAGAAATCACAACCTGGTTAAGATAAGGTTTATTTAAAAGAGTCTTAAAAAAACGAGTCGGATCGCTCAGGCCATATTGCGAAATAAGTGTTGGGTTGGTACAAAATCCATCTCCCCAGTTGCAACCGATTCCTCCTTGCCCGGTTCCCTCGACAAAAAACAGAATTTCATTATTGATAGGATACAATGCATCCATCGCGGAAAGATACAAATCTGTAAGTGCGGGAATATTGCCATTAGCTTCCCAACGGACACCATAATTATCTGGTTCGTTAAGGAGATCAACCATCAGCATACTTTTTGATATGGGATCACTCGAAATTGCTGTGACCAACCGAACCCAATCTTGCACCCATTGCTTCGGATTTTGTAAAGCTGTTTGGTCTTCCCTAAAATGATTATCAATCAAAACGTAAAATCCATTTTTCGCAAAGAAATTCACCACCCATAAAAAACGATTAAGCGTTGTATCATTTGGAAAATAATTATCGCATTCCCCCTGTGTCCTTGTCGGAGGAGCCTTCATGAGAGGAATTGTCGTCCCCGGCGGCACTTGAACAGAAGGATCAGTGACACTTGCTTGGATCTGGGCTTGAGTCGGAAGGGTGCATGTTGCACTATAGTTCCTAGGAGCAGCGCTGAACAAATCCGTAAAACTAAAAGGGAGACGAACTGCATTAAACCCCAGAAGTTGCATACGATACACGATAGTTGCAAAGTCATATGCGATAGAATTAGAGGTTTGCCAAAGGCCATCGACCATTGTATCCCCATTATTAAAGCCAAACCAATTGACACCTTTCAGCTGAATAGGGTTACCATGGCTATCCAAAATTTGATTAGCCTTAGTTGTCATCGCGTGAACATTCATAGACATAGCCATGATTGTACTTGTCACCATCGCTAACATAGAATTCTTCATACTTCCTCCTTTAGGATTGGGATTAAGAAACTCGTCAAAATTTTAAGACAATGAAGCAAATATGACAAGTAAAAATTTAACTAATCTGACGCTCTGTAAGCAAAAACCTTGGTCTAATTTCGAGCGCGAAAGCTCGCTCAAATCGTCGACCGCCAGGCTTCATAAGTTCATCCACATTATTGCAATATTTTGTTTGCAGAGCGCGAGATGCTGGAGAAAAAATATTCTAAAAATTTTGTGGAAACATTCGATTTGAGTCCTGAAACCAATGCAGTGCAACGGGCATTGAATATTATAATAGCAGACACTCTGGAAACCATGAAGGTTTCTTGCTTTTTTATCTCAGAGTAGGATACGCTTTCTCGCTGTATCATTGAAGTTGTTAGATATTGGTTAAAGCAAATGCGCATTTTCAATTCATTAGGCCATGTTTTTGGAGGTTCTCTACTCATTGCTGGAACGATGGTCGGCGTTGGAATGCTCGCGTTGCCTGTAGCAACAGGCAATGGGGGATTCTTTCCTGCAGTAGCAATTTATTTACTTTGCTGGCTTTTTATGCTTTGCACCGGTCTTCTTCTTCTCGAAGTTTGTTCGTGGATGCCAAAAGAAGCTAACCTGATTACAATGGCAGCGCGTCTTTTAGGTCCTGTGGGAAAAAATATCTGCTGGGTAGTGTATCTCTTTCTGTTTGTTACCGTTATGATTGCTCATGTGGTAGGTGGCGGAGCCGTGCTCAATGAAATTTGCGGATGCGCGATCCCGGATTGGCTTTCTATGGTCATTTACGTGGTCATTTTTTCCCCAGTTGTGTACCTCGGAACGAAATGGGTTGACAAGCTCAACATCCTACTTATGACAGGAATTGCAATCACTTATTTTGCCTTCATTGCGGTCTCGTATAAACATGTCGAACCAAACCTTCTGCTTCGCTCCGATTGGTCTAAAGCCTGGCTCGCCCTTCCAGTTTTATTTACTGCGTTTACTTTCCAGGTGATCATTCCCACACTGATGACTTACATGGACAGGAATGTAAAAAAAGTACGCCTTTCCATTATTTTGGGGACCAGCATTCCTCTCATCGTCTATCTTGTTTGGGAATTCCTTATCTTAGGTATCGTCCCAGCTGAAGGTCCTAATGGTCTTGTTGAAGCTGCTAGCAAAGGCTGGAATGCGATCATGCCTCTGAAAGAGCTTCTCGGGAATCCAATCGTTTTCTCCATCGGAAAAGCTTTTGCATTTTTGACGATGACGACGTCGTACATTGCTCTAGCGCTCGCCTACTTGGATTTTCTTGCGGACGGGCTCAAAGTCAAAAAGCAAGGAATCAAAAAAATTCTCCTGTGCCTTGCGGTGTTCGTGCCTCCCACAATCGTCGCTCTATCCTACCCAAATATCTTTATCATAGCGTTAGGATATGCTGGGGGTTTTAGCTGTGCCATCCTATTTGGACTTTTCCCACCTTTAATGGTTTGGGTCGGAAGATACATCAAAAAGCAAGGGCATAAGCAGCAAGTCCGTGGAGGAAAGCCTTTTCTTGCGCTGCTCATTATTTTTGTTCTCATTGAACTTAGCATTCAGATCGTTCAGGAATTTAGCAAATAAAGACTGTATCTTCTTGATGCACCTAAAAATGGTCGTGTTAAAAACAAAATTCTATGGCCCATTGAAACGTCACCAGTATATACTTCTCCAAAAAAATTCAATAAACACATATATTGCCAGCTCTATTCACTTTGGATAAGAGCATGACATCTTCGAGAAGAAAGGAAATACTTGTTTTAGGACTCCTCTCTAGATGCGTTTTTGGCTACGCCGATTCCTTTTTAGCGGACAATCCTCCCTCTGAAGCCATCATTGAGACAAAAAAGGAAAAGGAACCCATTCCCTGGCTTACAGGCCCGCTGCTCACTCCTGCCGCATATGTAGTGCCTAATGGGCATTATAACATCGAGCCCTATCTCTTTATCACAACAAATTATGGTATTTATGATGCTGAATGGCATGCAAAGACCATAGCAAAAGATTATAACATTATTACACAAATTCCAGTCCAATTTGGAATGCCTTGGGATTGCGATTTCACAATCGTTCCCGCCTGGTCCTGGAATCATACGGATGGGGCTTCACATTGGGTGCTAAACGATTTGCAATTCTACCTCGATTATCAGCTTTTATATGATCAAAAGGGAAAGTGGTGGCCCGCAATAAAATTAGAACTTGGAGCAAGTGTTCCCTTAGGACGTTATCGAAAACTGAATCCTCGCGCAAAAGCAACGGACATCGGCGGCGTAGGGAGCTGGCTTCCCGGCGCAGCAATTACCATGTCCCGACTATTTTGGTGGGGTGGACATTTCTTCTTTATTCCTCGCTTGAACATTCAGTACACAATTCCCAACTCTGTCCACGTGAGCGATATCAGCATTTACGGCGGGGGAAAACATACTCGAGGAAAGGTATATCCAGGACAAATCTTGCATGTCTTGTTTGGTTTCGAAATTTCCCTTTCCCAACGCTGGGCTATTGCAAATGACTTCTCCTACATGCATATCAACAAATCGCGATTTAAAGGGCATGCAGGAACGACTGCAGGCATGCCCAACCGTGTTGGACTTCCTTCAAGTGAGCAATTGAGCCTTGCGCCTGCTATTGAATACAACTGGTCCGAAAACTACGGGGTGATCGCTGGTGCCTGGTTTTCTGTCGCAGGAAGAAATATTCCTGAATTTGCAAGCGCTGTGATCGCTCTGAACATTTACCATTAGCGGCTATGATTCTTAAAAAGGCAAAACCAATGAAACTACACCTATCATTTCTCTTATTTTTAGCAGTTACTTTGACGAATGCATTGCAAAGTGAAACACTGTTTCGGCGACCTGAATCTCTTCAGGCAGTTCCCGGTCAAACTCAAGCAGATATAAAAAACCATGATGCTGATATCGTTCGAAGGCTCATCCAATCTTATCAGGTTATCTCTTCTGAGAACCATCAAAGAGGCGACTCGATGTGGGGCATGTTTTTTAGCGAAAAGCATGAAGCCCTCGATAAAAAATTTAAAAAAGGCAAAGAACGCAAAGTTGCAGCGATCCTTCGCAATCCAGGAGCAAGTGAGTTGTTTTATGGTTTTGATGCTCTTTCAAAGTCTGTTCTACTTAATTATTTCAGTAACCCTCATTCTCAACAAACGCATGCGACCTCTTGTTTAGACTCTTTAGTACGTTTTGCGGAAGCCATTGGAGCAATTCCTTTGGATAATCCAGAGGCTTATATTTTTATTGCTCCTATTCCATGGAGAGCGGAAGATGTGATTTCATTAATTAATCAAAAATTGGGAGTATCGATCACCTTTCCTAACCCGTATCCCTTTGAAAATGGTCTCTTGACCCCCTTGGGAGTGATGTCTTATCGTGTTCCTCAAGCGCTTTACCAAGCCTTCACAATTAAAGAACTTCTCAAAAATGTGACCAATCCTCGCGTGCTTGAAATTGGCGCCGGACTTGGAAGAACTGCCTATTACGCAAGGTTGCTTGGAATTAAAGACTACACGATTGTTGATCTCCCATTTACAACCATGTCTTCAGGTTATTTTTTAGGAGTGACTTTGGGAGAAAATCAAGTGTTATTTTCCGGCGAAATGGCCCTAGATCCTCAAAATCGAGTTAAACTCATCACACCTCTCCAGTTTCTAGAAAGTCATGAGCAATACGATCTCATTATTAATGCCGATGGATTCACAGAATACGATCCTCAGCTCGCTCGTGCTTATTTAGCCCGGATAAGAGAAAGCTCGCCAATCTTCCTATCCATTAATCACGAATCTAATTCTTATACTGTAGAAGAATTGCTTAGAGAAGATAATCCCCCTGCCGAGGTCTTTCGCTTTCCCTATTGGATGCGCCAGGGCTATGCGGAAGAAATCATTCGTTTTAAATAGAACGTATAGGCACTTATGAAAAAACTTTCATTCTTCGCATTTATTCTCTTTGCGACCCCAACTTACGCTTCACAAGTCTTAGAAGACTATCGACAGATGGATGAAATCGCTCTTCATGCAGGAGCGGATAAGGGCTCGCATTTCCACAATTACACCGAAGTATATTCTCGATATTTTGCTCCGCTTCGAGACAAGCCCATTAAATTTCTTGAAATCGGCATTAATACAGGCTCTAGCGTGAAAATGTGGGAAGAGTATTTTCCCTTCGCCGAATTGCATTTCATGGATATTACCTTTGAAAATATCCAATATCACACCAAACGTGCCCAATATCACCAATACGACCAAGAAAATATCTCAGCGCTTGAGCACTTTGCTCAAGAAAATGGAAGCAATTTCGATGTCATCTTAGATGACGGCGGACATACGATGAGACAACAAATCCATAGTTTCATTGCTCTTTTTCCTCATGTAAAAAGCGGAGGAATGTACATCATTGAAGATCTACATACTTCTTACTGGCCAGGTCATTTTGGGGGTGGTGGAGAGGATTCGACTGTGAATTTCCTAAAAAAACTGATCGACGAAGTGAATTATGTCGGAGCTACAACAACGCGCGCGAATCACACTAAGTTACCTCTTGAGGTATTAAATGGACTCAATCTTTACCAAAAGGAGATTTATTCCATGCATTTCTACGACAGTATTGTGATCATTATCAAACGATAGGAAAGCGTAATGATAAAAACTATTCCTTAGTTTTCTACTATTATTCCCGAGGAATTAAACTGAAGGAAACTGATTCCCAAAGTTTTACAGAAGGCGCCGAATTATACTCAACGTGACTGAAAATTTGGTTTGGGACCGAAGCAAAAGCTCCTGCGATTGGCTCGATCTTAAAGCCAAATTTTCAATCGCGTTGGGTATAAGAGACTGTTGTCGAATTAAGCCAAGAGGCGTAGTGCCTATATAAATAGTGATATTGGCGACGCTTGGCTCTGATGATTTTTTTTAGGAGAAGAAGAATATTAATTAAAAAAGGAAAGAACGTAGAGAGCTTGCTAAAAGTTAAAAGCAAAGACAAAGTATGGCTATTTCCATAACTTCTCTTAAAAATCATTCCGTAATGAGAAGCTTTCTCATGTTCTTTATTTAAAATCGATTGCACTATAAAAGCTCGATTGCAGGCCTTCAGATCATTGCGGATCAATCTAAGAAGCGAGATTCTTATTTCCTCCGAGAGATGTTCAAGGCTGCTCAGCCTTTCACTCATGCGATTTAAAGCGTCCTTCCACTTTTCAAAATTTTGCGCGTTGGAATAAGAAAAGCTGTGATGCAAAAATATTCCGCAGGGTCGTTTGCTCACAAAGATAGGGTATCGAGCAGCGATTTGCAGCAAAAAATCGCAATCCCACGTGAGCGCGTTATCTCGATCGATCGGCACTTCTTCAATCACTTCTTTGCGGAATAAAACGCACGTTGGGATGGGATACTTAGCAATCATCTCCGTCAAGGCTTCTGTTGGAGGGAAGTAGCCTTCCTTGGACCAAAGATCAACTGGAACGCGTACAATTTCCCCTTTTGCTGATAGGATCAAAGTCGAAGCAGCGGAAAAAGCGCTATCGGGAAAGCAGTGAAACCCTTTCAACGCTTCTTCAAAAAACCAAGGGAAGAGCAGATCGTCGTCGGAAAGCAAGGAGAAATACGGGGTTTTAACTTCGTTTAAAGCAAAGGCATAATTTCCAATCATGCCAATATTTTGAGTATGACAGTGGTATTTCACGCGCGCATCCTCAAACTCTTCGACCACTTCTTTCGTTTCATCACCCGATGCGTTATCGTAAACACAAACCTGAAAAGAAGAGAACGTTTGGTTCAGAGCGCTTCTGAGCGCGCGACGGAGCAGCTTTGGACGTTTGTAGGTAGGAATGATGAGCGTGATCAGCGGGGATTCATCCGTCATACGCTATACCGTTTTCTAAACTCTGATTGTTTTTGGGCTAATTTTATCCTTCTGCGCCAAAAACGGCGTAAAATGAGCAACCCCACAATCGGTTTTTGAAAGAGGGGGAAAACTCTACAAATCTCAATCATAGTAGCGAGCAAAGCTTTTTTCCATCTCTGACCGCTTACCTGGTTAAAAATAGCAGCTACAGTAGCTGCATCTTGAAATTGTTTTTTTTCCAAATTCCTGAAAGCGTTTAAGAGAAGCAAGTTTTGAAGATCGATTTGGAGCTTCTGCTCGGCGACCTTTTTAGTTTCAGGGCAAAGACTGGGATTTTGATGGATCTTTGTGATAAGTGTCTGCCAGCCAGGCCAAATCAACTTCAGTCCGTTATTTTTTGAGTAGGAAGAGGAATGTTGCATGAATACAGCACAGGGTATTTTGGAAATGGCAAAAGGGAGGTGACTTGCTGCTCGCAGCATGTAGTCGATATCGATCGCCTTAAAATGCACGTCGATCGTTCCAATCTTTTGAATGACATCCTTCCGGAAAACAGTGCCAATCCAATTGGAATACTTTCCGATCATTTCCAGAAGCCCTTCAGGAGCTGAGTAATACTCCTTTTTCGGCCATTTGGATAAGACGACGTCGATGACTTCTCCCTTTTCATCCACATCAAGGACACCGCAGGAAAAAAAAGCAGCATCGGGGTATTTTTCAAATCCTTTGAGAGCCGTTTCAAAAAACTCTGGGAGTAAAAAGTCGTCGTCGGAAAGGAAACAGAAAAAAGGCGTCTCTACACGTGAAAGACCATACTGAAAGTTTTCTGCTGCTCCAATATTGTGTGGATGAGCATAATATTTTACTCGGGAATCCCGCTTAGAAAACTCTTTAACAACATGCCCGGTTTCATCATGGGAGGCATTATCGTAGACGCACACCTGAAAATGCGGATAAGTTTGATCGAGGACGCTTTGGATGGCTTTCCGCAAAGACACAGGACGTTTGTAAGTTGGAATGATGATTGTTATCATTAGATTCTAGTTTTCCACCAAGAGATTGCATCTGCAAGTCCCTGCTCCAGATTGAAGCGAGGATTCCAGCCCAGCTCTTCTTGTAAACGCCTCGTATCAGGAACAAGAAAAGCGGGATCATTTTTAGGAGCTGGTAAAGCGCCGAATTGAACATGGTCAAGTCCGTCCAATTGTTCAGCAATTTTATGAATCACTTGTTTCAAAGTCATTGCTTGTCCTGATCCGATATTCACGACACCCTCGACGCTACTATCGAGCAAACAAGCAAAAGCATCGGCAACATCGCTGACATGAAGGAAGTCCCGAATTTGTTCTCCATGAGAACAGGGAATATCTTTTTTTTGCAGAAGGCCATTGATGATCGCCGGAACGAACCGCTGCGCGTGCTCATGCGGCCCATAGAGATGAAAAATCCTTCCCCAGGATTGGCTTAATGCCATTTCCTTCGATAGCGACTCTAAAACTAGCTGTAAGGCTAATTTGCACGTTCCATAGAGCGTTTGAGGGAGGCAAGGCGTTGCATATTCTTTGAATTCCTGCGCCGTCCAATCATATTCAGCACATGTCCCGGCAAAAACGGCACGTTTACCCCCTGAGAGAGCAAAAGCTTGAACGAGATCGATGCTTGTTTTCAGCCAGGCCAAATTATCTTTGGAAGTCCAATATTTTCCGGGTTCAGCCATCCACGCAAAATGGAGCAAATGCGTCGGCTTTAGATCTACTAATAAGGGATTAAAATCACGGTAATTCAATAAATCTAATTGGATCCAGTGGACATTTTCTGCGTTAGTTATAATCTTTTTTGAGGAAATGGCACAGATCTCAAACCCCCGCTTTTTTAGAAGGGGGAGACACTGTCTTCCGATGAATCCTGTGGCGCCTGTGACAAGAACTCTTTTCATAGAATGTCTGCGTATTGCTGGTCTTTGGAGGAAATAACGCTGATATCCAAAGGCCAATCAATACCAAATTGAGAATCATTCCATCTTACACCCGATGCGCTTTCTGGAGCATAGGGGGCTGAAATTTGGTAAAATACTTCAACGTTGTCTTCTAGAGTTTGGAAGCCGTGGGCAAATCCTTCTGGAATGTACAAAAGATGTCGGTTTTCAGAAGAAAGAATGACCCCTTTCCACTGCTTATATGTCTTCGACTCCGGGCGCAAATCGATGATAACATCGTAGATACTTCCACGCGTACAGCGCACCAATTTTACTTCTGCATGAGGAATTTTCTGAAAGTGCATTCCTCGGAGCGTTCCTCTTTTATGGTTGAAAGAAAAACTGCATTGGTCGAGATGGGTATTGAGCCCCATCTCCTCAAATGTTTGCTTGCAGAATGTTCGGGCAAAATATCCCCTCTCATCCGCTAACTGAGTTGGCTCGATAAGAAAGGATCCGTTTAAATCCAGAGAGAGGAATTTCAATCCAATATCTCCAAGTGAGGGATAGGAATAACAAACTTGCCGCCCCACTCACGAATAAATGCCATCTGACCCATGATCTCCTCTTTCAAATTCCAGGGAAGAATAAACACATAGTCAGGTTTTGTACGCGCAATCTCCTCAACAGGGTAAACGGGAATGTGTGTTCCAGGTAAAAAATGTCCTTGTTTATGTGGACTTCTATCCACAGTAAACTCCAGCAACTGAGAGCGGATGCCACAGAAATTTAGCAGAGTATTTCCCTTTGCAGGAGCTCCATACCCCACAATCTTCTTGCCTTGTTTCTTCGCGTTCAGGAAAAAGCTCAAGAGATCTGATTTGAGCTGTTGGACATCGACATAAAACTGCGCATACCCACCGAGATCGTCAAAGCTGAGCTGCTGCTCTCTTTCTTTGAGATCTAAAACTCTTGGAGTGATTTGTTTTTCAGAATCTTCGATGTGACCTGCATAAATTCTTAATGATCCCCCATGGGTTTTAAGCTCATCGACATCAAAGATTTTAAGACCTTGCCTATTGAAAATTTTCTCGACTGTCAAAAGAGAGAAGTAGGAAAAATGTTCATGGTAAATGGTATCGAACTGATAACTTTCCATAAGGCGTAGCAAATGGGGAAATTCCATCGTGATGACGCCATCGCTTTTGAGCATGATCTTAAGTCCTTTTACAAAGTCATTAAGTTCAGGAACATGAGCTAAAACGTTGTTACCGATCAAAAGGTCCGCTTGAATGTTTTTATCTACCAGCTCTTTCGCAACTTGGCTGCCAAAAAATTTCACCAACGAGTCGATCCCTTTTTCTTGAGCAACCGCAGCGACATTGGCAGCGGGCTCGATACCAAGAACGGGAATTTGATGCTTTTTAAAAAATTGCAACAAATAGCCATCATTGCTCGCAATCTCAATCACTTGGCTGGAAGTGCTGAGTTTGAGCCGGGTGATCATCTGCTCCGTATATTCCTCACAATGCTTAAGCCAGCTATCGGAATAGGATGAAAAATAGGCATAATCCTTAAAGATATTCTGGGGAAGTTCGTATTCTTTTACCTGAACGAGAAAGCACTCCTTGCACACATAGGCGTGCAGAGGGTAAAAAGACTCTCCTCTCTCAAGTTGGTCCTTAGTCAGATAAGCGTTGGATAACGGAGTCATGCCTAAGTCGCAAAAAGAATGCTCAAGCGGATGTTTACAAAAACGGCACATATCTTTGACAGCGATCATACGGAACAAACCTCCTCTTCAAGAACCCCATCTAAATATTTTGTATACCAATCGATGGAGCGCTGCAGCCCTTGCTCAAGATCAAAAAGAGGCTGCCATCCCAACAGTTGCTTTGCTTTTTGCGAATCCAGACTCTGGTCGCGAATTTCATCTCTTGCTTCATTGAGGACTTTAGGAGGAAGATCAAAGCAGTGCATTAAGCGCTGTAAAGCTCCAACAACCTCTAGTACGGAATAAGGAGCATTGGGACCAAAGTTAAACGCTTGTCCAGCAATATTTTCTTTATGGAAATTTTCAGCGAGCATCAAATAGGCATATACCGCATCTTCTACGTAAAGGTAGTCTCTTGTAAATGTGCCATCGCTGCGGATCACAGGCGCTATTTTAGAGTGGAAATTCCTAATCGTTCCTGGAACCAATCGACTCCAGTTCAAATCACCTCCTCCGTAAAGATTGCCACAGCGAGCGACAGCAACGGGCAAACTATAAGTATGGTAGTAAGTGTAAGAAAGGAGATCAGTGCAAGATTTCGAAACATCGTAAGGATGCTGTCCTTTTAGAGGCATCTCTTCGGTATAAGGTAGAACGGGACTCGAGCCGTAGGCTTTATCGCTTGACGCGACAACAATTCTTTTCACAAGCGACCTATGTTGACGGCACGCTTCCAATAAGTTGTAAGTTCCTCGTATATTGCTTTCAAACGTGGGAAGAGGGTTGCGCAGAGCAGTCCCGACAATGGTCTGTGCGCCCAAATGAAATACAGTGTCGATTTCATGCTCGTTGATCGCTCTCTCTAAAGCGGCGTAATCCTCTAAAGCTCCCTGGACAACCCGTGTTTTGCTGATCAGATTAGTGCTGATAAGAGCGCTTTGCGGATCGAGATCACGCACTAAAGTGACGACATTTGCTCTTGCTTGAACTAAGGCTTTGGTTAACCAATAACCTAAAAAGCCGGTAGCGCCTGTGATGAATACGTTTTTATTAATCCAAAAATCTTTCATATTACCGCTGTAAATTTAAGTGATGATGACTCCAAGGAGCGTTTCCAGTTTCCCAAAGGGATTGCAATAAGCGTTGATCTCTCAGGGTATCCATAGGTTGCCAGAATCCATCGTGAAAATAGGCCTTTAGCTGCCCATCTTCTGCGAGCTTTTCTAAGGGTTCTTTTTCCCACATCGTTTTTTCATCTCGAATGTATTGCAATACTTCAGGCTCTAAAACGAAGTACCCCCCATTGATCCATCCTTCTTGAGCTTGATTTTTCTCAGAAAACTCTACAACTTGATCCCCATTCAACACAAGCCCGCCAAAGCGCGCAGGGGGACGCACTGCTGTCACCGTCGCAAGTTTCCCATGCGATCTATGAAAAGCGAGAAGTTCAGAAATGTCGATATCAGCAACCCCATCTCCATAGGTTAGTAAGAATGTTTCATTTCCAATCTGATCTCTCAATGCTTTAATCCGCCCACCTGTTTGCGTGTGTAGACCTGTGTCGATCAAATGCACAAGCCAATCCATCTTAATCCCGGTGTTGACTTCTGTTTCCCCTGTAGAAAGATCGATGCGCAAGTCGCTATTGATCGCGCGGTAATTCAGGAAAAACTCTTTGATGACTTCACCCTTGTAGCCCAATGCGACAATGAACTCCTTCAATCCATAACTTGCATAAGTGTTCATGATATGCCAAAGAATGGGCCTGCCGCCAACTTCTACCATTGGCTTGGGGATCTGACTCGTCATTTCAGAAAGACGCGTTCCGAGTCCTCCTGCTAAAAGCACTGTTTTCATGTTAGCTCCCGATCCTTATCTTTTGAAATACTTCCTTAATGTTCTTGTATTGTCCTGGATCCAATCTTGGAATTCCATGGGATGGATGAGAAAAAACGTAAACCATTTTAGACGCCCATGCTCTCTTTTTAGAGTCTTTAGGTCGCAGCCGAATGACAAGGGCAATCAAAAACGGAATAAAGTAAGCAAGCTTTTCCCATATACATAAATTTTTCGCAATACTAATCATATCCCTAAGTTGAACATTTTCATGACAGGCAAACCTTTTGCATTGGCTGATGACTTGTAAAAATCGAAATTTTTTATAGTTCACTTTTAAGAAAAATTCTCGAGAAAAATTACGGCGCACAAATTCCATGGCAAAAAGCCAAGAAGTATTCATGTCAGATCCAGCTAGAATGTGTTTGCTCATTTGTTTATAGATCTCATCATTGGTGGGAAAGTTTTGTAAAAAAGCCGCCCCTTCTTTCTCTTTATTATTTAAATAATACCAACCAAAGGATTTGGGAGTGACACCAATGACAACCATTGAGTAAGGAACCGCAAGCACCCGTTCCGCTTTTAATAGCAAAGCTGTTGTTGCGTAATAATCTGGATAAGGGGATTGGAAAAAATCACCATACTCGCCTAAAGCTTTGACTAGCTTCCGATTGATGAGCGAATGCTGCATGTTAAAATTAACAGAAACATTGAAATTCATTATCTCTTTCACAAGTCGATGCCTTGTCTCCTTACTAAGAAGGAATGGCTTCTTTTCATCTATAAAGAAAGAAGCATGCCCACATTGGACTAAATACCCTTTGGGTTCTTCGCGAAGGACACCTGGGTAGACGTATGTAAGCGCCCCGTTGTAAAGCATATCAGGGAAATCATTTTGCTTAATTAAATCTGCACACAGAGAAAAGTAGTCTTTCAATAGACAGTCATCATCTCCTAGCATAATGATATAATCGCCTGTTGCCATCTGTATCGCATTGTTCCAATTAGTTGTGACAGAACAAAAATGATCAGTTCTAACATACTTAATTCTAGAATCTTTAAATGAGCGAACAAAGCCTTCAACATCTTCTTCAGAAGCATTATCGGAAATAATAATTTCCCAATCTTTGTAATTTTGCTTAAGAACTGAAAAAACCGCATATCTGAGATACTCTAAACGGTTTCTAGTGGGTAAGAGCACAGAAAATTTCATAGAGACAAAGCCTCAATTAATAAGCTAAAAATTATCATCCGATAACTTCTGACCATATTCATGACACTCTTTTAAAAGATCGAGATTGATAGGGCTCACATTTCTTGGAAAAGTTTTTCTGATTTTATCTTTAAAACTCTTCAGGTGATTTAAGATTTTTCCTCGTACCGAACTAATGCTAGTTTCTGTCTTAGTCCATTTCAACACGAACAATATGCACTTAACAGCAATGGCTTTTAGGTGGTAAAATGCAACGCGAAAAGAAAAACCACAGCGGATATAAAAGCATTTTGAAAAAGAATGAGCAAGTTGAAATTTGTGCGTTTTAATGTAACAATTCAGAAAAGAACAAGCATCATTTCTTATATATTCCCAGAAAAGTTGTGCCGCTTTCTGCTTCAATCGCGGATCTAGATTTGGCACCTCTTGAATTCCCTTTAGAACAAAAAGAGTAGCCGTTAAATACTTTTCAGCCAACTCTAAATCATCGATTAATTTTGAATAAAAAGAACTTGCAAAAGATTGAGAATGTGCCAGATAAACAGCACAGGCTCTTTTATTAATTACTATAGGGTGCCTTGCAACGATGCGTATCAAATAATCAGGATCCCAAAAAAAATCCACATCGCTGCTAAAATTGGGTTGGATATCTTGAATGATTTTAGTTTGAAAAAGAACTCCTGTGGGAACAGGGAATCGCCATCTTGTTTTTAGCATCTCAATGAGCCCTTTCCGAGGTGAATAAACTCCCTCAGACCCCCAGAGCGCAAGTGGATTGCCGACTAAATTCCCATTGACATCCATCTGCAAAACAGCGCAAGCAGAAAAACCTGCATCAGGAAAGTCCTGAAAACCCTTCATAGCAGTTTCATAAAAACAAGGCATAAGATAATCATCATCGGAGAGAAGAGAAAAATAAGGGGTATCAATTCGATCAAAAGCAAATTTGTAGTTAGGCATCATGCCTATGTTCACAGGATGACGATGGTATTTTACTCGAGTGTCTTTTTCAGCAAGCTTCCGGACAATTTCTTCTGTCTCATCGTCAGAAGCATTATCGTAAACCCAAACTTGACAGTCCGAATAAGTTTGCTTGAGGACACTATTTATCGCGCGCTTTAATAATTGTGGACGTCGATAAGTAGTAATAATTGCTGTTATTGCCATAGATTCCCTGTCTTCCCAAAATTTGATTTGCCATGGAGTATACCCAACGTGACTGAAAATTTGGTTTCGGACCGAAGCGAAATTTTCAGTCACATTGGGTATAACTTTTGAAATTACTCCATTTCATTAGGCATCTTATTCTGAACCTTACGGGCATTGGATAAAAATCGTCGAATCCAAGGAAGCGCCCAAGCCGCGTTTTTGTAAGTCCAAACTTTAATAGAATATCGCAGAAAAAGCTGATCCACTCCAACGACTTTTCTGTAAGCTTTTAACAGTTTTGGACCATCTTTCAACATGTCAGTAATAGGGACTGAGTCGATCTGACTTAGAAGATCTCTTTTATACACACGTGCAAAAGCTTTTCGCACTACGCTTTTACTTTCAAAAGAGAATCGCAACCGTTTCAGCAAGCGGTTTTTCATTCGATTCGTGGCGACGAGATGACCATTCAACTTTTCAAGCAAGTCTTTTTGTTCTCTGTAAAAAGAAGTTGAATAACCTTGAGAATGTGAAAAAAACATAGCGCAGATTTTTTTATTAATGACATAAGGGAATTGGGAGATAATTTGAAGCAAATAGTCGGTATCCCATCTTATTTGTATTTCCTTATCGCAATCGATTTCAACCTTTTTTATTAACTCACTCCTAAAAATAATTCCAACAGGAAGCAGAGGTCTTTCAATCATATCTTCTAATCCCTCACGTGGAGGAAAATACCCTTCACTTGCCCAAAGATTCATGGGATCCGAAATGAGTCGTCCCTCTTCATCGATTGCTTTAACGCCGCATGCAGAAAAAACGACATCTGGATGCTGTTCGAATCCTTGCAGTGCGGTTTCAAAGAAGGAAGGAAGAAAATAGTCATCGTCGGAAAGAAGACAGAAAAAAGGAGTGTCCACCTTAGACAAAGCGAATTCATAATTGGCCATCATTCCGATATTTTCTGGATGGCGATAGTAAGTAATCCGACTATCTCTCTTCATTAAGTTTCTAACAATAGCTTCCGTTTCATCTCCGGATGCATTATCATAAACACACACTTGAAAGCCATGGTAAGTCTGATCAAGGACGCTTAAAATTGCCTTCTCCAGTAACTGAGGGCGCCGAAATGTAGGGATGATCGTCGTGATTGTACTTTTCATGCAATTACCGAATTAAGAGTCTCAAAAAATTTTCTCTGGTCGTTACCGATCCAAAAATCACTGATATAACTTAAGAGCCTCTTCTACGCGACCAAAATATTTTACTTGCCCTTCTTTCAGCAGAATAGCTTTATTGCAGAACTCCTTTACAATACTTGTGTCATGAGTGGATAAGACCATATATTCAGACTGATGCACAAGATTTTTCATTTGATCTTTTGCTTTCTGAATAAAATTGGCATCGCCGACATTGACGATTTCATCGATGAGCAAAATTTCCGAATAGACGTTTGTGATAATACCGAATGCTAAACGAATTTTCATTCCAGCAGAATAGGATTTGATCGGCATTTTCAAAAAATCGCCAAGTTCAGAGAACTCTTCCACTTTAGGGACGATTTTTCTGATTTCGACCTTAGATAAACCCAAGATCATACCCCGAATCATGATGTTTTCATAGCCGTTCAATTCATGGTCCATTCCCATCATGATATCAAAAAGGCAATTCGTGCTCCCTCGCACGTTTACCACCCCTTTAGTGGGCTCATAGATATTTGCAAGAACTTTGAGAAGTGTAGATTTTCCCGCGCCATTGTGGCCGAGCAAAGCGAGACGGTCTCCTTTTTTGAGCTCGAAACTAACGTCCTTAAGCGCTTCTACGGACATCTTACCGCTATTCTTATGAAGGCGGCCTCCGGTTGCAACATTGAGCAATGTCGATTTGAAGGAGCGCCCATTGGTGCCGTACACAGGATAAGTTAACGATACATTTTCAATTTTAACACATGCCATAGCTAATCCACCCAATGTACAATATATTTTCTAACCAGAGAGAAAATAACAAAGCTAATGACCATACCGAAAACCGCCATACATCCGGTAACCAAGCAGCTTGTAACTGATGGAAGAGAGCCAAGCAAGGGTGATCTCACGATATCGAGCAAATAAACCAAGGGATTGTATTTTAAAAGGGCAGGATTCTGGTCCAGGAGCTTGGGCATCCAAGAGATGGGTGTCACAAAGAAAGCGATTTGGACGCAACTAGTGATGATTGGAATCATATCTCGGAAACGCGCACAAATTAAGGCGACTACAAAACAAATCCAATAAACATTGAAAAGAAACAGGATGAACCCCGGAATAACGAAAAGAGAAATAATCCCCGGATTAAACTTAAAAAAAGCACAAACTAGAAAGTAGACAACGACATTGTGCCCTAAGCAAATGACCTGTCTGACAAGATGTTTAAAAACATAAAGATGGAAAGGAAGCTTTACCTGCTTGATAAATCCTCCGTTAGATTTAAATACTTCGGCAGATTCAAGCACGCTTGCAGAAATGAATGACCAGAACAAAAAGCCAGAAGTGAAAAAGGGAATATAATCATGGAGGCTTTGATGAAACAGTCTACTAAAAACAATCCCCATCATCACGATGAAAATCAACATACTTAAGCTGATCCACCAGGGGCCGATAACAGAACGGCGGTAGCGCTGCTTAACCTCTGCCCAGCCTAAGTGTAGCCATACTCTATACTGCAAGGCTGCATTCCAAAAATCTTGAAAGGCTAGAGCCAAACAGCCTTTAGCTTGTTCATTTATGCTATCTAAGCGCATTATTTTTTGATTTAATCTCTTTGAGTTAAACGGCAGAGTTTGCAAGAAAGAAATATTTTTCGCAATAACCAAGGTTTAAAAATCAAAAGCGATTTGGAAACGCCCCCCGGCGATGGAGAGATCTCCTTGGTTGGCGATTGTATTTCCCCACTGAGCATTACTTGTAAAGCGGGCGAATTGATTCTGGGAAAAGAATAAAAGTTGGTCCCAAGCCAAAGTAAGTGTCAACCTCTTGAGAGTGCTCGAAAAATAGCGCTCCCATTGCAAGCCTGCAGAACTTTCCAAGAGGGGGGAAGAGGCGTGATAGCTATAGCATAATCCCAGAAGCTTTTCTTTGTTTTCAAAAGTATCTTCATCTTGGTGCAAATAAAAGTCTCCATAGAGCAAACTCGCAGTTCCCCTAGCGAAGAGACTGAAGCCAAGAGAAAAGATATATTCCATTTTTAGACCTGCAAAAGGGCCCGCTCCCGAAAATTTGTTTTTCATGCGGACGGAAACATCTTCGGGAAAATTGCCTCCGCGATAGATAAGATTGAACTTTTGTCTGGCTGAACCCCAGCGGATCCCGATTTGGGGAGATAAAACGAGGGCAGGAACTGGAAAATAGGATTTTGCTAGAAGAAAATCGATCAGACCAAAGTGCAGCCGCCAGTGCGCTTTTAATCCACTTGCAAAAAGTGTATTAGAATGTGCTAGACCAAGCCATAGAGGGAAAAAGAAACGCTCTTCTTTGGTTTTCTTAAGCGTATCGCAATGGGTTTGCAATGAGGTAAATTGAAGCAAGAGCTGGCAACAATCATGAGGAAGGCGATAGCCTAAGCCGATATTAAAACCGACATCCCATTCAAATGCAAAGTTTTTTGCTTTGGCATGAGAAAGATTGTCTGATGAAGAGCTTTCTAGGGCATAGCTTAAACCGCTTTCCTCTGCCTGCCAATACAGAAGCTCTAGTTGCGTGAAAAATCCTTTCTGCGGCAATTCATTTGCATCAAGACGCGAAAAAAGGCAAAATATTGAAAGACAGAGAAAAATTTTAATCATAGAGAGGGAAGTCTAAACAATGCATTATTTTTTTCTATGTTTTTTCTTAAGCTGCTCTTTATCTGCGATGGAAATTTCCTCGAAAGAAGCGGAAAGCTTTGGCAAGAGGATTTATCTTAATGAATGTGGAAGCAAGAGAGATCGGCTCGTTTGGTGGAATGTCGGAGAAAACTTTGCGTCTCTTGGAATCGGCCACTTTATCTGGTACCCGAAGGATGCGCAGGGGCCTTACGAGGAAACTTTCCCAGGCCTTCTTGCCTTTCTTAAAGAAAGGGGGGTTCAGGTTCCTCGCTGGGCATTAGGAAAATGTCCTTGGGAGTCCAGGGATGCTTTTTCCAATCATGTCCAGGATGCAAAGAAAAGTGAGTTACAAGATCTTTTATCAAAAACGCTTTCCCTACAAGCAAGGTTTATTGGGAGGCGTTTTGAAAATGCTTTACCTGAAATCTTATTGTCCATGGATAAAGAAACAAGGGAAACCGTTCTTAAAAAACTCGATGATCTGAAGAAAACTTCACAGGGAAAATTTGCGCTGATCGACTATCTCAATTTCAAAGGAACTGGTCTTGTGGAAACGGAGCGCTACGCGGGGAAAGGGTGGGGGCTGAAACAAGTGCTTGAAGAGATGGCTTTGAACTCACAATCCTCCATTAATGAATTTGCCGAGACGGCAAAGCGGCTGCTTCGAGAACGCGTCAGCAATGCTCCTCCAGAAAGGAATGAAGAGCGCTGGCTGCCAGGATGGCTGTCCCGAGTCGATCGCTACTTGAAGTCATGAGGAGCAATCTCTGCTTGGGCTTTGATAAGAGTTAGCCGTCTGTCGACTTCTGAAATTTCATGAAATCCACAGCTCTTTCGGATCACATTGCCTTGGGGGTCGAAGATAAGAAGTGTCGGCACGGCTTGGATCAGATAATCTCTGAAGAGCTCTGGGGCAACTTCAGCATTGATTTTTAGGAAAGTGATCTTATTTCCATAATGCTTCGCCCAATCATCGTAAACCGGACTAAACATTTTGCAAGGGCCGCAGTGTGTAGAGTGAAAGTCGGCGAAAATGGGTCCTTGGGCTTTTTTCAATTCTTTGAGGAATTGGTCTTTCGAGGTGATATCGATCACTCCTCTGACTTCCCTTTCTTTTTCGGCCTTAGCTAGAGCCTGTAGTTTTTTAACCGAGGCGGGGTGGGAGGCGAGGAATTGCTGAGCCTGAAGAGCCGCTTTTGCAGCATCGCCTGCCGCTGAAATGGCTTGCTTGAACTCGGGATCGGCGACATCCCCCATGGCGTAAATGCCCTCAACGGATGTCTGCTGATGTTTTTTTAAAACGATATAACCCGCAGCATCGAGTTCGAGCTGGTTGCGGAATAGTTCCGTGTTTGGCTGAGCGCCAATGGCGAGAAAAAGCGCGTTGGTGGAAAGCTCCCGTGCGTTTTTTCCATCGGAGTCTTCCACAAGGAGCCGTGACAATTGCCCTTGCTCAGCTTTAATCTGTTTGATGGTTGTATTGTAGTGCACCTGGATTTTAGGATTGGAGAGGATTTCTTTGAGCCTCTGCTTTTCTCCAGCACGAAATTGGGCTTTGCGCAGAAGAATGTGCACTTTAGATGCAATATTAGAGAGATATTCCGCTTCAATCAGCGCACTATCTCCTCCACCGACGACAGCCACGACTTTGTCTTTAAAAAGAGAGCCATCGCAAACAGCACAGGTGTAAACTCCGGGAGATAAATGACCATTGCTTTCTACTTCTCCTGGGACACCGAGATAATTGGGCGTTGAGCCTAGAGCGATAATGACAGAGTGAGCTCTATAGTACATCAAATCCTCTCCTGACCCAATCACCTTTTTAGTTGTGATCAGGAAAGGACGTTTGGAAAAATCCACAGCGACCACTGTTTCGGGCTGAAGGATAGCCCCATTCATTTCTGCTTGATGTCTCACTTTTTCTCCTAACTCAGATCCTGAAATGGAGATTTCTCCTGGCCAGTTTTGGACATTCGAAGACTGAGTGATTGTTCCTCCAATAGAGGGTCCCGTGATCACAAGAGGAGTAATTCCCGCCCTCGAAAGATAAACGGCAGAAGTTAATGCAGCGACGCCCCCGCCGAGAATAACGACAGGATGTTCATGCTCAATGACTTCTGCGCGAAGCTGAGCTTGGGTAAAGAGAATTAAGAGATTGAGAAAATAAAGAATTTTTTTCATGACACTTCTCGCCAAAGCCTTTTCGAAGGATTATAGCGAATAGGTCTTTTGGTTTGAATATTTGAAAATAGAAAGGTATACTCCTTAATCGATGTTAAAAATTTATAACCAGCCCGAACCCTCCAAAGAAAGCCTCGACGAAATCCTTGTGTTAGCCGAGAGCGCTGAGGAACTTCCTCCTGAGCCTGCGGGGGGCATTCCTAAGCAATGGCTCCCAGGCTTCATTCGTTGGCCGCTGCGCGTCATCCTTCTTCCTTTTATCCTGATTGATTTAACCGCTCAAAGGGTTGCGAGAATGCTCATTCGTCCTCCTTTTAAAAAACAGGGGAAATGTCTTAAGCGTGGAAACTGTTGCCATTATATTCTCGTGCCAGAAAACAAAGGCCTTCTAGGAAAACTTTTCTATGTATGGAATACGCAAGTGCTAGGTTTTTACAAAAGGCGATCAGGAGCCTTTGAAAGTGAGGGCAAGCGTGTGCTTGTGATGGGGTGCAGGTATTTAAAAAACGATGGGACATGCGGACAGTATTTCCTCCGCCCCACGGTATGCCGCAAATGGCCAATCATTGAGTATTTTGGACACCCCCGCATCATTAAGGGATGTGGGTTCACAGCCGCCCAAAAGGATGATTAATCGCTTGAAGTCATCAAGATAGAGGTCTCTGCTTCTACCGGGATTTCTTTTGACGCTGCGTTGAGCTCTTTTAATGCAATCAGTTCATGAATGATTTCTGGAATGCGCAAATGGAACTGATTGCCGGGGACTTTTTCAAAAGAGCTTTGAGACCTTTCTTTGACCAAAGGATCTTTGAGATAGGAAGAGACCATCTCTTTGACTTGGCTGAATTTTTTAATCTTCTGTCCAATTCCATACTTGAGAACGATATCGACGTTTGCACGCTCCCAAAATAGGGAAATGGCAGTATTGTCGATCAACATAGGAAGCTTCATCGCAATCGCCTCATTGATAGTTCCAGGTCCCGGCTTTGTAACGATCAGATCAGACACCGCCATCAAATCAGAGACGCGATTTGTATAGCCAAATGCCGTCAGTGTGTTAGAGGGATGGAGCTTTAACTGCTCGAGTTCTTTCTGGAGCTTGATGTTTCGTCCTGCGATCACCACAAGATGGGCGCCGAGGTTCATGCTGCCGATCTTTTTTGCGTACTCATAAGCGATATCGCCACCTACTCCCCCCATCATGATGAGGATAATTTCCTTATTCGCAGGTAGGTTGAGCTCTTCAAGGATTTTCTTTTTATCCTTTTGGGCTAAAAAATCGGGTCTTAAGGGAAGGCCAATCGTCTCAATCGCATCGGCTGGAATTTTTTTTCTTAAAAGTACATCGCGCGTTGTAGGCAAATCCTCACCAATGGTCACCTTCATCTGCTGATGCTTGATCCTTTCCATTTCAAATGCCCAGTTGCGCAGATCGTTATCCGTTGTGATGAGCAGAAAGGGAAGATCGCGTTTTCTGGCAGCTTCAGAAGCGGGATAGTTAATGAAGGGGATCAGCGAAATGACGAGATCAGGCTTGAAATTGTTGATGTAGGATCCGATGATTTTTTCGATTTTGACAAAGCGCGAGCGAAAAACAGGAGGACAGACATGTCTGACAATAAAGTTCATCGATCGGATCCACCCGTTGCGCAATAGCGAATTATAGAATTGCTCGCACGAGGGAACCCCCCAAATATTCAGCTGGTTGATAGGATAAACGACCTTGAGGTCATATTCATGTCCTACAAGCGTCTCTAATGTATTGCAAGCTGTGATATGCCCTCCGCCGCCTACACTCGAAAGAACGAGGATTGTTTTTCGCTCAGAAGTCGGGTCGGCAACTTCTTCCGCATGAAGATATCCCGATGCACACACGACAAGGGAAAAAATAAAGGTTATGAACTTATACCCAACGTGACTGAAAATTTTGTTTAGGACAGAAGTGAAAGCTTCCGCGATTGACACGATCGAATCGTCGCCCTTATTAGAAATAGGGGCTCGATTCGATCGTCCAATCCCAGGGCTTTGGCTCAGTCTTAAATCCAAATTTTCAGTCACGTGGAGTATAAACAAGGCACACCTTGGGGTTGCAGAGAGCTTCCGCACTCTCTTGTTCTAGTAGACCTCGGGGATCCAGCCCCCGTTGTTTTTTGGGCACACTATTTCGTAGCATAATGATCACATAAAATCAGCACAAGGGATTTTGCGACATTCTTTTTGAGCTGCTGCTGAAAATCTACAAAAACCTTTTAAATATATAAAGATCATGCTATTTAATTAAATAAACACATAAAACAATCGATTCGGTTAAGCATTATGCTAAAAAGACGCATTAAATGGATCTTCTACTTTGCCGCCCCCCTAGCCATTTTAATTATTCCATTTAGCGGGGGATTAAACCTTGGCAAATATTTCAATACGATTGTCTTACAACCCCAAAAAACGGGCATCACTACATTTAACTTCTTCGATTCTCAGCGCAACCGCCCTGTCGTCACAGAGGTGTGGTATCCGGTCGATCCGGAAAGCCCGGCAAAAACTCCTCCAGGATTTTGGCTCCGTTGCGACGAGGCCAGAGATGCGGCTCTCAGCACTAAGAAAAGCAAATACCCTTTAATTATGATGTCCCATGGAAGTGGCGGCGATCGTTATAATATCTCTTGGCTTGCAGAGGTTTTTGCAGCCAATGGATATATTGTTGCTGCCATGGATCACTTTGGAAATACCTGGAACAATAAAATTCCTGAAGCTTATGCAAAACCCTGGGAAAGGCCTAAAGACATCTCTTTTGTCCTAGATCAATTGCTCAGCAACTCCTCCTTTAAGGAGCATATCGATCTCAATCGGATTGGGTTTGTTGGCTATTCCTTAGGAGGAGCCACTGGAATTTGGATAGCGGGAGCCGAGGCAATGGACCTAAATTCCGAATGCGTGAAAGAAAATGCAACGGCTGATCTGGCAGGAATCGCTACACCCGATCTTTTCGAAAAAATCGATTTCAAGGAAGCTGCTGGATCTCTTCGCGATCCGCGTATCTCTGTCGTGATGGTCATGGCTCCTGCTCTGGGCTGGATGTTTGAACAAAGTAGTCTTGAAAAAATCGATATCCCTGTCTTTATTGTCGCTCCAGAAACAGACCATGTTGTACCTACAGAGAAAAATGCTCGAATCTTTGCCTCAAAGATCGCTCGCTCTACCCTTAAGATTCTTCCAGGAGAGGCAACCCACTATGTCTTCCTCGCCCGTGCCAATGCTATAGGCAAACGGTTTCTAGATCCGAGGTATTGCGAGGATCCCGCTTCCATCGACCGCAAAAAACTCCACGATGAAATTGCAAAGAGCTCTATTCTTTTCTTTGACGATAAACTCTCCCGAAAATGACTTGTTGCATAACCTCATCTTCAGGAAAAATCCATTAACACACCCTTATCATGGCAAGAGTGCCATGGAGCCCAATGGTTTTATCTTTGCGATAATCTCTGCGGTAAGAAAAATAGTCCTGGGGATTGGCAAAAGTGCAAATTTCAGCGATTTGAATATGATGGGAAAGAATCCCACATTCTTCGAGTTGATACCTCGCGATCGCCCAAAGGTCAAAATATTCTGGCCTTACCTGAAACTCCCAAAATGCTTGAGGAAATTCATCCCGATAGTTTTTAAATTCAGCATTGTCTGGCCCAAGGCTGGGTGAAATGCCTACGAGAAGATCTTGCGGCTTGGATCCGAAGATTTTCACCATTTTCTGAACAGTCGCGCGATAGATGTTTTTGACGTTGCCGCGCCAACCCGAATGCACATTGGCTAAAGCTCCATGGATAGGGTCATAAATGATCGCTGCCTGGCAATCCGCATGAAGGATCATTAAGCCTAAATCAAGCTGCTGCGTCACCATCGCATCGCCCTCTCCGATAAGACCCGATTGTTTTTCGACAATTGCAATACTATCGCTGTGAACTTGGCGACAAAAGGCATACTGTGAAATGTTCAACGCCTCCAAGACGCGCCGGCGATTTTCTTCAATACTAGAACTTTCCTCCTTTACAGAATTTCCAAGATTTAAGCTCGAATACGGCCCTATGCTCACTCCTCCATGGCGCAAAAAAATACCGTGAACAAGTTTCGGTTCGCCTGAAAAAATTTCAAACTCGAGCCACTCGACTTCCCCTGCTTTTTTTCGAATCATGAAATTATCCCTTAGCCAATTTTGATGTAAAATTATTATAGTCTTTCAGAAAAGGATGTCCCATGTCAGAAAACGCATTTTCTTATATTCAATTATGGAGCAACCCCATTCGCGCCCTATGTTTTTTTGCTTTTGGCATGAGCTTTATCAGCCTCTGGGTCCGCAAGACGCCTTGGCTTTGGGGATCTTTCCTACTCATCGCCTACATCCTCGCTTTCGAAGCAAAAATCGTTAACTGGATCTCGTTGATTCCTGTACTGATCTTATTTTTCTGCCATTATTTTCTCATTAAAGAAATCAGCAGAGGAGCACGGTTTCTCTTATTTGGAACAGCTGTTTTGGTTTCTCTTGCGCTCGCCTTTCATTTTTTGCCGGGATTCCACAATTGGAATGTGATTTCAAAGATGCAGCTCAGCCCGGGTGCCTATCCTTATAACCTCTGGCTGAACTTTGATAAACCTTTCATCGGAATCTTTGTACTTGCTCTCGCTATTCCGCTGATCCAATCCCAGAGAGAACTTCTCAAGATGCTCAAATGGGCCATTCCGATGAGTTTAGTAGGCATCTTTATCATGATGGGACTCTCTCTTTATCTCGGCCTTGTCAAGTGGGATCCCAAAATTCCCGTTATCATCTTTCTATGGCTGATCGATAATTTGCTTTTTGCTTGTATTCCTGAAGAAGCTTTCTTCCGCGGCTTTGTTCAGCGCGAGATTTATCGCTGGTTTGGAAAAACGCAAATGGCAGCTCTGGGGAGCATCCTAGCTGCGTCTATGCTATTTACCCTGCTTCATCTCATTTGGGTCGCAAACCTTCCTTTTTTATGTCTGGTTTTCGTCGCCAGCGTAATCTATGGAACGATTTATCAGACGACCCGGTCCATTGAAGCCAGCATTTTATGCCATTTTGGTTTGAACGTGACCCATTTCTTCCTCTTTTCTTACCCAGCAATCCAAAATTAATTTATTTATTTTAAATTTAAATATGTCATTAATTTAATTACAACTTAGTTACAATTGCAATTGCTTAATAAAACATAAAATCATATAATTCACACATTAACAAATTATTATTTTCATAAAGAGAGAAAAACTACTATGACAACGCAACAAAGAGTCTGGGATGCATCCGTCCTTCATTCCTACAATAATCTGAAAAATTTTTTCTCCTCATCCGAGGCAATCAACGAAGTCCTTAGCAGAAAAAATAAAACGAGCACGAAAGTTTACATTCCTTATGGAGCAAACCTCGATTGCAAATGGAAAGTCTGTCAGATCGCGACGGCTCCTTTTCGCTATCTTCTCGCAATGGTTTTGAACATTGTATCAACAATAGCCTTGGGACTAGGTGCGTGTAGGTTTTCAAAACAAATGAAAAGAAATGTTTACTTCCTAAAGGGTGGATTCAATAGCTATACGAACGACTCCACAAAATTGTTCTGGCTAAAAGACTCTATTAATCAGCCCAGGGGGAACGCGCGCATTTTTAATTCACATCCCTCTATTCCAGAAAGCCAGATTACAGATCCTCGGGTAAAAAAAAGAACTTTTTGCAGTGTCGCACACGAGCTAAAGTTTGATCCCCATAAGGGTATCTGTCGAGGAATGAGCGACTGGTTTATCTATCTTTACTTGAACACAAAAGATCAATTCTCTGATCCGCGCAGCCATATGAGAGCGTTAGGGAGGCAATTTGTCGAAGGAGGGGGGATGGACCCTACTCTTCTTCAAAGCCTGTATCTCTGCAAAGGAAAACTCCTTGGGTTAAAGATCGGCACTCAAAATATACATTCTCCAGGTCAGGTCTATAATGAAATTATCAACAATTCCTGTTCCGAGTGGAAATCAAATGCACAACAAATGATCCGCAACATACAAAATCTACCGCCAGGCGCTTATAGAGCACATGTGCCAAAGCATGCCACTGCCTATATCAAAATCAGCAATGATCTTGGATTTTTCTTCGATCCCAATCATGGGATTGTAGAAATCAACGGAGCTGATCAGGGATTGGAACTTTACTTAATGTTTTCGAAAGTATTGAAAAGAACTGGAGAGATAGAAAACCAACCAACACTCAATGCAATGCGCTTCGTTCCTGTCATAAAGCGATAAGGATCTGTCAAAGCCCCTTTTTTTCAAAGAGGGGCTTATCGAATTTACTGCTGGGTTCCTTCTGAGATTTCAGCGGCGTTTTCTACTTCATCGCTAGATGCGACAAAATTGCCTTCTTTGATCTCTCTTGCAGCAAGCATTCTTTGAACAGCTTCATCTGCGTTAGCACCATTTTTTACAGCAACCATTGCCGCTTTTCTTTGATCGACAGTAAGTTTGCTAGTAAATGTTTTACGATTTTGATCGTTCAATTTTGCTGCAAAAGCTTGCTCATCGGAAGAAAGAGCGACTGCTTTAGCTTCAATCTGAGTGTCCATCCCTGCATCAGCAACTAAAGACACATTCCCTGCCAAAGCGCTAAAAACAAGTGCAATCCATAGATTTTTTTTCATCTTTTATCTCCTTTAGTGAGTTATTGTCTATTTAACGGGACATCCGCCGCGGGATGAGTTCATGTTTTGTTGCGTCATGGGAACCATTGTTCCCGATTCCATGACTTCTTGAACCGCCTGATCGGCGTTCATGATATTTCCAGACGAGTCCGGTTGGCCAACGAGCTGCATGGCCTGTTGCCTTTGCTGCATCGTAAAGTCAGAGCAAAATGCTTCTCTATTTTTAGGATTCATGATCTGAACAGAAAAGTTCTGCTCTGCTTGGGAAAGATGGCTACAATCCATAGTGACTGGCGTTTGGCCTTGCGCGGGAGTGGCAGAGCGAGGAGGTAATGGCGCTGGCGCAGCGGACATTGAAGAAAAGCCGAAAATTACCAAAAGCGTATTCAGACAAATTGCCATTTTCTTCATCGGGGATCCTTCTCCAAAAAATGTTAAAAAACAATTTTTACTATAAGCGAATTGTCTTTTTTTTGTCCACCACAGATCTCCTCTAAGCGTGCTTTCTCAACCAGAATTGTAAATATTATATTGAAATGTCATCACAGATTTTATACTGTTCGATTGAGAAGGTGGAGGAGAGATGGTTGATCGGCCAGTAGAATGCAGCCACTGTAAGAAGCCGACTACAGTGATTTATAAGGAAATCGTTGATAAATCAATGATCTGTACGGAAATGTGCTCCGACTGTCCAGTGCTTCAAAGCAGGCTTCATGGGCAAACTCCCCCGAGATTGGAAGGCAGTAACGAAAAAGAGACCGGCTTATTCTGTGGGAATTGTCGCACATCAATGGAATCGATCAAAATGGGAAACCCTGTTGGCTGCAGCGAATGCTACTCCGTATTCTCTGACTTAATCATTTCTGAAATGATTGCAGCGGATAAAGTTCCACCAAGGATAAAAAAAGAATTCCCTACTATGAAAAATCAAACTCTGCATCTAGGCAAATCTCCTAATAAACCTTTAACTATCCCTTCTTCGAGTAGATTGACAAGTCTTAATGAAGCGCTCAATGAAGCGTTAAAAAAGGAAAACTATGAGCAGGCGGCGTGGATACGCGACCAAATCAAAGGGCTGACAGATGACGGAAAAAAGTAAGCTGCCTGAAGCACTTCTCGCTCATACTCCTTGGGAAAAAGAAATCAATCCGGTCTGGCTCGCGACTTCTTTTCTCTTGCATCGGAATCTGGCTAAATTCAATTTCCCTTCTAAAATGGATGATCGGCAATCCGAGCAAATCCGCTCTACCCTGCAGGATCAATTGCTCAAGTCTTCCCTTTTGCGCAATCCAATGGCCTTAAAAGCATCAGAAATAAGCACGATAGATAAAGAGTTTATCTATGAACATTTCTTATGTTTTGAAAACTTTCAAAATGCTGCTGAAGGACAAGGCTTTGTCGTCGACGAAAGCGGCCATTTTCTTGCTGAACTGAATATTCAAAATCATTTGCAAGTTCAACTGACGGATTGCGACGGAGGCTGGGAAAGGTCGTGGAATACACTGAGTCAAATCGAAACAGAAATAGGAAACGCGGTGAACTTTGCTTTTTCTCAAAAGTTCGGATACCTAACATCAGAACCCTATCTTTGTGGAACCGGCCTCACAGTCAAGGCTTATCTCCACCTTCCCGCTCTAGTGCAAACCGGCCAACTGAAAGAGACCTTGCTCAAGCAAAAAGAAGAGGGAATATCCGCTGCAGGAATTAGCGGGAATCTCGAAGAGATCATTGGCGATCTCGTGATCATTAGCAATGCCTTCAGTCTTGGCATCAACGAAGAAAGCATCATTCATAGTGTCCATTCCACAGCGATGAAGCTCATGGCGGCTGAAAAAGCACTGCGCACCCATATTCAAACAGAAAATATACCTCTAATCAAAGATCGGGTAAGTAGAGCTTTTGGCTTACTCCTCCACTCGTACCAATTGCAGATCAAGGAGGCGCTCGATGCTCTGAGTCTGATGAAACTCGGCCTCCACCTCGATTGGATCGGCGGCATTACGGATGCCAAACTCAACACTCTTTTTTTTCAATGCCGACGGGCACATCTGCTTCATATGCTAGCAGAACCCCAACTCGGAGAGCCCCAAGAAATCTCTCGTAAAAGAGCAGAGTTTCTCCATAAAAATATGGAAGGAGTCATCCTTAAAATTGAAGCTCCTAATTGATTCGAAATTGTTTTAGAAGTAGAATGAGCAGCAATATTAACAAATATTGCTGGCTATTTTGAACCCAAACATTAAAGCTATCCTTCTTATGGGGGGAACAGGCGAGCGCTTCGGCAGCGAGACGCCAAAGCAATTCCACCGATTGGCTGGCAAAAAAGTTTATCTTTATACGCTAGAAACTTTCCTCGCTTCAAACCTATTTGAAGAAATCCTTCTCGTTTGCCCGCAAGCATGGATAAAAAGCGTGCAAGACGATATTGCGTGCTACAGCGCTCAGATTTCAATTGTGATGGGTGGGACAACTCGCCAAGAATCTTCTTTAAATGGTCTTCTCGCTTGCGGAGCAGATACGCATTTTGTCGCGATTCACGACGCCGTACGTCCTTTTGTTACCCCCGAAATTTTGGAAAAAAATATTGCGGCGGCTCTGGTCACCGGCGCAGTCGATACCTGCATCCCATCGGCAGATACGCTCGTTCACGCCCCCCAGGGTAACAAAATCTCTACTATTCCCCTGCGAGCAGAATATTTGCGCGGCCAGACGCCTCAAAGCTTTAGTTATCCTTTAATTCTAAACGCCCATCTTAAAGCTAAACATGCCGGCGTTTTTAATAACTCCGACGACTGCTCACTCGCACTCCGCGATGGCCATCCTATTTCCATTGTCGAAGGCAGTGAGGAAAATATTAAAATCACCTCGGAGCTCGATCTCATTTTGGCAGAGCAAATCCTTCGATTAAAAAACGTCTGCTCTTCTTCCCTCACAAAATTCAACTCTTTGCAAGGCAAGCGGATTGTCGTCACCGGCGGGACCGGAGGGATAGGGACCGCGCTATGCCGTCTTCTTGAAGCTGAAGGCGCAATTCCGATTGCTTTGTCGCGTTCTTCAAAGGAATATTCTGTCGATCTCACCTGTTACGAGAGCACTTCCTTAGCTTTCGATCAAATTCTTCAAAAATTCGGCCAAATCGATGGATTGATCAACAGCGTGGGTCTTTTGAAAAATAAACAGCTAAACCAATTAACCTCAAAAGAGATCGATTCACTCGTCTCCACTAATCTCACAGGAGTCATCTATAGCTGTAAATGTGCGCATTTGAAAAAAGGCGCTCACATCATCAATATCGCTTCTTCAAGTTATGCACGCGGAAGAAAAAATTTCGCTATTTATAGCAGTTCTAAAGCGGCCATTGTAAACTTTTCGCAGGCGCTTGCAGAAGAAAGGGAAGATCTTCAAGTGAATGTGCTGGTTCCGCAGCGCACACATACTCCGATGCGCATCGATAATTTTCCCGATGAGAACCCTTCGACCCTTCTGACTCCCGAAGAGGTAGCAACTGAAGTCCTTACGCTGCTTAAAACAAAATGCCTAACCGGCACCATCGTGGAAGTAAGAAAAAAATACCCCTAACATCCTGATGGCTTTTCTTCTTGAAACGAAGCTGAAAATGAATAACTTCCAGCTGTAGAGGTCGATCCAAAAATAACCCCATACGTTCCGTTCTCTTTCAATTCTGTAGGAATTGCCAATTCAATTTCCTCGTACGTTTTAAAAGCGCGCATTTCTTGAGTCAACGTTCCAGAGACATCCATGATTGTAGGACCAGCATCCGGACTTATTTGCAGGATTCCTGCTTTGATCGTTAGGTGTCTAATTTTTTCCACGGGTATTTCTAATGCATCTAGAGTTTGTCTATTAACATTTCTAACCCTTAAACCCGTGAGTGGCATCCTAATCTCGCCGCGATCATGTATCAATGTAAAGGGCAGTTTTATAGCAGTGCGATTAAATAGCCCTTCTTCAGGAAGGCTTACTACATATTGAACGTTTTGATCCTCATTAAATTTTAGCTTTAATTCACAAACATCGTATCCACCCTTGGATAATCCCCCACACAATTCTCGTTCACCAGTCCAATAAAAATTCAAGCGAATGTTCCCACATGCATTTGCTGATGTAGCCATAGTCCCCTCATAATTTGTTAAAAAACAAGAAGCTTATCATAATCCAGAAAAAAACCTGTGATGAAAATCGTTCTATGCAGGAAATGATTCAGGACCGGTTTTAGTCAAAGTATTCGCTCCAAAATTTTTTTCGTGGCAAACTCTTAATCCTTCGGATCTCCAATCGCGGCTTGATCAATTTTAGACCATCCAATATACAGTGATCGAATTGAAAGTTGCAGTTTTGCCAGCGTCGAAGGCGGCAGATTATCCAATTTTCAAGTGTCACCAGTATGATCACAAATATGCGAACTGAACTTTTTCATCCTATTGTTATTCATTTTCCTTTGGCTTTGCTATTGCTAGGCTCTGCTTTGCGACTCAGTCACTATTTTCTACGCAAGAGCTCCTTTGAAAAGCTGTCCCTTTCTATCGCCTGGAGCTTTCTTATTCTTGGCGTTTGCTTTTCATGGTTAGCAGTCATCACAGGAGAAATTGCTGCAGACGTTGTTGGAAATGCGCTCTGCAATGAAAACATTCTGGATTATCACAGCGGCTTCGCGTATTCCACAGCTAGCCTGTTCTCCGCTGCCTTAGTTTTAGACTTTACTAAGTGGTGGATACAGAAATCATTTAAAAATCTTAGGATTCTAACGACCTTAATAGCTCTTTTCTATACAAGTGCAAGCGTTTTTTTAGTCATTGTTGGCTTTCTTGGAGGCAATCTTGTTTATGAACAGGGTGCTGCGGTTAAGAAAACATGTCTTCCCAATGGACACCGAAGTCAAACTGGAGTGGGTTCTCAAAAAGAAGTTCTCTTCGAAGCATTTTTGTTTTGAGAAAAATTCAATTTTTTTAAATCATTATCGGGCATGGAAGAAGAGTTGTTTGAAAAAATCATCGATGCATCCGTTGAAGTACACTGCAATTTGGGAGGCCCAGGGCTTCTCGAGAGTGTCTACGAAGCTGCTTTGTGCCATGAGCTGTCTTTAAAAGGAATCCCTAGCCAAAAGCAGCTGCCCGTTCAAGTTCTTTACAAAGGAATCGTTGTTCGTGAGCCACTCTATCTTGATATTGTCGTAGACAATAAGGTGGTGATCGAGGTTAAAGCAACAGAAAGAGACTATGCGTTCTATCAGGCCCAACTCTTTACCTACTTGCGCCTAACAGGGATCAAACTAGGCTTATTGATCAATTTTGGAAAAAAAGATGTGAGACATGGCATTTCTCGCATCACCTGCGATCCTAATCGACATTATACCCAACGTGACTGAAAATTTGGTTTAAGACCGAAGCGAAAGCTCCTAAACCAAATTTTGAGTCACGTTGGGTATAACCCGCGCTATTCAACTTCTATGCATATGATTGTAAACATCAAAAGAGCAACTGGGTTGTACGGGGCAATATGGGTGCAGGTAGAAGTTCGCTGCACCGTTTTTGCACCGCGATATAAGACCGATATCAATGCGTTGAGGCATGCATGATTTTCGCTAAGGTCTTGATGGTTGGATTACGGTGTTTTAAGGCTGAATACATCGTCGATTTGGATAATTTTGCCTTCCGCCTAAGACGTGTTTTATTCAAAGCATCCAAATAAATAGTGATCATTTCCATGGCTCCTTCTGGATCGTTGTTTTGCAAACATTCTAGAATTGCCAAGGCTGTCTGTTGAGGATCGACTAGCTCCTTTAAAGGAGACACACGAGTGAGTCCTTTTACTTTATCCAGATTAACCTTCCGTGATTTTCCTAAAGATTTTTGTCGCCTTTTTGATGTCCTTATCTTGCCCATTTTTATTACCTCCTAACAAAAGGATGATGTTGGATTTTCTTATAAAACCGTAATAAACACGCCTACCATCATTGAATTTTAATTCCCAAACATCTTCCTCTAAATATTTATGATGACCAAAATGACTGTCTTCTTCAATTTTGAACAATCTGTCCAAAATTTGCCGTTGGGACTTAAGGGTCTGCGTCTTTAACCACTCCTTGTATTCTTCAGTTGCATAGAAAGCAAATCGCTTCATGATAGTCCCAAACTTGACATGTACGATATATCGTACCATTTGCGCAAGATTTTTTAAATGAGAAAAATTGCATATCCTTGATAACATTGGCTAAATTTTAGGGAGTTACGATGGATTTTCAAGGAAAGACCATAATTATCACAGGTGGTAGCCGTGGGATTGGCCAAGCCATCGCACTACGTTATGCCGCTACCAAGGCTAATATCGTAATTTTGACCAAGGATTCCCAAGCACAAGTTGAAAACACAACAGACCAGATTATAGCAGCTGGCGGACAAATATTAGCTCTTCACACCGACGTATCTGATCATAATGCAATAAAGGAAGCAGTCAATCAAGCAGTTGCTCGTTTCGGTAGCATTGATATTCTAGTCAATAATACGAGCGCAACTTGCCTTACGACTATTTTGGATACATCTCCAGAGCAATTTGACTTGGTAGTAGCAACGAGTGCCCGCGCTGCATTCTTTTTGAGTCAAGCCTGTCATCCTTACCTCAAAAAGGCCGCTAATCCACACATCATCAACATCTCTCCTCCGTTCACTTTGGATCCCTATTGGTTTAAAGATCATTTGGCATTTTCCATGGGAAAATATGCCATGAGCATGTGTACATTAGGGATGGCTGAACAATTTAAACAAGATGGAATTGCAGTAAATTCTCTTTGGCCAAAGACCACGATTGCCACTCAGACAATCAAAGATCACTTTTTATCAAAAGTGCATGCATCCAGCCGATGGCCATCAATTATGGGGGATGCTGCTTATGAATTGGCTATACGCGACTCTCGGCAATGCACAGGATGCTTTTTCACAGATGAAGATTTGCTTCGAGAAGCTGGTTTCACCGATTTCTCTCAATATGTAGTAGACTCAAATTCTTCATTAATGCAGGCATTTTTTCTTCCTATAGAAGAAGGTCAAAGTCGGGTGCCTCAGGAGCTATTTCTTCTTAATCAGTCATAGCACCCCTATACTTGCTCACGCGCAAAGCTTCAAAAGATCCTGCTGATCTACACTTTCACACTCACCTGCGAACGGTGAAAACTAAGAAATGCCTCTATCCCCAACGTGGCTGAAAATTTGGTTTAGGACCGAAGCGAAAGCTCCCGCGATTGGCGCGATCGAATCGTCGCCACTATTAGAAATAGGGGTATACCCAACGTGACTGAAAATTTGGTT
>JAJPIB010000040.1 GCA_021324995.1 Chlamydiia bacterium | reverse complement strand
GAGCCCGGAAGGGCGGCGGGGTAGGGTAGGGACCCACCCCGTCTTCGAGCATGTGATTTGGCGAAGCAAGCTGAGTCTCAAGGGGGCTAGCAGGGGGTTCTTGAGAGTGACACGAAGTGCTCTCCGGAACCCCCGACTTATGAAAAAGAGGCACTTCTTCAGATTTTATAAAATTTTATAATGTCCTGTGCCCTGCCTGAAGAGGCCATAGACTTGGATTTTATGTCACGAATTCTTTTATATAGGGCGTGGAGCTCAGACCGCCATCTTTATGCCAGCTGGCGAGAATGAACGCAAAGTTAGATGGAAAAATCCAAGTCTATGGCCGATTCAGGTATAAGCGCTTCAGGAGCATTTGGGTGGGGATATCATCGGGGAAGCGTTCTGAGAGGGCAATGAGTTTCTGCTTGGCTTCTTCCTGTCTTCCTTCTAGAAGCGCTACATAGGCTTGAGTAAAGTCCTCACAGAGTTGAATCTGATCGGGGGTTGGCACAAATTCCCCTTCTTTCATGCCTACGAGCTCATAAATGGTGAGCTTGATCTTTTTCCCTTTGACTGCGACAAAGTCTAAAGGACGCGTCACAAAGCCATCGCCAATGCTCTTGTGAACGGCGTCACTGATGATGATCGAGGTGTGGTACTCTTTGTTGATCGCTGTGAGCCGTGATGCTGTATTGACGGCGTCGCCGATGACGGTGTAGTTCATCCTTTCGCTCGTTCCAATATTCCCTACAATCACTTCACCGCAGTGGATCCCAAACCGCGTCTTCCATTCAGGAAGCCCTCTGGCCTTAGCTTCTAAATTGCATGCGCGATGAGCGCGTAGCGCAGTGACACAAGCCGTTTTGATGGGGTCGCTAACTGCGCGTGGCGCTCCCCAGAATGCCATGACGCTGTCGCCAATATATTTATCGATCGTTCCTTGCGATTCTAAAATGATTTTCGAAAGCGTATCGAAATAGAGGGAAAGCGAAGACATGGTCTCTTCGCTGGTCATTCCCTCTGAGGTTGCGGTAAAATCGGTAATGTCTGTGAACAGGATCGGTAGAACGATCTTCTTCCCTCCAAGTTCAATCATTTGATGCTCTTCGACTAGCGTTTTCACAACGTCCTTCGGAACATATTTTCCAAAGGATTCCAAAGCCACGCGAAGCGCTGCAATCGAAGAATCTAGGATCTTGATCTCATGAATGTTTGACTTCACAGAAAATTTGCCTCTAAAGTCGAAGTGGGTGATTTTATCGACTTCTCTTGCCAATTGGACGATAGGAACGGATATCCTTTTTGAGAAAAAGAAGACCAGGATGGAAAAAATGATCAAGATAGTGAGTGAGATCAGTATGGTAGCATTTTGTGTGGTGAGAATCCTCGCGAAAAAGTCCGAAAAAGGGACAGCGATTACGACGATCCATTCATCATCGAGAGAAATGGGAAAGTCCTGAACATGGATGATGTATTCCGTTTTACCTTCCCTAAAAAAGAAGTGCTCTTTTTCATCTTCTTCGTATTGCTTATAGGCGGAAGGGATCAATGTTTGTGCGAGCTCTAAAGAAGCGGGATCTAAACTGCTCGGAATGGGAATCAATAGCTTTCCCTCGGAATCCAGAATGAAGGCTTGACCCGATTTACCAATTTGCTGATGCGTAATGTAATTGGAAAGATAATTGAGAGTGATGTTCGTTCCAATCATCGCTACAAAAGTATTATCGCGATTATACACGGGCACGGAGACAGTAATCCCAGGTTCTTCAGAGGATTGATATTTATTCACCCCTCGAGGAAGAACAGAGTTTGCCCATTGCACAGAAGGCCAATCATTCATCCGGGTGAACCAAGGATCTGTCCTGGGATCGTAGGAGGAAGGATTAATAGTGTCAGTAGCCAAAACCTGTTTATCTGTCCCGAGATATTGCCAGGTTTCTGTAGAAGGCGAGGTATTATTATTAATGATCCGGACCGCATATTTGACCCCCCTTGGCAATGCTTTCTGTGGGTCAGAATAGTAGTGAGAGAGCCCAGCTAAGGCCATATCGATAACTGCAAGGTAATAACCATCGACAGTCGCTACCCCTACGCTAAATACCATGGGGCTATACTTGAGCATGTTGATGAGATAGGGAGCAAGCACCGGAATATTGCTTGCAGGATCTTCTCGGTTGATAATCACTCCGCGCGTCGCCTCTGCGAGGAGTTGTGTTTGGCGCGTCACGCTGTTCATTTTATCGATGAGGCCACCGCTCACCTGCTGAATGATTTCCTCAGACAAATCGTGTATTCCTTCATAGTTTCGATGGTAGTTGAAGAAAATGATGATGAGAGACGAAAAGCTGATCAGCAAAAAGAAGATTGTAACGATGTGAACTTGAATTTTTCTAAAGAAGTAGAGAGTGCGTTTGAGTAAGCGCAATAGTCACCTCATTCGACTTTTAAAATGGAAAAGAGAAAGCTTGTATTTGCAGGCTCATTATCGGGCTGTGTAAAAACGAACCCTAGCGAAGGTGCATTGGCTGAAAAATTTGTTCCGATCGTATCTCCTGGGGCCAGACTGATGAGAAATTGGGTGATCAACACGGAATTTGAAACGGGATTATCGACGGACATCCGGCAATTGGAGTTGGGGATAGGTTGAGAGTTTTTCACAAACCATAAATCCATGTAACCTGCGTCACTTTTATTCATCGACGCGGATTGACCCGAGGCAATGATGAAATAAACGCCGCCCACTTTTGTGATCAGTTTGTCTCTCTTGGGACTAACCTCAAAATTATGAAGAAGATCGACGCTATCCATGATCAGAACGGCGGGCTTGGTAGAAGACGGGATCTGCGTTTTAAGGCTCGAAAGCTGAGCGTAGGCGGTGTCAGGAGTTGAGTGAATAGGCAAACTCAGAAAGAGTGCGGTGATAAAAAGGCAAAGGGTTTGTTTAATCATTGGAGCTCACCCTCCGGATTGAGTTTAAAAATAGAAAAAAGGAAACTGGCAATCTTAGGCTCCCCATCGGGTTCAATCGTAACAAGACCTAAAAGAGGACGGCTTGTCGCAAAATGGGTTGCAATCGTATCCCCTGCGGATAGAGTGGTAACAAACTGGGAGATAGCAAGTCCGGCGGAGTTATTCTTATCCAAGGATTCTCTTCGCGTAGAATCGGAAATTCCTATTCCATTTTTGACAAACCATAGATCGACATTCCCCGTCGCATTGTTCTGCAACGATCCGATTTGACCTGAAGCAATGAAGAAATAGACCCCGTCTTCTTTAACAATCAAGGTGTCTTTCTTTGGCCCCAGCTCAAAATTCTTCATTTCGTGGACAATTTCCATCTGAATGGGTCTTGAGCGCGACGAAGAAGGGATTTGATTTTGAAGACTGGAAAGCTGCGCATAAGCGACGTCTGCATTCAAGGGCAGCGCAACCAGAAATGGACTAAGAAAGTAAGCAAATTTTTTCATCGAAGCTACCAAGCAGTTCTTCTTACTAAATAGCTGCATTCGGAAGAGATGTCAATGAATTTAAAGAAAAATTTTGTCACTCGAAAAGAATAGGGATTGCGGGCTAACACAGAAAATGTTAGCATTCCGATTATGCCGGGGATCTTATAGAATGGCACGATCCGAACCAGGTCAGGACCGGAAGGTAGCAGCCTTAAGGATGCAGTGCTGTGCTGTGAATCATCTCCGGCTTTTTTTTGCCTAGCATCATCAAAATCCAATCACTAAACCTGCAAAAAGCCCGTGGACGATCGCATTTCCATGGGTGTCGTCTTTTTTGCCTGCCTGGCTTCCCACTTTCTTGCTGATCTGGTCAGGCGCTAAAGAAAGCCCGGAGCAAAAGATCAACTGGTACCCGATGCGCGCCGTAAAGTACCTTAGAAAGTGCAGGTCCATTTGCGCTGCCACATCGCTAAAGAAAAGCATTTCCCATTTTTCCCTTTCCGAGTGACGCAATGTCACACTGTTGTTGTAATCACCCATGTACTGCTTTTGCTTTGTGTCATTGCCCGCAAGGCCTACCTTGCCAAACAGCTCCCAGCTGAGCCAATGCGTAGGGTTCATCTGGAAATCAAGCCCGACCTGTGCTCCATAGACTCGATTCTTCGTGCGGATGCTGTAGGAGCTCTTATCCTGGTGCTTGATCATCTTGAGCTTAAACAATTCATCCCAATGAAAATAGCGTAGTCCGATGATGCCGCCAAGCGCGAAATAGTTGACGCGGCGCGGTGTAAAATTGCGCCAGTAATTTAATTCTGCTCCCCAAAGATGGCTATGGTAATGAGCGACAGCTTCTCTTGCGTGTGTGAAGTCGTAGGAGTAGTCGTAATCGACAAAAGGAAAGCTCAAGCTGTGATGACCATGATGACCGTGGACCCTTTTATCTGCATTCCAGGGCTGAAGGTAGAAAAAGTTCCCCTCAATGCTATTTCTCGACCCCGGAGTGATCGTAAAGCCGGCGCGATATCCAGGTTCATAATCGAAATCGTGAACGAGGTCTTTGGTATCGATGGCAGTATGGTCGGGGCATTTGCAAGGCCTTTGAGGCTTATGCGAGTCTTTCACTATAGCCGTATTGTGTTCGTCGGATCGCTGCATGTAGAGGAAATCGCCGTAAACGTTGAATCGCTCCTTGGCAAGACAGGGAAGGGTCAAGCTTATGGCCCCTAACCCGAGTAAAATCGACCCTAGAGTACAAAATTGCATACGTTTTCAGCTCCTTTGTGGACAGCATAGGAAAATCGATATATTACAATACAATGAAAAAATTCAATACATATACAGAAATGATTCAAGAATCGGTTTGGCTGCGCCTGCATCCCAGACTTTTTGCAGATCAAGATTATGGGCGCATGCTTTGCCAAAAGCCGATTTTTGAATCATTTTCCGTATAAAATTTAAAAATTAAATTTCCCTAAAATGGATGCACTAGGAAAGCATTAAATAATTCAATAATTATTATTAAAAATAACATTAAAACAAACACCCCTATCAATTTAATTATGCACTTGAAGGCAAAGTAATTATAAAGTAAAATAAACTAAGCAAAATTAATAAAAGAGCTAATTAAAATGAATGGGATTTATAGTTTTTTAGGAAGCTCAGTATCTATCGTCTATAATGGCTCCAAATGGGCTCTCTCGGGTGCTTATCAGGGAACCCAATGGGCAGTCTCCGGACTCAGCACAAGCGCTCTCCAAGGAATTTCTAAAGTTGCTACCCACATCTGGGAATCCCCCAAAGCCCAAAATGCTAGAGAAAAAGTCCAGTCCGTTAGCGAAAAAACAGCAAAAACTTTACTAAAAACTCCTCCCGCTGCGTTAAAAAATCTCGATGAACAACTCGCTTTAATTCAAAACCCTTCAGATCCTCTTTCTATTGCGGAAGTTCAGAAACTTAACCAGGCAATCGCCCCGCTATCCGCCAACAACAGTCAACTCTTGCGACAACTTGCGCCCGACCTTTCTAATGAGGATTTGGAAGCTTGCAACTCGTTTTTTCAAATGGTTCAGAACATTGTGGAAGATCCAAGCTTTGCTATCGCTGCATCGGATCCTCATCTGGAAGACCTAGAAGACCAGGTTCTACAGCCTTTAACGCTGGAAGAGGGACGGACGCGTTTAAATGCATTCTCTTCTATCGTCCACAAAATCACTGCGGGCAATAGCGGCTATGTTGTACGAGTCGCTGATAATGGTTTGTTAACGCATAAAAGAGCAATTGGAACAGGACTTATTTTTGCTGCAGGAACTTACTTGCTTACAGGCTCGCCTACAACTGCATTAGCTGCGTCAGGCTTGGGTGGATTGATCCCTTCGGTTTCTGCAGAACCATCCAAAGCGATCGAAAAAGCAAAGGCTTTGGTATTCTGCTCTCCTCTGCTTAGTGAATCGCGAAAGCAAGTGCGTGAGTTACAAAGAGCACTTCGAGATAACAACCCGAAAAAGGCTGCAGAATTTGCAGCAGATTTAAAACCTTTGATCAAAGATGTGTCCAGAAATCCAAAAGCCACTTTTACCAGGCCCTTAGCCTCGAAAGACGCGAAACACTTGCACAACCTGAAATCCGTTTTGGACGGCTGGAATGGAACTGATCCTCTTCCGATCGAACAGTTGAAAAAGCCCGTTGACCAAGCCCTTGTTGTTCTCAATAGGAAATACCGTGAGCAAAGAGGTCCCGTTGAGGCAGTAGCGGATACCTTCAAAACCTCTGCTGAAGAAGTCATAGAAAAGCCTCTAAAGCGGTTCGAAGTTTTGACAGAAACCGTCAAGAGCTTTGTAACAACTGCTCCAACACTCCTTCAAAGTAGCATCTATAATTTCTTGGGATGGGATGCTGAAGAAGCACCCAACCCGCCAGTAGCGCCGCCTAACCCCGCGCTTTCTGTTCCACCCCTTAATCCAGCTCATCCTGCCGCGCCTCCTGTTCCTCCAGCTAATCGAGTCAATCCAGTTGCCCCCATTATTCCAGAACCCGGCGCTGGCTCGGAAGATAATTTTCTCATCCAGTTTCTTGAATGGGCTGCATCGAATATTGCTAAACTGATTGGCGAAAAAAATGCAGGCAAGATTTCCGAAAAAACTCTTTCGGCTGCCGCCGGATTCATTGCACTCATTCTCAACAAAGTCGTTACTACGATGGATCCTTCCTCGGAAGGCTATCAAACGGTAAAAGACAGAGTCACTGCGCTGATCTCCGCCATCAACCAAAGTGCTACAAATCGAGACTGGAAAACGGTGCTTCGCGTTCTTCAGGATGCCCCTTCTTCCCTTTTCAAAAACGTTAAAGCTTACTTTGGAAATATTCAAATTCCAGGCACTGGAGCCGCTTCGGAGAGCGAGACGAATGCCGACATTGCTCTTTCCGATAACATCTCTGCTTTGAATGAAGCGATTGCAACTCCTGAACCTGAGTCTGAAAACCTGGATTGGAAAGCGCTGGCGATCGAAGAAAAAGATAGACTTGTTTCGAATGCGGCTAGCTCATTAGCGATGAAATACATTTGGGAAAATGTATGCGGCCTTCAACCACCTAATGCAAAATTTTATCCTGACCTCTTGGCTGCCGCGACGGACACTGAAACATTGGCAGACGGCAAAGAGAGAAAAGTACTTTCAGAAACGAGACTCAAGGAGCTATTTTTTGAGCAACTCACTGCTAACAAAGTGGGTGTTATCAAGAGAATTTTCGCCGAATTTCAGTACTGGCTATATGCAAATACTGTGAAGTTTTTCACGCAAAAAGCAACGACAATTTATTTCGAAGAGATTTTCAAGTACATCGAAGACAACAGCGAAGACAATTTTAGCTTCCTCAGAGGAATGATCATCAATAATCTCACCCGTTATTTGACGATTCTCGGCGGTGCTTATAATACCGTCGCAAACACCCCGAGCGCTACAGGTCTGATGAGTGAAATGCTGATGAAGGAACTTGAAAAGAAAGAATCTAACCAGGGTTTTGAGACGGCGGAGCTCTACCGAGACTTTGCAAAGATTGTCCTGGAAAAGACAAATGGAACTGTATTCGCTTGGTTTATCTCTAAATTCCTCGGCAATCCAGAAGAAATCGTGCGTTCCGTGATCGATCTGAGCTCAGGTTCTTTAGTAGCTACGAATCAATATACGCTTGCCTTAAACACTGTCACTGGGGATCTACTCGACAAAGTGTGGAAGCTACTGCAGGATTCCACGAAACCCGCTTCTGAAGGCGGCGACCCTAAAGCTCTTCCTGAACTCTCGGAAGGGCAGAAAAATCAACTCTCTATCCTCACGAAGAACCTCTTTGATGTCCTTAGAAAAAGCAAATGCAGTACTGTCGACGAATTGCGCAATCTGATACAAGGAAAACTCTTGAGAGAACATATCAACAAGGCAGCTGACAGCCTTTTTATTCAAGATGTCATCGAACACACAACGCGTATTCTGGCGGCGACAGTCGAGTTGCTTATCGAGGGTAAACAACTTGAAAAACTCACTTACACTTTTGCAAAACTCGTCAATCAGACCTTTGAAGTTGCTGAAGAGGTAACCCCTGAGCAAATAAAAAAAGCAGAAGAAAAAGTCGCTAAGCGCAGCGAACAAATCCTAAGATTTGCGGTTAATTCCGCGGTCAAAGAAAGACTCGACTTCTCAGGCAAAAGCCAGCAAAACGAGACGAACTCCTTCATCGAGCAGCTTCACACGCTCTCTACCCAACATTTCGATGCCGCTTCCGCAAATCTAAAAACATTGAAAACGATCGATGTGACTACTTTGGAAGCAAGAAACAAAATCAATCAGCTCATCGAAACGACAAAAGCCTATAAAGAGACGTGCCAGGATATCCATAGCCAGGTGAAGGCAGCGAAACTCAATTCCGACAATAAAGAGGAAATCCACAAGCGCAACCTCGATCTCGCCCAGGCGTCTAAACCTTTTATCGAAGACGTTAAACAGCTAAAAAACCACTCCAGAATCTTAGAGCAGCTTCAGAAAGCTATTCCTCGCTTACAGAAAATCGGAACAATTGTTGGCGATATAGGAAAAAGGTTGTATGACCAAAAAACGTATGCGAATAAAGAAGATATTGAATTTGCCGAAAATCAAATTGTCGAGTTTGATTCTCTCATCGCGGAATTGAAAACAATAGGCATCGTAGAAAAGAATTTCATCGACCTGCTCACCTATCAGCAGAAGCGCCTAGAAAAAATTCTTATTGTTCAAAGACATGCTCTTTCCGTAAGGCAGCTCCGTTCGGAGCTTGGACAGCCTGGCTCCCTTCTCGAGCTCATCGTACAAGAGAGAAAAATCCAGGTCGAGCATCATCTTGGAAAACCGGGCAGTCCGGAAAATATGAATTTGATCAGACAGAAGCTGATGGTCGTCCGAAACGAAGCCTTGTTGCCGCAGCTCCATCAGCAATTAAAAGCGATGGAAGACGCTGCCTTGTCTTACCAAGTGGATAATGCAAAATCGGAGTTCATGCGGCTACTAAGCTGGGCTGCTGAGGAAGCCAATCAAAAAATCCTTCCAGGAAGAGATGAGCATTGGGACTGCTCACAAAAAATTTATGGGATTTTAAACGATACTGGTCTTCTTAAACCCCAAAAAGTTAAGGATACGCAGAGAGCAATCCAACAAAGCGCAGCAGCTGCCCATGAACATTTAGAAAAGTTGAAAACCTGGGAGAAAGATAACTACAAGAAGCTTGTCTACGGCAACTTCTCTTTAGGAGCCACGACAAGGTGGCTGCAAGGAGGAATTTCGGAAATGGGAACAAACCTTGTATACGAGCGCGTGAAAGAGAGACAAAAAGGGATTTGGGACATGCTCCAACGGGAAGAAACGTACCGCTACGGTATCTTACACCACTCCTTCTTGATTCCTTATGTTCAAAGAGCTAAAAAGCGCGTAAAATAATCACTTCTCGGTATTTCGGAAAGTCTCTTCCATCCGTGCAAGAGCGCGCCTAAATGCACTTTCTGCATCGATAGAGGCGTTTTCCGCCTTCACAATTAAGGCCAGCAATTGACTTCCTAATTCCTCTTCCGAAACCTGGCCGCTTTTCTCTTTGGGCACAAGTGCTGAGCCAGCGCGCTGCATCCGCTTAATGATCTTCTGAGCACGAATCAGAGAGGGCAGCGTTGGAGGTATTCCATCGAGAACACTTGCAGGCTTTGCCTCGACTTTCTCTTGCAATTTGATCTTTTCCCAATTCTTGAGAACCTCATCGGCTCCTTCCACTTTAACTTCTCCAAAAACATGGGGGTGCCTGCGAATGAGCTTTTCTGTAATGGCGGAGACAATATCAGATATGGAGAAACGCCCTGTTTTTTCCGCAAGTTTTCCATAGAAAATGATCGTGTAAAGCAAGTCCCCTAATTCTTCGATAATTTTTGCATTGTCATCGGCATCCACAGCTTCGATGACTTCATGCGCTTCTTCGAGCATATAGGGCTGAAGGCTTGAAAAGGTCTGCTTTTGGTCCCAGGGGCACCCTTCAGGACTTAAGAGTTTTTCTGCAACTCCGAGTAAGGAGTCAAATTGTTCCATACTTCTACACCGGTAAAATTCATCCCTTTTTGATACCAGAAAATGGCATGAAGCCAAAAGTGTTTTCTTTCAGGATTCATTAAAAATGCGCTATACTTTTTCGCAACCTACACAATTACAATGGGATTCAATATGACTACAATACCCACATCTTCTTCCCCTTTTTTTACTTCACCTACGCCTTCATCTGCCCCTACAACGCCCCCTGCCCCGCCCAGCACTTTTTCAAACGTTGTCGGCGGCTTAAAATCCTTCTTCTTCACCCCAGCTCGGGTAGCGGCTGAGGAAACTGTCCAAGGCGTCGCTAACCGCACTGCGCAGCTGTTCGATACTCACCAAGCAGAATTTACTCAGCGCATTTCAAAAGTTTTTAGCGATGCATTGCTGCGACGTACACCGGAGTCATTTCACCTACTATTGCATCACCTGCAAGCGTTTTTAAAAAACCCTTCTAAAGTCGACCTTGATCGTATCAACCTCCTTCTGAATGGGTTAACGGAGGCACAAATCCAATCTCTATGTCCCACGATTCGCCCAGAAGGAATTACCCAACTCACGACTCTCAAAGCGTGTCTAGATAGGGAGATTGTGGAAATTCCAGCAACGAATTCCGGACATCAGCCCAGCCTAAATATCAGTACAGCAGCAGAGGACCGCCTTAAAGTTGCCGCAGAGATCATTAAAGCAATCATAGAAAGTCATGAAGGAGCGCTTTTTCAGGTGATAAATACCCTAACGTTCAGCATGAGCGCTGCGGACGGGCCGGTAGCAGCTCTCAAAGAGCAACTCAACCACCCGCAAAACGGGATTCTCGCTCAGAGCTTAGGAACACTGCGCACGCAGCTCACTTCCAGGGCAAATCCTCAACTACGCGAAGCTAAGAATGCGTTCGATACTTACATCTCCGCATTAAGTCGCAATGCGAACTCTTCCGAGTTGATCCCCCCGATTCAAGTATTGCAAAGCAAACTGATACCTCTCCAATCACAACATGAGTTAGTTCCTCAACTACGCGACGATCAATGGCACCTCATCAATCAGTACCAAAATGCACTGGCAGGATTTATCGCCAATCCTGCGTCGCTTCCTACAAAGGCTCAGCTCTTAACTGAAGCGCAGACCATCAACACATGCATCTCTTTCGCATTTAATGCGCAGCGCGGAATGGTGGAAGAAGCTGCCGACATTTTGGTCGAAGGGATTGGAAGAGGTGTGGAACATCTCGTCCCAATACCGGGAAGGATGCTGCAAGGAGTTCTCTCTCCTCAGTCTGGCACATCCACCCCTCTCCCATCCTTTCCATCAGTGACGACCTCCTCACATCCCAGTACCCTAAATGTCGGGCAAGTGGTTACTCAAGGACAAGGACTTCTAAGCACGATCCTCTCTTCTGCGGGAAATAATGCCGCACAAATGGCAGCCAAATCCTTAGCGACTCTTGTGAGCTGGACTTTTGAAAAAATTCGCGATCATGTCGCGCAAAATGGAGAACACCTTCATTTGTTGGACACGATCAACCCGTTGATTACCCGCTTGAATACTCCTTCCGTTCAGAGTTCCTGGACAGATCTGACAGGCATTTTGCAACAAGCTTTTCAATTCATGCAGGATCAGCAAGTTTACCTACAAGGTCTGCGTTTGCCGCTCAACTCTGTGAGAAATCATACGTCAGCCATCCCCAGCTTCCTCAACAACATTAATTCGCATCAAAACATTTTACAACATCCTTCTCAAAGGACTCCGGAGCGAGTTACCTCTGAAATGATCGAAAAGCAGGCAAGTTTTTTAAAAGCCCGCTCCACCACTTACGGGCCAGCCCTCTTTATTGCAGAAAAATTTTGCGGCTTACAAACATCGCCTGCATTTTATGCCGATATATTCAAGAGCAGCTCAGAGCCTTCGCAAACAGATTTAAAAGCTGTCTTTCGGCAAAGATTGTTCGACAAGATTGATGCGTCAAACATCCATTTCATCCGCAAATGGTTCGCAAAAAGAGTCTATGACTTATGCACCTTCTTTTCTACGTTCTACGTCGATTCTATGCTAGAAAATATCCTCAAAATGGCGACAGATTCCATTCAGCCCTCACCCATAGGACAACCCCCAAAAGATGAAATGATGGTTAAACTGATTCGAAATTGGATGGCGGTGATGAGCGGAGCCTATAATCATGTTGCCAATAGCCCCCCTTCTCAAAGTGAAGATTTTGGAACAATGATGGAAAAAGCGCTCAAGCTTCCTGAGAGAAATGGTGGACTTACTCAGCAGGAACTTTACAGTGCAGTCGTTAAAACGGCGCTAGACACTTTTGGCCCCAATATCGCCTGGAGTGAAACGATCGACCGTTACTTCTCCGCACAAATTCCTTCCGATTCTTCCTTCTATTTTCTCAATCCTGTTGTTAAAGCACTAAGTAGCTTTAGCAACTACTGTCTCCAAGCAGTTGTTTTTATTCCGCAGTGGATCGGAAATCAAGCAATTAAATCAGGCGCTAAGCTAGCGATTTCTTACTCCCCCTTTCTTAAAGACTATGCGGAAAAAGCAATAGATTCGCTCAGACGCAATACCCCCTCTTCTTATTCGGCGCAGCGCATGATTTATACCCAACTGCAAAAAGTATTGGCAACGCTTCAAACCAACTTAAGCAGAAATGATGCTGTTGTCGCTAATCGTAATACCAACATTAAAACAGTCGAAATCGAGTCTCTGGTTCGATACGCACTGGAAATCCTCAACAAAGGACAATACCGCACTCAGGACAGCCTTCGCGACTATCTCAATGGCCGCGATCCTCTACGTCACCGCGCTGAGCATGAGCTGGAAAATACATTTCTTCCGGAGGCGATAGGAACCGCGGTCAAATTAATCTCTGAGTCGCTCCATGCGATGACAAAAGAAGAAGAAATGAAGGAAATGCTTTACAGCGGACTCAAAATGGCCAATGAAATGTTCAACGAAACGGAACCTGTCTCCGATGAAGATTTCGCAGCGATCGAAAAAGGAATTCGCGAACTCAACGCACAAATTCTTGAAACCGCTGTCTTCCATGCGATTGGAGAGAAGTTTGATTTCACAAATGAAAAGCAGAAAAATGGAATTGCGCAATTCATGACAACGTTGAAAGAGCAGACCCATACATTCTTTACTGAATTGCATCAACATGCAAGAGAAATCGAGCACGGATCTCGTCTTTCCAATGAAGCTCTGAGAGGAAAAATCATCAGCATGATCGAAGTCTCTTCCAAATACAATAAAGAGAGAGTCGACACCCAAAGCCTCGCCGACGGGAATCCCAATTTCCATACAGAAACCAAATACCATTTTAATGAACTTTCGCGTCAGCTCGCCACCCGCTGCTCTACGCTCGCGGATCGCTTGAATACGATGAAAAGCCAGTCTGACGAAATGCTCTTTTATGAGAAATTGATCCAACCTCTTCTCCTTAGCCAACAAATCCAAACCTCAATGGAAGAAAGGCTTCAAACATCGCCGCTATCTTCTGACGCTATTCAATACTGTAAAATTCAGCTTTCTCTCTTAAAGCAGCATCTGCTTACATTGCGTCAAAATCGTTGTCCGGCTTCTCTGGAACAAAATATTCAACGCACCTGCGATGAATTTTCCACCTCCCTAGACGCGCTCGAAACATTGCATCAGACCCAACAAGTTCTTCGCCAAGCCGGGCCGTTATTCACCGAACTCAAAGAGCGAAAGATAGCTGGAATAGGACAGCCATCTACAGCTGAACTAAAAAGAGCGGAAAAAGAGCTGTGCGAATTGTTAAACAAGTTACCTTCTCCAGAGCAGAAAGCGCAGCTCAAACAAAGTATCAATTCTCTGATGATTGCAACAAATCGCGATGCAGTTTCCTCTACAGTCGGCCGCTTCAACTCTCTGCATCAAGGATTGTGCACGCGGGCCACTTTTGAAATGAATACACGTCTTGAATTATTCCATAGAAATCGACAGGCATTTCAAACCCTTCTCGATCAATCCATTCAAGACTATTCTCATCGCTACGCTGAAAGCAAAAACGGCATTCAGCGACATGCGCGAGAATCAGCTGTGGAAGTGCAAGCCATTGAAACATGGACACAAGCTCAGCACAACCTTCCGATCTGGAACATCTTTGCCTTCGATATGCAGTGGGTAACGGACACCATCACCAACATCGCCTTTGATAGAGCTAAAATGAAGACCCAGCTGCTCTTCGACGCTCTTTACCAGAAGCATAATTACGTCGGCTTCATCAACCAAGTCGCGCTCATGCCCTTCCTCAAAACCTTTGGCAAACACCACCTCAAAATGAGTTAAAGTGGGAGAAAAATAAGAAGGTGCGTCCAAAAGGCGCATCTCCGATGACCAACCTACGACTGGTATAAAGTCAAAAAATTGAGAGCTGCTCAATCTAATTTATACCCAACGTGATTGAAAATTTGGATTTAAGACCGAGCCAAAGCCCCGGGATTGGACGATCGAATCTATACCCGACGCGACTGAAAATTTGGATTTAAGACCGAGCCAAAGCCCCGGGAT
>JAJPIB010000052.1 GCA_021324995.1 Chlamydiia bacterium | reverse complement strand
TTTTGCACGTCCATAGGTGCTTTCAGCTATTGAACGTGCCAAAATGGGCGAAATTTGTCTCAAAATCTGCAGTAATTCTCTATAAAATCAACCCAAAACTCAGGTTAGTAGGTTTTTTCTTGCTTCCCTATTTATTTTTGGGGTTTTTGTGATAGCAATCGAAGGCATTTCGCTATTCAAATAGCAGTAAGGGGAACTCAAATGAGTTCCCTTTGTTTTTGGGCGACGAGAACGTGCACGACTGCGTTTTCTTGGACGTATCCCTCGGGAATGTTGGAATCAAAGCAAAGTTTTTGAAGCATTTGTTTGATGTAAAACGTGTTGTGTTTTGGCCACATTTTGTGCTGTTCTTCTCTTTTGGGTCCAGTATACATGCCCTCGACTTCATCAAATTCCAAAACAGTGAAATCCTTATTTAGCAATTCTTTTTGTAACGTATTTCGATACTCTTTTTCGAAGACAATTTTTTGGCTCACTAAGCCCTGAAACTCCTCTAGCGACTTAGAAAGATCAAAAAACATTTCCAGATTTTTTCCTGTTAAAAGATCAATGCAGAGATTATTTTGCAAAAGAGGACCTAAAGACATGTACTCTCGGAGAGTTTCTTTGACGATATTTGCTTTTTGGGCAGTGATGAAATCCACGAGCCTTTCTCGGTTAATCACATATACACCATTCCATGTTGAATACTCATCCACTATAGGCAGATAATCTTTCTTGTGGATTCTTAGATCATCAAGAATTGCTGTGAAGAATGAATCTCGGATAGAAAAATGGAGTAATCGTCCTCCTGGTTCAAGCAACTGATGAATACTTCTGAGAGCTTTGCGCAGCTCATCTGGTGAAAAAATATTGAGCACGTCGTTCATCACGATCGTTTGATAAGTGCGAGAAGTTTGGTTTGGAGAAAGTAGATCCACTCGTCTGATTGTATTGTTGGGATGGGATTTCTGAAGGCGATGAAGGCATTGTGTATTGATTTCAGATAAATGGATTTGATCTTTATGACTTGTGTTTGAAAGAAAACGGGTGATAGGGAATCTGCCACTCCCCACTTCAAGTGTCGACTCGCATTGAGGGTCGTATTTGACGAACGTTTTCTCAATAATTTGGCTAATCGCATTTTGGTAGGGCACGAATTCATTTTCCCATTTTTCCCCCATCTTCTCGGTTCGCCAATTATAACATAAAGGCGTGACTTTTGCGATGACGTTTGGGTCCCGCCAAAAAGAAGGATTGGAGTGCTTACAATTGAGAATTTTTTGCAGGAGTTGAAAATAAGAAGTTTGATCAGGAACTTTGCAGTTTACTGCAGATGTGTGAAAGCCTCTGTGACAATGACCTACAGGATGAAAGGTTCGGATGAGATGTAACATAAAAACTCCTGGACTTAGTTAAAAAGCGCGAGAGGCTACATGATTGTGAGAAAAGAATCAAGCAAGGATGTGTTATTCGGCAAGGGAAGCAGCAAGAGCAATGCCTAGAATTGTGCGAAGGCTATTCTCGGTGCTTTCATCTTCTGTATGCGGCTGCCAGACTAGGTCGGAATGGGAATCGCTGACAGTGAATATCGCGCTCAGATCGACCTGATAAAAGTGCGCGACAGCGAATAAAGCAGCGGTTTCTGATTCAACGGTGAGAACGCCTTCTTTTTGATAATGAACAATTTCATCATTGGTTCTCTGATAGAAAGTATCCGTGGTCCATGTACTTCCGATAAGAAAGGGAATGTTGGCTTTTTTGAGCTGGGCTTGAAGTTTGTTTGTCATGCGCCTTGGAGCATGGATGTATTTGGTGGGGGGCAAATAGTTCTGTGAGGTGGATTCCCCACGGATCGCTTTTTCGCAAACAACGATGTCGCCGATCTTAGCTTTTTTCTGCAGGCTTCCTGCAGCGCTCATAGAAATGAATTCCTGAACGCCCCAAGCGATGAGCTCTTCCATTTTTGGGGCGACGACAGGAGCGCCTGTGCCAAAATTAGCGATGGCGATACCGGGATAATTCTTTAAAAAGTAGAGTTTTGAAAAGCAGCCATCACACTGCTGATGCGGCATGAGTTCGAGGATTTTTTTAAGGAATTTGCTCTGATAACAAAAGATTGTTGTCTTTGGAGCCTTGCAAGTAGGAAGACGGGCGAGCTCCATTCTCTGCTTGAGTGATTTTGACGGGTGCTCTTGCTGATCGCCAAACGTGGGGAGCATCTATTCAGTACCCTCTCTTTTAATATTTTTTATTTTAAATCAGTCTTTTTCACAAGATCTAAAATGGTCTCAATTAGAAAAATTTTAAAGAATATAAGAAATTAGATATTTTAAATCAATGCTTAACCTCCTGCGGCGAACCCGGGAAATAGTGTCATTCCGCCATCGACAAAGATCGTTGTTCCCGTGATGTAGTCGGCGTAGTCAGATGCGAGCCAGACAGCGCATCGCGCGATGTCTTGAGGTTCTCCAATACGGTTATAAGGAATGAGCGTCATCAATGCTTTGTACGCTTCAGGTGTCGACCAAGCAGCCGTATTGATCGGAGTTTGGATGGCCCCGGGAGCAATGGCGTTAACGCGGATGCGGTGGGGAGCAACCTCCTGCGCAATGGATTGCATGAGCATATGGATGCCACCTTTTGAGGAAGCGTAGTTGACATGTCCAGCCCAAGGAATGACTTGATGCACGGAGCTCATGCAGATGATTTTGCCAGCAGCGCACGAAACCTCGGGTTTCACACCTTTATGTTTAAATCCCTTAACTGCTTCACGAGCGCACAAAAACTGACCCGTGAGATTAATCCCAATCACTGTATTCCATTGCTCCAGTGTCATTTGTTCCAGTGGGGAATCGCGCTGGACTCCAGCATTATTGACAAGGATGTCGATGCTGCCGAACTCTTTGTACATGTTCTGATACATAGCCAACACCTGATCCTCTTTCGAGACATCCGCTTTAATCGCCACGGCTTTCGAGCCATGCTTTCTGATCTCATCGCAGACAATTTCTGCTTGCTCGGGATGCGTCACATAATTGACGGCGACATCGGCTCCCGCAGCGCCATAGGCGAGGGCAATCGCTTTTCCGATGCCTGAATTTGCCCCTGTAACAAGGGCTTTTTGCCCTTTGAGGATTTTTAGAGGATCGATCGTTGGCTTTACAACGGGGGGAAGCTGTTCCATTGTTGGACTCCGTTTTTATCTCTTTGTACATGTTTGTTGAATGAGTTTGGCGATGAGCGCTGTCCATCCTGTCTGATGGCTTGCTCCAAGACCTTTTCCTGTATTTCCATCGAAGTATTCATTGAAAAGAAGAAAATCTTTCCAGTAAGGATCATCGCAGAATTTTTTGGTGTTTCCGTAGATAGGGCGTTTACCTTCCGGATCACACTGAAAGCCTTTGATCAGTCGTTTTGAAAGCTCCATGCTTACATCCCACAAGTTGAGGAAATGACCGGATCGCGTAGGGAATTCAACTTTTAGCTGATCGCCGTAGTAATGATGGAATTTCTGTAGGGATTCGATGATGAGGAAATTGAGGGGATACCAGATCGGTCCTCTCCAATTCGAATTTCCCCCGAAAAGGCCCGAGTCGGATTCAGAAGGGTGGTAACCCACGGTATAGGATTGCCCATCGCAGTGGAATTTAAAAGGGTTTTTTTCGTGGAATTTGGACATCGATCTCAATCCGTAAGGCGATAAAAATTCTTCCTCATCGAGCATGTATTTCAAAATGCTAACGAGTCTCTCTTTGGTCACTATGGAAAGTAGCTTTTTATTTCCCAGCTCCGGATGAAACTCGCATGTGTGATCAGTGAATACAAAAGGCCGCTTGCTCACAAACCAGTGAGCTCTGCGCGCAAATGTTTTGAGTTTTTCAAGGGTTTCCTCCTCTAAAGACTCTACGGCTAGCAAAGGAAGTAAGCCGACGAGAGAACGCACTTTTAAAGAAATCATTTCATCATTGGGAAGGTGAAGGGTGTCATAATAGAATTCATCTTTAAAATCCCAAATGGAGCGCCCTTTATTCTGACGGTTGATCATCGCTCCAGCGATACGCAGAAAATGTTCGAAGAATTTGGAAGAAATGTCTTCATAACACGGCTCTTCTAGAGAAAGATGTAATGAGATGCGTATCATCGTAATGCAATAGAAAGCCATCCAGGAGGTTCCATCCGCTTGATCAATATGGCCCCCCATGGGAAGAGGTTTGCTTCTGTCGAAGAGACTGATGTTGTCCATCCCCAAAAATCCACCTTGAAAGACATTATTGCCTTCTGCGTCCTTTTGGTTGACCCACCAAGTGAAATTGATTAGAAGCTTATTAAATACCCTCTTAAGAAAATCGATGTCGGGCTTTCCCGTATTTTTAGCGTCGATCTTATAAGCGCGCCAGGCGCTCCATGCTAGGACCGGGGGGTTAACATCCGAAAAATCCCACTCCATTGAGGGAAGATGTCCATTGGGATGAAGGTACCATTCACGCGTGAGCAATTCGATTTGCCTTTTTGCGAAGTCAGGGTCAATGAGAAGAAAGGGAATACAGTGAAAGGAAAGATCCCATGAGCAGAAATAGGGGTATTCCCATTTGTCGGGCATAGAAAAAACATCGAAGCTAGTGACGTGCGCCCAATCGCGGTTGCGAAGAAATTTTCTGGTCAGAGGCTTGATAGGATCCCCCTTGCGCCATTGCTCCATGTCGAGGTAGTAAAATTGTTTACTCCAGAGTAGTCCTGCAAAGGCCTGTCGCTGAATTTGCTTTAATTCTTCTGAAATCCCTTCGGGCTGAATACTTGCATAGAAAGCATCTGCTTCTTTTTGACGCTCGTCGAAGATTTTTTCTGCGCCTGCAAAAGGAGAGTCAAGTTTTGCAGGGGAAAATCTCAAAAGAACAGTTCCTTTTCCTTCCGCATCTATTTTTTTGCGATAAATCGCCGCGGCTTTCGTGCCTGTTCCAAGCGGATTCACCACCGTTTTTTCCTTTCCAACGATATAGCGATGGAAAGCATCTTTCACATAAGGAATCTCATTTGGTGTCCCATCGAACTTAAAATTATTCGTTTCATTTTCAGTGAAGATAAGCTCTGGATTTTCATCGCAGTAAAGGTAAAACGTGCCTTCGATCGGATGCGTCAGCTCAATCGATAAAGGCACCCCGGATTTTTTTAGATTCGGTTTCCCCTTTTCATCGCCAGTCGCTCCTTTTTCTCCGTATCCCCAGCGCCATGTGTTGCGAAACCAGAGCGTGGGAAGGAGAGTTAATTCAGCCGGTTCTGGACCGCGGTTGTAAATCGTGTAGCGAATGAAAATGTCTTCTTCTGCAACTTTAGCGTACTCAATGAACACATCGAAGTAGCGATTTTCATCGAATACCCCGGTATCGAGGAGTTCGAATTCAGGATCCATTCGCGCCCGTTTTCTGCTCTCTTCTCTCAGCAGTTGATACGGGAATTCTGCTTGAGGATATTTGTACAGCATTTTCATGTAGCTGTGCGTAGGCGTATTGTCGAGGTGAAAATAGTATTCCTTAACATCTTCGCCATGATTGCCGTCTGGTCCTGCAAGACCGAACATTCTTTCTTTTAGAAAAGGGTCCTTACCGTTCCAGAGCGCCAGCGCGAAACAAATCCGCTGGTTGCGATCTGAAATGCCTCCGAGCCCATCCTCATTCCAACGATAAACACGAAATTGCGCCATTTCATGAGAAAAATATTGCCAAACATCGCCACTTTCGCTGTAATCTTCGCGGACGGTGCCCCATGACCTATCACTGAGATAAGGTCCCCACTTTTTCCATTTGCTCTTGTCTTCGCGATACGAGGTTAAGCGCTGATGTTCTGCATTCATCGATCCTTCCTTCCCTTTCTTATCCTTACTCCGATGTCTTTTTTGATTCAAAAAATATTTAAAAGTTGTTTCTTTTCTGGGGGAATGAGTATAATGCCAGCATTATGGAAAACGGACTTAAGCCATTTTCACTTTCGGTGGAGTTTCAGGCAGTCGCTAAATTAGCAGACAAGAGATCCGTCGCGCTCATTTCATCTTTCTTCTTTATTGTGCCTTAACCGGCACACACATATTTAAACACCCTTACATCCATTGACTAACTTTAAAATCCGGACAAGAAGTTCCGGGGAAATCTCAATATTATAGGATTTAAATATGACACAACCTTTATCTAATACTGCGGCCCCTAGTTGCCCGCAACCCAATGATCCGCCCAAAACAACCTGGCGAAATGCTCTTGTTCAGGTCATTGCCGGAGGAACGGGTGGCGCAGCAGGCATTTTTGCTTGTGGCCCCTTTTTCTATTTCAAGCTCTATGCCCAGCAGAAGGCAAGCCAACTTCACAACCCTCCGGCTTTCCAAAAAAATCCGCTAAAATGGTTCGTCGGCGTCCCAACGCTGGCATCTGCGATGTTTCCCGTTGTAGCCTTTCAGTTCCTCGCGAATGACGCGTTGCGCAAAAAACTTTCTCAGAACGGAACCCACGAGCTTTCTCCAGCAGAAAAATTGGCTTGCAGCGTTGGAACTGGCGCTCTGTCAACAGCCTTTGTTTGTCCTCAGGAACTCATTTGGACGCAGCAGCAAACTCTCCAAGGAGAACTAGACAACCAGATGGGAGAAAAAGCGCCGAAAATGAGCGCTAAAGAAGTCATCCAGAAAATCTGGAGAGAGCATGGAATCAAAGGATTTTACCGCGCTGGAGGAGAGACAATGGGTCGAGAAATGGTTTGCGCTTCGGTACTCACCAACCTCGTTGCAGAATATCCTTTGCTAGCCCCTCTCATGGGAGCTGCGCTCAGCCAACCTCTAGATGGACGCAAGACAAATAAGCAGGTAGACTTTAATTACAAAGCTCCCTTGCGAGAGATGTGCAAAGTAAAGGCATTTTCCGGCCTAATGATCGGAAGAATCCCAATTTACCTCGTCTTCATGAATACAGCTCCTCTCGTCAATGAAGCGGTCAAACGCGCTTTAAGCAAAGAGTAGTTGATGCCTTTCCCCGCTGTAAACGGCGGGGAATTCTTGGTTATTATTCACCGATTTTCTAACATTTTTCTTCAACGTAAAGGAGGCCTATGTCTTTAAGAGTTTCAGATTCAAAACTGCCAATTACAGAGCATCTCTCTCAAATCAGACAATCGATGTCGTTGGAAGAGAAAATTGGGCAGCTTTTATTAGTGCATTTTCAGGGAGAAAAAGCTAATGAAGATGCAAGAACAATGATTCAGGATGTTAAAGTGGGGGGAATTGTTTACTACAATTGGTCGAATGGACTTCACTCTCCTGAGCAAGTGAAAGCATTGAGCAGCAGCCTTCAGGATCTGGCTACAAAAAACCGCATTGCGCTTCCTCTTTTGATTGCTGCTGACCAGGAAGGGGGCATTGTGGCTAGATTAAACCAGGGGTTTACAGCTTTTCCTGGCAATAGAGCGTTAGCAATGACACGGAATCCCGCCTTAGCAAAAGCGGCAGCTCTTGCAATGGGAAGAGAGATGCGGGCAGTCGGTGTCAACATGAACTTGGCACCGGTGGTGGATGTGAACATCGAACCTCAAAATCCTGTGATTGGAGTGCGTTCCTATGGAGATAATGCTAAGACGGTGATCACTTTTGGAAAAGAAGCTCTTTCGGGCTTTAAAGAAGCAGGCGTGCTGACAACATTAAAACACTTCCCCGGACACGGCGATGTCCGTGTCGATTCGCATAAGGCTTTGCCGCGCCTTGAAAAACCGTTAACAGTACTCGAAAAAACTGAGCTGTTACCATTTACTGAGCTGAGCCCCTTGGCAGACGCTGTCATGACTGGGCATCTTCTTGTTCCCGCTTTTGACACTGATAACTGTTCAACTCTTTCTGAAAGGACTTTGACTTATTTAAAGCAGCAGATCGGGTTTGAAGGCCCTGTCATCACTGACTCGCTTGTCATGGAAGGAGTGCTTGAAGCAGGCCATATCAATACAGTTGCCATTCGCGCATTGAAAGCAGGTTGTGATATGTTATGCTTAGGAGGAAAACAACTAGTTGGAAGTGTATCTATTGAACTTGAACCTACTGATGTGAAACGCATCCACGCTGCTATCATTCAAGCAGTGCGAAGTAATGAAATTTCTGAAGAACGCATCAATGACGCTGTCGATAGGGTGCTTAAATTAAAAAGAGGTTTGTATACTAAGCCAGTCCTGTCCGAGTTGAATTTAGACCAACATTATTCCCTTGCAAAACAGATTGCTAACGAAGCCATTGAAGTGATATCTAATTGCACCGAGCGTATTTACCCCATCGGCTCCAAGAATGCCTCTATTTTTGCACCGGATTTATTGCGTAGAGAGATTAAAGAATCCTCTTTTCCCAAAATTGGGGCGACGGCAAGCATGAGCATGTTTGCAGGTTTAAGTCCTTCTGTAGAAGACGCGGAAATGGCAAAGTTCAGTGCAAAGACAGCTGATGTGTTATGCATTTTTTCTTATAATGCCTGGAAGAATCCCGCTCAAGCTACTCTGATCCAGTCTTTGCTCGAAATAGGAAAACCCGTGATACTCATTGCGGTTAGAGATCCATTGGACGCTTCTCTTTTTCCTCAGGCAGATCTTATCATCAAAACTTTCAGTCCTGTTGGAGTTTCTCTGGAGGCTGCATGCGATCGAATTAAGAAAATGGAAGCTTATACCCAACGTGATTGAAAATTTGGTTGGGAGCCGAGGAAGCTCCTGACTGGAGCAATCGAATCGTTCCAATCCCTCCCTTTAAGTCGGTCTTAAAGTAAATTTTCAGTATATCTCACTCAATATCAATCTATTAAATCCATATTAAGCTTATTTTCTGATTGATTTTATTTCATTTATTCTTAAAAGAGTTGCGTTTAGAATAACTAATTGAATTTTAATTAAAATTAATGTAAAATTAAATTTTAAAGGAAAATAAAAAAGGTTAAATTATGTCAGCAATATCGTCATCGGTAGAAAAGAATCAAATTGTTAGCCAAGCAATCGATGGATATAGAAACCCAATGACTTATGAAGAACGTCTAAGCTTCCGGATAACCCAATTTTCGATGGATATTTCTGTTGACTCTCTTTACGTGGCTATTAAACGCGTCAATGGTTGCTGGGATAAGATAAAAGGGTATAGTGGTAGCAAAGAACATCTTACGACTGATTTTGCGATCACGGCACTCGTGAAGGGCATCTGCCGTGGATCTGTTGAATCTCTATTAGATCGATGTGCGAAAGGGCTTTCTATTGAAGAGGCGGCTCAACAAACGTCATCAGATAAGGAAGTTGTCTATTTCAGGCACCTATTTCCAAGTATTAATCTTTTAGATTTGATGGAAAAAAACTATGCGCAAAAACAACTCAAGCTGAAGGAAAAAATCGATGATGAGAGGCGATTGATCCCTCAATTGGATGAAGCAATCATTAAAAAAAGATCTGAGACACAGCTTGAAAATGAAGATGATGAAATAATGAACAAAATGCAGTTGTTAGATTTATTAATCGATCACAAAGAAATAACCGAAAAATTGGAAATTGATGAGAGAAAAAAAGACGCACTTGCATTAAAATTAACTGGAACTCAGATGGTTATTAAGGAATTGACAGAAGCTGGAATACTACGCTACAACTCTAATTCTATTGAAAGAAAAGCACAATGTAAATGCTTTGACTCTTTGTCTGACTACAATAAAACTCTAGACAACTTATTCTCTAATGTTCCTCAAAATGTGACTGCACGAGGCATCATAGAATTACCGAAGCACACCATGGGATTTGAGCATGGTCCTGAGGGGTTTTACATTTTTGATACTTTTACAGAGGCCGGCTTATATCGCTTTCCAGACAGAGATACTTTCATAAAGGCACTGCAATCCTTTGTATGCACATCTATGCATCCAGAATCTTCAAATCCAGATTATATTCTTACTGAGGACCTTAAAAAAGCTGAGGTTCTATTCTCTATAACTTCTCTTATTTCTAGCTAAAAAGCTTTTTGCGATAGCTACCGAGCAAGACGAGGCTAGCCAGAAGCATGAAACCCCCTGCGATGATGATCGGCGTTTGGGTGCTGAATCCGACGAAGATGCCAGCAAAAAGCGGGCTAGAGGCAAAAGCAAAGGAATCGACGGATTGCAAGATTCCCATGATTTCTCCCTGAGAATTTTCATCAACGGAGTTTGAAACGATGGTCGCTCCTGTGGGGAACACGAGTGCGATGAGAAATTGTTGGATAGGGATGTAGATCCAAAATACGCTGACATTCGTATGGAGAAGCAAAGGAAAGATGATGAAACCAACAAGAACGGTGGCAATAAACATGATGGGAAGCGGCTTAAATCTGCTCACGATCGGGCGAATGAGGAGTCCTGAGCTTAGCGCATAGAACGCAGCGCCGTAAGCATAAAAATTGCCTACTTCGGTAGCGTTGAGTCCATATTCCTGGATCCAGGTAACCGGAATGAACTCCCAATAAAAAGACCATGCCACGCAAAAAAAGAAGAAAGAGAGAAAAAGTGCACGCAGATTAGGAACTTGAAAGGCTTTTTTAATATTTTTAAGGCCCAAGGTTAGGCTGAGCTTCACTTGTTTTCTGGTATGATGAGTTTCTCCAAACCAGAAAAGGATCAGGAAAAGATTGATGAGGGAAAAAACGATTGCAAATTGGAAAGGTGTAGCAAACCCGAAGCGAGAAAGCGTCCCTCCAAAAAAAGGGCCTACAGTAAACCCAATACCGCCTGCCATGCTGGCCAGTCCAAAATTTTTTGCTTTCTCATCCATTTTGCTGATATCGGCAATGCTGGCGAAGACAACCGCAGCATTTCCAGCCCCAATTCCCACAATGGATCTTCCCAAGAGAAGTAGCGCAAGACTTTCCACCCAAACACCGACAGTGCTGAGGATATAGCCACCTATCATGATGAGCAAAGAATTGACCAAAAGAGGTTTTCTCCCTTTTTGATCGGAGAGAGTTCCTACGATGGGAGAGCTTAGGAATTGCGCCAAAGGGCTAGCTGCTAAAAGAACGCCAAGCCAAGTTCCTCTGACAACGGAAGTGGTTTCTACAGAAAAAAATTGAGACCCTTCATGAAAGATCATCGAGGAAAACATTGGATAAACCAGTCCAATGCTCATCCAGTCCAAAAAAACGGTGAGAAGTAGAATAAAAAGCGAGAATCTATTGCTATTTGTTTTAATGACCATCTAGATATACCCAACGTGACTGAAAATTTGGTTTAGGACCAAAACGAAAGCTCCCGCGATTGGCGCGATCGAATCGTCGCCCCTATTAGAAATAGGGGCTAGATTCGATCGTCCAATCCCGGGGCTTTGGCTCGGTCTTAAATCCAAATTT
>JAJPIB010000077.1 GCA_021324995.1 Chlamydiia bacterium | reverse complement strand
TTTTGCACGTCCATAGGTGCTTTCAGCTATTGAACGTGCCAAAATGGGCGAAATTTGTCTCAAAATCTGCAGTAATTCTCTATAAAATCAACCCAAAACTCAGGTTATTAGTATGTCTTGGTAGTGGAGAGGATAAAATTCGAAAAAATCGATGATTTTTTCCCGAGCACGAAGAAAAGGTTATGCAAGATATCTAAAGTTTTTTAGGAGAGATGAAGTTTAAGAGGAGGATTGCGAAGGAGGCTGTGTTCCCTCCGCAGGCGAGGTATCTGGAAGTTTGCGCGCTGTGACACCGATGCCTGTATTCGTATTAACTATAAGAAAAGGATAATCAGGATCGTTGCTTGGTACAATCTTCACAGGGAAAGGTGTTATCCACACAGCGGCTGTTTGAACATCCCGCGGGGCGATTTCCCAGATGCTTTCATCAGAGAGCTGCAGCTTTTGGCCATTATTAATATTTATCGATAGAAAGAGCTGCGCTTGCTCAGTTTGGTCGTGGGCTTTAAGCACAAAAGTTCTATTTAGCCAATTTTCAAGCTCGATCTTTTCTTTTAGGGATAGTTTATCAACTCCTGTCTTTTTTTGTTCCTCACGTGTCATCACATCATCGAGCATGATTTGCTTGGCATGAAGGTGAGAAAAAGACAAGGATATGGCTGTAAGGGAAAGAAAGAAAAAAGAACGGCTCATGAAATTCTCCCAATTTTTATATCGTGTACTCTCTTAAAAAAGCACCTTTTGGCAATGACTCGTTCTGCATTAGGACTTTGATCATTTCTGTTTTTTCAATATTTTGGTATATGCCTTAGGCATTTTTACTCTTTTTTAAAGACAAAAAAAAACGCTCCCAAAATGAATGGGAGCGGTTATTTTCTACACCATCTTAGAAGTAGAACGCAGCTTTAACAGTAAGACCTTGGAAAGTCAGATCTGTATTGCGTCCACCTGTTGGAAGATAAGAGAATTGGTTCTGATTGAACCATACTTGCTCTTCCCAACCCACTTGGAATTGGAACATGTAATCATCGTTATGGAACGCTGTCTCATAACGCAATCCTAATGACCATTCCATTACTGGAGTTACGTTAGTTGTTCTGCCTTTGAAGTTGTTTTGGATCCACTCAAGGCCAGCAGGAGTTTCAAAATCATCCTTGCGGGATGTATTGAAGCTATTTACCATACCGCTGAGTGCAAGCTCTCCAAAGATGCACCAATGTCTAGCCATGTACCATGTTGTGTTCAAACCGGCTCTTAAGCCAGCAGCCCATTGATTTTCATGCATTTTAACAGCAACATCACTACCATCGATCATAATGTCGGTGCTTGCAATCTCTTTATACTCAACTTTGAACTTCTGAGTTGTCCAATCGAACTTCAAGCCTACGAAAGGTCTCAATGTTAGCCATTTGCTGACCCAGAAATTGCGTCCGAGTTCCCAGTCAATAACGTTAAAGTTAAGAGACCACTTGCCACTGGCATGTTCCGCTTGCCAAGTAAGTGTTTCACCTCCAAACGGCACAGCCACTGCTGTTTGCACGTCTGAGGAACCGGAACGTTGACGGTTGAAATTAAGTCTTGTGTACTGAACAAAAGTGTCCCAACCATCGTGTCTAAATTTAAGACCCGCGCCAACTTTAAAGCCTGGCTCATATTTGAAACGTGGGTGCTTCAATTTGCCTTTGTGGGCATCGACTCCAACTGCTCCGCTGGTGCCGGTGTAGGCGTAGTCAAGACCATCTTCCATTGTTTTCCACCAGATGAAATCAGCTGTGATGAATGGATCAGCCCATCTTGTCACTGCTGGTTCACCTGAGGGTGTGATTTTGTTCATTTCATCCATGTACTTCTGCTGTCTTTGAGCATCAGTCATTTTATCATCGTATCCTTGAGCATCTGCGCAAAGAGGCGTAATGGCTGCGCATAGCAAAGGAATTGTTGTTAGAGTAAATCGCTTCATACGTCTCTCCGTATTTTGGGTTCTCCATGTCTGCATCATATTAAATTTAGGATTTAACGCAAATTATTTATTTTGGCTCCGAAAAATTGGAGAAATCAAGGTAGGGATAATAACAATTTCCCATAGGAGAAAAGTCGTTTTTTTGAAGGAGGCTTTTTTTGAGGACGAAGCACATGCGTAGAGCATTAAGTAGTGCAATTTTGCTGTAAGTGGGTCCCTATATTTCTAAGGAAACTGGCTTTTCTTGAAAAAACGATGGTTTTTTCTGAAAGATGTTGATGGATCTATTTAAAGAAAGGATCTGGGCTGATTCTGCGCAGCGATTCACGAATGGATTTTAAAGCTTTTGGATGATGGCCCCTTGCTGCAGCAAGGGATTCTGCTTGGGTGAGATAACTCCAGGCGAGATTATAATCTAGGCGCTCAATGCTCAGGATAGCGAGATAATATTCGACAATTGAGTGATGGGGATCGATCCGATGGTATTTCTCTAGAACTTCTTTTGCTTCGCTGCTTCTGCCTAATTGCAGCCAGGTTGTGGCTAAATGCAACTGACCCGCTCGATAATGGGGATAGCGTTTTAAGATTTTTTCGAGTTCTTTTTGTTTTTTAACAATCGATTCTCGCGTTTCATCGACGGGTAAGAATACCGCTTTAATCCCTTCGGCGTCAATTTTTCCGCTCAAATAGTCGTCAGGAATTGTCTCGGGAGAAACAGCCTCGTCAAATGTGATATGGCGAATTTCTCTTAATAGTGTTACACCATCGTTTCCTTGACCTACAAAAAGATAGTTCAACCCCATGAACATCTTTAATAATGGATCTTTAGGCAAAAAGAGAGCTGCTTTTTCGTAGAGCGAAATAGTTTTTTCGTAATCCTGCCGCGACCAGAAGACAGCTGCTTGGTTCATGAACGCCATTCCAATCACTTCTTTCAGGTTGCGCAGTTGCAGCTTACGGGTATTGATGCCCAAATAAGCTTCTGAAGGCATGTCGATCCCTCGGGATGTTGTTTCGATGTTAATGATTTTTTTCCCGTTATTGTAACGGACATAAATATGTCCTGGCGGTGTGATGATCTCTAAGGGAAGATCGAGGCGTTGGGCCAGAGCTAAGTAAAGGATAGACACACCAAGGCAAACCCCTTGTCTGCTATCGATGACCGAAGGAAGAAAGGTGTAGAGATCGATATCATTAGCATATAGAGAGTGGGGAGGAAACCGGAACTGCATTTCCTGAAAAATGAAACGGTTGATCTCGCGGATTTTTTCCTCATGCGAGGCATTCTTAGCCAAGCGAGCACCGATTTGCAAAGCCATCAAATCGATACTCACTTCGTATTGTCTCACTTCTTCCATCGGATCTGGGGATTCATCGAATTGGAAAATCAGCAATCCGCGAGCGATGTCGATCTCTTCTGAAGAAAGTTTAAGGACGTCCTCTTTACACTTAGCCTGAAATCCTTTGAGTTTTCTGTTCGAAAGACGCTTAGAAATTTTTGAAATAAGTTCAAGTTGTTCTTCATGCAGTTTCACGGGTGGATCGAAGGATTGACGCGTGATGAGAGAGATAATATCTTGAATATTGAGATGAGGAAGTTGCTTAGCGATTTCTTGGTCAGGAACGACTTCCCCTCCCAGAAGCTTCCATGCACGCCCCAAGGCTTCTTTCCCCTCGATGGAGTCTGGATAAAGCTCATAAAAGGCAAGGTGTTGGGAAACCGATAAAGGGTCGAGACTGTGGAATAGGGATTTTAAAGACCACTGCGCATTTTGCTCTGGAATCTGCCTCTCTTCTACTTTGACTTTTTTTTTAGCCCACAATTCTTGGGGAAAAAAAGGAAATAGGCAAAGAAAGACGGCTGCTCTTGAAAAGATGGGTTTGAGGTGCCGCATAGGATCCCGAAAGGCTTTGGTTAGAGTTTTTCGGGATCATAGCTGAGAACTCGAGTTTTAGGACAGCTTCTTAGAGCTGGCTACCCACGGCAACAGTGCCCAAAGTCAAAGAAGTTGCTAAAAGCGCGGTTTTTTTCCAGTCGATTCCAGATAAAGCCAACTCTTTTTCTTTGTCTTCTTTAAGCTGATCGATTTGAGTCTGGATCGATTGCATCGTTAGAGTTTCAATTGTATGATTAGCGACCTCAGGTGTTATGGAGTTCAGTCGTTTTAGAAGGACTTCATTATTTTTTCTCTCAGTCTCAAGAAGGTTGTAAGCATTGAGGAAGAGTTGAGCGGATGAGGCGAGGTGAGGGTCATTAAGAGCGTCTTTATATTCTCTCCAAGCCTTATCTAGGAGCCCATTCCGATCTCCATAGTAGTTTCCACACAGCTCTCTTTGCCGTTTTTTCAAAGCATCTAAGGAACGCGAAGCATCATCGGCTTTTTCTACGGCGAGGATTTCCTTCAGTCGCGATTGAGCTTTATCTCGGCTTTTTTCAAGCATTTTATAACCGATAATGGAGCGTGAAGCTGTTTCTACCTCCGGGGTTTGAGGTTGCTTTTCGAGTTTATCGGCAAACACATCTAATTCTTTATGTTCTGTAAGATTTTCATTTAAAGCAGTTTTAACGCAACGCACAGCGATTTCCCACGCTTTTTTGAGCGCAGATCTTGGATCTTGAAAAAAGTATCCATTTAATTGGGCAAGAGTGGTAAGACAAGTTTCTTTCTCTCCGGCCTTTTCGGCGAACGTCTTTTTAGTGTCTATAATTCTTTCTTTAAAGATATCGCTCGACTTGTCGCTCAAACCACCTGTAAGCTGTTGGATCTGAGTCTCAAGCTCAGAGGCCTTTATTGTGTGCGCGTTTTGAGGAAATTGGGAGTATATTTTATTTGAAATGTTTGAAATAGATGGAAGCCACGAAGACATATAAAATCCTTTGTTTATTTCATAATATGCTTTAATTTTATCATTTATTTAGGGTTTAGTCTACTAAACTTATTTTTTGTTATTAAGAGATAGATGGTGAAAAAATGACTTTTCTCATTTTTAAAAACAATTCTTTGTGAGAAATGATTTCTTCGACAAAAGGGCGAAAGCGGTAGGCCCAATTGGCAGGGAGGATTTGTCCAGGGATATTGATTCTTTCGTCTTCTGGGTTTGGCCAAACCAATTCGGGAAAAAAAGCCAGGTATTCTTGAAGTAGGTTGACATGAAACAGACTTGGGGTGTGATGGCATTCCCACAGTATGTGTTCGCGTTGTTTATCGGTCAGAAGTGGTTCCCATTCCCATTGTTTGTATTTTGCGTAGGCTTTGGAGTCTGAGCTAAAGAGAGACCACCACAGAGCTAAAGGTTCAGAATCATGTGTTGAACAACAAGTAAGGCTGACCGGAGGATATTCTTCGACGGGAATAAAACTTTTTTCCTCATTCCAAATTCTTCCCCAGCGCAGCACTTTCATGCTGCAAATGCCAAATTCATTGAGGCAGGGCTCAGCCCCTTTTGGAACCATTCCCAGGGTTTCCCCTATAGCAAGCATGGGGGTGGCTGTAGCAATCATTGTGAGGATTTCCCTTCCTTGAGGTTCCCATTCTTTTTCCTCTTCAGGAACAAAATGTCCTTCGAGACAGGTGTGATTAGGCGGAATGGCCCAAATGCGAAAATAGCCGATAATGTGATCTAATCGGAAGAGATGAAAGAAGTTTTGGGCGTAACCCAATCTCTGTTTCCACCACGCAAAATGTGTTTTTCTCAATGCATCCCAATTAAAAATGGGAAAGCCCCAGTTTTGTCCTTCTTTATTGTACATGTCAGGGGGGGCACCTGCGTATAAATGGGTGTCGAAGAGTTCCAGATGTTCCCAAACATCGGCGCTTTCGCTGCTTAACAGAATAGGAATATCTCCCATGAGAAATATTCCTTTTTCATCTGCATATTTTCTAACTTGTTTTAATTGCGTGTAGCATAAGAATTGTAGAAAATGAGAAAGTGCGATGTCTTTTTTATAAAGTTCATAAAGGGTCTGGAGCTTTTCGGGGGTGGGGTAGCGCAAATCCTCCGGCCAAGTTTTCCATGATGTATTTTTAAAATGACTTTTTAGGGTTCTAAAAAGGGCGTAAGGATCTAACCACCCATTTTCTTGATGAAATTTTTTGAACTCTTCGCTTTCTAATATTTTTGTACCGACCTGATTATAGTACTCATTGAGCCAGCTTTGCTTTTGAGCCAAGACTTCTGGATAGGAGATTTTATTCGTGTGAGAGAGTTTGGCTAATTCGGGAAGTTTTTCTCGGAGTGCTGGTAAAGTGTCTAAAAAGGGAAGCTGTTGAAGGGATAGGTAGAGAAAATTGAGCGCACAGGAGGAGATCGCATTGTAAGGGCTCGGATCGGATTCACAGTTGCAGGTATTGAGAGGAAGAAGCTGGATAAAATCAATCTGGATTTCTTTACACCAGTCGATGATCGGCAGAAGGTCGAAAAATTCGCCGATGCCAGAACTATTTTTACTGCGTAAAGCAAAAAGAGGAATATTAATACCATGGTGAGGGTGAATACCAATGGTTTCCCACTGCTTTCCTGTGATTGAGCTTAGCAATCGTGTTTTTAAATCCTGTTCCATAAATTTGTTATAGAACGAGTAGGATTAGATGTCAAAAGTGTTGGAATAGGGGCACATATCCAACGTGACTGAAAATTTAGCTTCGGTCCTAAACAAAATTTTCAATCACGTTGGGTATACAAGAGAAGCTGTAGTGCCTGTTTCAATGCCAATGCGCCATTGGTTTGCTTTTTCTACAAAAGCGTTGATGGATGCAGCCAGTTTATGCCCGTTTAAATTAGCAAGTGGGAAGCGTGAAAAAAGAGCTAGTTTATTATTGCGGTCAGAGTAGGACAGTGTTCCATTTTGGGGAAAAGGGCCATTGGATTTTAAAGCATCGCGAAGAATATCTTCCCGAAACTTTCCCGGAGGCAAGTCGCAGATAAAGGCAACGGCAAGAATGTTTTCTCGATGGGGATCACATTCAAGTTGAATATTTAAGTGATCGCTCATTTTAAGGGAGCAGGCGTTCATTTTATCTAAATGCAGAGAAATGCCATATTCGCTTCCAAGTTCGCGCAAGAGTTCTTCAAAAGGATCAATCATCTTCAACCTCTTTTTTTTCTTCCTCTTCCTTTTCCTCTTCCTCTTCAAGCTGGTCGTCTAGTTCTTCGATCGCGTCTAGGAAAGCATTAAGAACATCTAAGCGATGCTGGTCGGATTTGAAGAGCTTGGGAGCGACTTGACGGATCGCGTCACGCATTTGAGTAAGAAGGATGATCTGCGCCAGAATTTCTTCAGAAAGACCGAGCTGGGCACCTAGTTGCAAAACTTTATCAGCAGAAGGATATCTTTCTTGGAGAGCCTTCATGAAGAGTTTAGCCAAAAGCTCAAATGTGATGCGCATCGGAAGCTGTAGACCTTGTCTTTCAAAAGCAGATACAATTAATTGCATGCGCGACTTGAAAAAGCGGAAAACACCGAGGATGCTTTGGAGCTTCCGCGCTTCGGACAAAAGGGTATGCAACTCTCCGCGGTTAATCGAGGGGCCTTTGGATTTCAGATCGCCGCCCATCGAGTGCAAAAGAAAGTCGATCACCGTTTTCATCTTGTCATAGGTGAATTTAGCCGTGAGTTCGTTGAAAAGAGAATTGGCATCACGGGGATTGCCTGTCACTTCTCGATAGAGGCTACGCAGTCCGGTAGGAGTGCCGAGACCCTGATTTGAGAATTCGCGCGCCTGCTCGGCAATATTTTTTCCTGCGCGGATTTCTCGGGCATAAACTGCATTGAACTCTTCTCGCGCTTGTCTCACTTTCTCAGCGAGATTTTTATCCGATGTCTGTAATAGAAAGTCGAGGGCATCGTCGGCCAAAGAAGGATCTGGGTACATTTCGAGAACTTTTTGAAGAATCTCTTCCTTCGTATCCTGCTGGGAAATGCGTGCGCGAAGAAGAAGCAGAGAGCGGCTTTGGAATTCAGGGTTTTTTCGGCTAAATTCCTCGCCGACCTCTTCGATGCGTTGCACTTCGAGGATAACTTCTTCTTTTTGCTGCGTCTTTTCTGCCTCTTCCTCTTTGATCGTGCGTTTGCGCTTATTTTCGAGAGATTCAAACCGTCGAGCCATAAGCACGGGATTAAAAGCGCCTTCATCAACCCAAGATTGGAGTCTAAGCGCGCTTTCTTCTTGCATCACGACCTCATGTCTGGCGGCCCGCTGAGAAGCGGCTTGATGCGCTCGCTGGGTGTCGAGATGCGTAGGTTGTACCCGGGATGAGATGTCCTCGCCTGACATAAATAATACCCAAAAAGATTATGAAAGTTGAACACGGCCCAATGGCTGAATTCTAATTTCCGGTACAATTTCCTGATAAGAGACAACCGCCATGTCAGGAAACTCTCCTTCGATCAGTTTGCGGACAAAGCGACGCACATCAATGGCTGTAAGCAGCACAGGTGGCTGTCCTCCGACAGGCGTAGGAACAACAGTAGTTCGCATCGCATGCAGGATCAATTGTACCGAGTCGGGATCGAGAGCGAGGTAAGAACCCGCAGATGTCTGCTTGATTGCCCCGCGTACCATATCTTCGATTTCCGGATCGAGCAAATAAACAGAGAGAACAGACTGTCCTTGCGAATATTTATAGCTGATGTATCGCTTCAAAGAGGATCGAACATATTCAGTGAGAAGGACGGTGTCTTTTTCCGACTGTGCCCATTCAGAAAGCGCTTCCAAAATGGTTCGCAAGTCTTTAATGGAAATCTGCTCTTGGACCAGACGTTTAAAAATCTCAGTCAATTTTTGAAGAGGAACAAGACGGGTAACTTCTTTGACGAGATCGGGAAAGGATTTTTCAATGAATTCCAAAATTCCTCTAACTTCCTGGATTCCAATAAAGTCAGCGCCATGCTGACGATAGAAATAAGAAAGGTGAAGAATCATCACATCGAGGGGTTTCCAGAACTTGATTCCTGCTTTTTGGAGAATGTCTTGAAACCTGCTTTCTACCCAAACGGAGGGTTGGCCAATATTATTCTTTGTCGTGGTGAACGGGATATTGTAGCGTCTCAGGTTTTCAGGGCTTTCCGTTGTCAACAGAGCATTTTCAATGATTTTTCCGCGGACAATGGGCACCTCATTGAGAAAAATGGAGTATTCATCCGTATCAAGCGTGGGAGAATCGGTTCTCACGTGGACTCCAGGAAACCGCACGCCGAGGTCTTGATAAAGGGCGTGCCTCATTTTCGGGATCATATCCTCGATGAATGTCGTTCCCCCCTTCTCCTTGCGTATGGTATTAGAAAGGGTTTTGCCAACCTCAAGGATCACCGGAAGGGTAAGGGCATAATCATCTCTGCCTCCACGAATCACAGCATGTCCTTCCACATCCGTATCTACTTTTGCTGATGTCATTCCCGCTTGCGCTTTCGTCGCAGTCTTTTTAGCGTTGTACCAGATCGTAAACCCAATGCCGCATAAGATGAAAGAAAGGGAAAGAAAGATCAGAGTAGGAAAGCCTTTAATAAAGGCCATGAGGAACAGAACAGCAGATGCCAGCATGATCGCTTTGGGCTGATTGAGCAACTGTCCAGAAATTTCTTTTCCCAAATGGGAATCTTTTTTTTCAGAAGAAACCCGTGTTGTGACGATACCGGCTGTCAGCGAGATGAGAAGCGAGGGGATTTGCGCGACCAGACCGCCTCCAATTGAGAGAAGAGTGTATGTCCGAGCGGCTTGCATGGCGCTCATATTGTGCATCGCAATTCCAATGATCAAGCCACCGACGATGTTAATGACGGCGATCACGATACCTGCGATGACGTCTCCTTTGACGAATTTCATCGCACCGTCCATGGCTCCATAGAGCTGGCTTTCTTTAGTGAGCGCCAAGCGGAGATCGCGCGCTTGCGATGCATCGATGATACCGCTTCGCATGTCAGCATCGATACTCATCTGTTTGCCCGGCATCGCATCCAAAGTGAATCGAGCAGCGACCTCGGCGACGCGTTCGGCACCCTTGGTAACGACGATAAATTGAACGATTGTAATGATCAAAAAGATGATACCGCCGACGACGAAGTTTCCTCCGACGACAAAGTTCCCGAAAGCATAAATGATATGTCCCGCATCGGCGTGAAGAAGAATTTGACGGGTAGCAGAGATTTCGATTCCCAAACGAAAAAGAGTGGTAATTAAGAGCAGCGAAGGAAAAATAGAGAGGTGCACTGCTTTAGGGATATAGAGAGCAACCATTAGAACAACAATAGAAACGGTCAGGTTGATCGCGATCAGGTTGTCCAGAACAGAGGGCGGAATCGGGATAATAATCATCATGATAAGCACGATGATGAAAAGAGCTAAAATGATGTCGCTGGATGAGTTAATGACTCTGAGTGCTTTTTCGCCCCCTAATGAGCGGGCGAGTCTATCGAAAAAATTCTTCACTTAAATAGCTCCAATCCGGATGTTTCTAACGTTTCGAGTCCCTCTAACCACCGCAAAATCTCAGCTACGGCTTGGTAAGTCTCCTCAGGAATATAATCACTAATCCTCCCTTTTTCAAAAAGGGTTTGTGCTAAAGCGACGTTCCGCATGATGGGAACTCCATTTTCTTGCGCCACTTTGATAATCATATCGGCAACGGCGCCTTTACCCATCGTGACGATCTTCGGCGCTGGCTCTTCTTCTGTTTCATACTCAACAGCAACGGCGATGTGTACCGGGTTGGTGATTACCGCTTTGGCACGCTTGACAGACATCGGGCCTTCCTGATAGGCGATCTCTTGTGCCGTTTGGCGACGCTTGCTTTTCATATGCGGATCACCTTCTGTATCCTTATATTCCTGTTTTACTTCAAACTTTTCCATCTTCATTTCTTTGGCAAAGTTTCTTTTTTGGAAGACAAGGTCAAAAACAGCGATGGTCAAAAAGAAAATTCCAATACGAATAATAACTTTTATCAAAAAATCGGAAAAGATTAGAGCGCTTCCCAAAACAGGCAGAGCAGCTGTGGAAATAATATCTGGGATGCTCGACCAGACGACCGTGTAAATCAGAATGAGCGCGCCTGCAATTTTGAACAGCGATTTTAAGAGTTCGAAAATTGTTTTGAATTTGAACATGTTTTTAATGTTCGTCACAGGGTTCAATCGTTTGATGTCTGGCTTCATGGCTTCTAGAGAAAAGAGAGGACCAACGACCAGAAAACTGACAAGAACCCCAACGCATGTCGTGAGAAGTAGAATGGGGATGCTAGCATTAAAAATAACCTGGATCGATTGATTGATCAAAGCAGGTACTCGACTCTGGACATCCATGTTTGTCCCGGAGAGTTTGAACATGGAAATGATGAAAGAGGAAAGCATTTCAAAAATATAGCCAGAACTCACAATCACAGTGGAAATGGACACAATGAAAGTGAAGGCGGAAGGAAAATCCTGGGATTTGGCGACTTGCCCCTTTTTGCGCGAATCGCGCAGTTTTTTTGGGGTCGCCTGTTCTGTTTTTTCGGCCATTTAAACTGAAAGTCCGCTTGTTTGTGCTGTCTCGGAAAGGGGCATAGATGAAATGCCATCTCTAAACTTATAGAATGTGCGTTCATACTTCAAGCGAAAAGTCAGGATTTCAATTGATAGAGGCCAACCGTTAATCCCCCATGCTGCAATGACCTTTCAGAGAGAACTTCGCATTTCGTCGCTTTGACAAGATGATAAGAGGAGGTCAATAGGTATCCCCAAGGGGCTAAGGGACACTTTGTTTTAAGGAAATTTCCCAAATCTTCATAGATTCCTGGGGGGGCGTGTAGCCGCTTTCCAAAGGGAGGATCCGTAACCAGTAAAGTCGGGGAGCGGGGTGGTGTGAATTTGGAAACGGGTGTATGAATGAGAAGGACTTCTTTTTCAAAATCGGTATTTCGCAAATGTTGTTTGCAGATGCGAATCGATTCTGCTTGGCAGTCCGAACCAATGATTTTTTGAGATTCGAGCGGCCGTCTTTGCCCATCCCAATGATTTTTGAATTGTTCCCACTCAGCACTATTAAAGTGGGGGAGATGAGTAAAGCCCCATTTCTTGCGGAAATAGCCCGCTGGTGTCTGCGTCGCCATCATTGCTGCCTCAATCAAAAAGGTGCCTGCGCCGCAAAAAGGATCGCAAAGAACTTCGCTTTCGGAATAATTTGCGTACATGAGGATGGCGGCAGCTAGAGTTTCGGGAAGACCGGCTTCTCCACTGGTTTGCTTCCACCCGCGTTTGTACAAGGCGGGACCGGAGGTATCGAGACTGATCGTCGCTCTTTTATTCTGAATGAAAACGTTTAGCTGAATGTCAGGATTTTTCACGTCGACAGAGGGCCTAGCTCCTCTTTTTTCTCGAATGGTATCGCAAATGGCATCTTTGACAAGCTGTGCGCCATACAGCGAGTGCCGAATTTGGGGATGTTTAATGTTAGCATCAATCGCGAACGTTTTGTTTTCATCGAGATAATCGAGCCAAGGAATTTTTTTTGATTCTGTATAAAGCGTTTCGGTATCCGGACAAGAAAATTGGGCAAGGGGGAGCAGAACGCGGGTGGCGAGCCTGCTCAAGTAATTCACCTTGAAAATGTTTTCTAGCGTATTAGGCGCATAAATACCGCGATATCCGAGTCTCAAGTCGACAAGCCCGAGCGCTTTCAGCTCATCCTTAAGAAGGGGCTCGAGATGATCTGCGCATGTGATAAAGATCATTGTATTTTCCTTCAATTATGCAAAAACTCGATCACATCGCCATCCTGAACGATATAATCTTTGCCTTCGGCACGGAGCTTGCCCGCCTCTCTTGCACCGGCTTTTCCGTTATATTTTACCATATCTTGATAACTGACCACTTCGGCTCGGATAAATCCTTTCTGAATATCCGTATGAATCTTTCCAGCGGCTTCAGGAGCTTTTGTTCCGCGATGAATCGTCCATGCGCGCGTTTCAATTTCCCCTGTCGTTAAATAGGAGATTAGCCCAAGGATATCGTAAGCGGCTTTAATCAAACGGTTCAGACCTGTTTCTTCCAGCCCGAGAGACTTTAGAAACTCGATCGATTCCTCTTCACTTAATTGTGAGACTTCCTCTTCGAGTTTGGCGCAGATAGTAATGACCGTGTTGCCTTCAGCTGTCGCATAGTCGCGGACTTTTTTGACATACTCGTTTTCCATCTCGGGCAAAGAGCTCTCTGGAACATTGCATGCATAAAGAACTTTTTTGTCCGTAAGGAAGGGATAATTTTGGATGGAGTCCCTTTCCTCGTCCGACAGGTCAAGAGTTCTCAGTGGCTTGCTTTGGTTGAGGTGATCGATGGCTTTGCGCAATGTCGCGACAATGGGAACGTATTCCTTTTTGCCCTTCATTTGTTTTTCGAGCCGGGTAGCAATGTTTTCCGCCATTTGCAAGTCGGAAAGGATCAATTCGAGATTGATGACTTCAATGTCTGCGATGGGATCGACCTTGCCCGCGACGTGAATGACATCGTCATCTTCAAAGCAGCGGACAACGTGGACAATGGCGTCCGTCTCGCGGATATTGGTCAGAAATTGATTGCCGAGGCCTTCTCCCTCCGATGCCCCTTTGACAAGGCCAGCAATGTCCACAAAGGTAACCGTTGCAGGGACGAGTTTGTTACTCTTGGAAATCTTTGATAGCACTGCTAACCTAGGATCGGGAACTTCGACGATTCCCACATTCGGCTCTATTGTACAAAAAGGATAGTTAGCAGCTTGCGCTGCCATTTTTTTTGTCAAAGCATTAAAGAGAGTTGATTTTCCCACATTGGGAAGACCAACGATACCGCAAGAGAGTCCAGCCATAATTTATTTACACAGATTTGTATTTAGAATCAGCAACGTAAAGGGTAGGGGACGAGTGGGGTTATAAGCAAGTTAAAAACATACTCACAGAATTGTAATAGAACTATATTGAATCCCGGGCTTTGGTTTAAAACCCCCCTGCGATAGGGAATGCTCTTTTAGGAGGGTGTGATACCTGAATCGGCCATAGACTTGGATTGTATGCCACGATTTTTTCGTCTAACTTCGCTTCGGCCCTAAACCAAATTTTCAGCCACGTTGGGTATAGCACATGGCTCTAAAACTCTTCGTAAGAGATACCTGACCTCTTATCTAGTTGTATAAAAAGACGAGGAGTTATCGAATTTTTCAATTCATTAAGTTTTTCATGGATGGGTTTTAAGTCTACAGTAGAGCCTTGGTACTCCAAATCTGCAACAATCAGGATATTAGGAATATTTATAGGTTCTAAATGGGAGAGGCTATTACAATAGTCCGCTAACTTTTGCCCTTTTAATTCTACACGACATGGACCAAAAAAGTTAGTTAATTTTTTAAATTGTTCAGAGGCTTTGTAGGCACTTGAATTTGGGTCAACAAGATCCAGATCTATTAGAGTCCAGCGTACTTGATAGCCTGCTTTAATAAGGACCGCATGAACCATTAGGTCCTGATAGCAGCAACCTGAGCCAAGGTCCCCAATGAAAATTTCTTTTAGATTTGTAAAAGTATTTTGGATCGCTTGAAGGACAAAATCGCTAAATGACCGTCTGTTGGAAAAATTCACGTTCGTGGAGCAGTTGCAAGCGCTTATTTCCGATCCAACGAAGCAAATTTCCCGCGGTTTAATGATTATTGGTCGTGTTGACCATGAAATTGCATCAATCAGTTTTTCTTTAAAGACAGCAATTTCACGGCCTTCTTGGTCATTTAATTCACCTGAAAAAATTCTGGGAACTATTAAACTCAAGGCATTAATTCCATTTGTAATTTTGGGTGGGTTGGTACTGTATTGACAACCAAGGTCTTCCAACGCAGGCAAAGCTGTTTTAATTAATTCATTTATTGGTTTTATTGACATTTTTGTATCCTTATTAAAGATAATAAATACAGTTTATAATTATTTTCTAATATAATTCAAGTGTTTATTATTTTTTTTTTGAGAAATGCACAGTTACCAAGCTTGATTCTGAGTCATTTATACCCAACATGATTGAAAATTTGGTTTAGGACCGAAGCGAAAGCTCCCGCAATCGTCCAATCCCGGGGCTTTGGCTCGGTCTTAAATCCAAATTTTCAGTCGCGTTGGGGATACAGAGTTAGATTTGTTTCCTTTTGCAAAAATGCTCAGGTTGTGCGTCAAAGGCGGTCACCCGTTCCCGCTATCTCGGGGGTCCGTTGTGTATGCGATTGGCTAGAGCCGTGGCTATCTGGTGCCTAGTTTTTGTAGAGTTTTGCATATTCTCCTCAAGCAAACTAAGCCATATATAAGAAAAAACTGCCTGATGCTCCTTTAATTGTCCTGAGAATAATCTTTCGAAGGCATCTCGTGAAAATTTGCAGACCACCTTCCCATCAAACGCCAATCCCATTACAGTTTCACTTTCCCCAGCGAGGGCCGCTTTCACCAGAGGATGAATATAGAATCGAGACTTTGCAATATCGTATATGTAGAGGAGACTGCTACCGAGAAGGGGAATATATTGAATGATAGCTCTACTTAAATTTTTAAACGCATTTCCAAAGTCTTCTGAGCTGCTGGCTTGAAAAATTTTCTTAATTGCTATTGAGGCGCGTTCAGAGGTTAAGGTTAAATTTTTGAAATATTTTGTTGGGGAGTAATGAATTGAATTAATTAGATTTTCATCATAGAACTCAATATCCTTGCTCGACTTAAAAAAGAGGGTTATTACATCAGGTTGTTCCAGGCTTCCTGTATAATGACGATTTAATGCCGAATTAAAAGAGATTGTTGTAGTTGACATACTTCCCCAGTTTATTTTCGGAGATAGTACACGTGTTATTCTATTTTAATCAAGTTTGTTTTTTTAGAAAACAATTTCAATTTCTTTGTTTTTTAAAGAAAGATTTTGTTTAATTGTTTCTAGATAAATTTTTTGGTCTCGTGGAGAAATTTGGGCTCTTCCCAAGTAAGACTTCAATTCGGTTTTGATGCGAACGGGATAGATTCCGTCAGGGGGAAGGCATAATCCTTGAGTAGGGAAATTATAACAGCCGTTTTCTACATTTAAATGTCCCATCAGTGAATACGGCCGGCCGAGGCATTCAGATGCCTCATGAAAAGCACCGCTTTGGATGAGGGTTCGTATTAAGCCAGAAGAAATGAGCTTTTTACGAGCATGGGTTTTAGGAAGATATTCAACTTCGAAGTTTAAACTAGTGGCAAGTTCACGAACGTTTTCTTCCTTGCCTTGCCGTTTGCAGCCAAATGTTGCGCCTGCTCCCAAAACTAAGTGAGAAAAACAAAGTTTTTGTTTAAGTAATTCCAAGAACTTGTCAAAGGGCATTTTTGCAAATTGTTGGTCAAATGGAGTAAAAATCACCATATCAGCCCCGTAGTCGCCGAGTAATTTTACTTTCTGAAGGGGAGAGCAAATCAGCGGGATTGGCGCATGAGGAGCGAAAAGATGTGAAGGGTGATTTGTAAAAGTATAAACAACAAGCAAACTGTTAAGAGGTAGTTTTTCTCTTAACCGCTTAAGAAGAGTTTGATGGCCAAGATGCACGCCATCAAAACTGCCGATAGTCAAGCCGCAGGGCTGATGGATTTTCGGAATTTTTTCAATTTCAGGAATTAAAAGCATAATAGGTATCTTTTTTTATAAAGCGTACCCAATCATAACCGGATTCCATTAATCGCGCACCATCGCAGCAGTCTTCCAACAAGAATTTGCCGCTACGCGTACGAATGAGAGAAGAAAGATGAGCACCGCATATCAATTCTATACCGATGTCGTGGGCAAGGGAGCGGATATAAGTTCCTTTAGAACATTCCACTTGGATTTCAAGATGGGGATAGCAGTAATCGATCAATTCGATGCGCACGTCGACAGGGACGGCTTTTCGTTCGATGGTAATTCCTTTTCTTGCGAGTTCATAGAGCTTTTTCCCTTGAACTTTCTTAGCAGAAAACATCGGCGGTATTTGAAAGATCTTCCCTTGGAATTTGAGGAGGGCTTGCTGGATTTCTGAAAGAGTGGGGATATAAGAATTTTCCGCTGTGATTTGACCATCGCGATCGTAAGAATCCGTTGTGATCCCGAGATGCAAGGTGGCTCGATAGGCCTTGTCATCGTTTAAAAATCGATCACTCAGTCGGGTATAGGGTTTTCCAATGAGGAGCACCATAACACCCTCGGCAAAAGGATCAAGAGTTCCTGCATGGCCAATCGTGCGAATTTGCGTCAGTTTGCGTAATGCAGAAACCAAGCTGAAAGAAGTTTTTGCGATAGGCTTAGAAACAGGAAGTATGCCTTCATACTTCAGCGAAGAGGAAGACATCATTTAGTTATCTTTAGGTGTTTTGCGCGAATCGTGTTCTTCTTTGATCTTGTCGAGTAAGGAGTCAATGCGCATTTGTTGCTCGACGGAATTGTCTAACTTGAACGTGAGCTCAGGGAAATAGCGCATGACCACCTTTTTTGAGGCTAAGATGGCGATGAAGCCTGCAGCGGATTGGAGGGCTTTTATCGTTTGCTCTTTTTCGAGAGGAGTGCCGATCACGCTGATATTTACTTTAGCGTGTTGGAGATCTCCTGTAATGTCAACACTCATGACAGTAACAAACTTTCCGACGTGCGGATTGCGCACGTCGTTGTGGATGACTTCAGAGAGGACCTCTCTGAGAAGAGAGTTAAGTCTTGCGATTCTATTTTTAACCATTACAGCTCTTGTTCGAGGTACGTGATTTCATAGGCTTGGAGGATATCACCAACTTTGATGTCATTGTTATTCTGCAGAACAATTCCGCACTCGTGTCCTTTAGACATTTCGCGAACATCCTCTTTGACCTTCTTGAGGGAGTGGATTGGCCCCTTCCAAATGACTTCCTTATCGCGGACCTGGCGGACCTGGCTGGAGCGCTTGATGATTCCATCAACGACTTGGCAACCGGCGATCACCCCGAGCTGAGAAGATTTAAATATGGCTTTGACTTCAGCAGCTCCAATATCCGTTTCTTTAGCGATTTTGTCGAGCATGCTCAGCATGACAGCGCGAACATCGTCGACCGCATGGTAGATAATGTCGTGGAGTTTGACAGTGACTTTTGTCGCTCGGATCAAACTTTCTGCATGGTGCTCGATTTGCGTATGAAAGCCTACAATCATCGCTTTGGATGCAGAAGCTAGCTGAACATCTGATTCAGATACCTCTCCCACACCGGCGGAAATGATATTGAGCTCGATTTTATTCGAGGTAATCTTAAGCAATGAATTTTTTAGAGCTTCTACAGATCCTTGGACGTCGGCGCGTAGAATCAAATTGAGAACTTTCTTTTTCATGCCGCTTGCTTTCTCGGCGAGAAATGACTCAGCTCCGCGCTTTGCCTGGTGAAGAAGAGCATGGCGGTGGCCTTCTCCGCGTTTTTCCGCAATACCCATTGCTTCTTTCTCATTTTTCACCACGATGAATTCGCTGCCTGCTTCGGGAAGATCGGAAAGTCCTGTGATTTTGACAGGAGTTGAGGGCCCGGCTTCTAAAAGCTCTTTGCCATGCTCGTCGTGCATTGTTTTAATGCGAGCAAACTGCTGAGTGAAGACAAGCGCATTGCCTAACTTAAGCGTCCCATTTTGGACCAGGACTGTAGCTACAGCTCCGAGACCTTTATGCATTTCAGACTCGATCACAGTTCCTCGAGCACGCGTTTGTGGATTGGCGCGAAGTTCTAGAACTTCAGCTTGGAGTGCAAGCATTTCAAGCAGTTCTTTAATCCCTTGGCCTGTCAATGCAGAGCAATTGACTGTAATCGTTTGACCACCCCACGCCTCAACTAAAAGACTGCGTTCAGATAATTGGCGGTAGATAGTGTCGGGATCAAAATTGGGCTTATCACACTTGTTAAGCGCTACAAGAATAGGCACATTGGCTGCCTGGGCTTGCTCGATTGCCTCAATAGTTTGAGCCCGAATCCCTTCATCGCCCGCTACAACTAGGACAACGATGTCTGTGACGTCGGCACCGCGCGACCGCATCGCCGAAAACGCTTCATGGCCTGGGGTATCAAGAATGGTGAGATCTCCTACTGCGGTGTGGCACTTGAATGCGCCGATGTGTTGTGTAATTGCCCCTGCTTCTCCACTAGCGACGTCAGATTTTCGAATCGCATCGATCAAGCTCGTTTTACCATGATCGACATGGCCCATGAAGGCGACGACGGGCGGACGTAGGACTAACAAATCAGGATCAGTTTCCTGAATTTCTTGTTTGATCGTTTTGTCGGTAATTCTGAGACGTGTCTCTTCCGATCTGTCGATTGTGATTTCACAGTCAAAATCATGTCCGAGGAGCTGAATTGTCGTCTCATCATCGAGAAAATCATTTAGCGTAAGGACTACCCCTTTCATGAATAGTTTAGCAATCAACTGCGAAGCTTTTAACTTCATTTCAGCAGCTAAGTCTTTAATAGAGATAGGAATGCGGACGCTCAATGATTTTGGACGCATCACTTCTTCTTGTTGAACAGGGCGCATTTTCTGCTGAGGACGACGCTTTCTCCATATTTGTTCTTCTTGATCAGCGCGCAGACCTTGGCGATCTCTCACATCGAAAGCACGTTGCTCAGGTCCCTTTTTTGAAGGGGTGGGTTTGTGCTCGCGAAACTCTTTTTGGGGTGCCTTTCTTGGCTCTTCTTTTCTCTCTCCTTTGCCATCATCCATTCTTGGTATGTCGCGCGGAGGTAATGGTCTGCGTGTATCGGGACGATATCCACTGGGAGCTTGCCCTGGGGTAGCCGAAGGTCGGGGTCCACTATAAGGTTCTCTGCGAGGGGGGTAGGGGGAACCACTTGGGCGTGCTCCGCCAGGAGGAACAAATCCTGGCCTGCGAAAATGAGGTGCCCCTCCTGATGAATACCCAGACTGCTGCTGCCCTGGAGCTCCTCCATGTCGAGGAGGGTAACCGCTTGAAGAACGAGGAGGATACCCGCTCTGCTGGCGTGGGGGGTAACCTCCTTCACGTGGAGGATAGCCGCCGCCTTGTTGTCGATAGTCCTGTCGTGGTGGATACCCTCCCTGTTGGCGCGGAGGATAAGCACCCTCACGTGTTTCTCGGGAAGGGTAACTGCCTTGTTGTCGTTGAGGATAATCTGCTCTTGGTGGGTAGCCTGCATGTGGACGCGTAGGTTGGCTACTTTCTGGAACAGGAGAAGAGGATTTCGACTGTTGAGTTGGGGTTGGCAGGGACCGTTCTTGACCTTTCTCTACGGGGGGTTCAGCAGAAGGTTTAGGCTGCGGCGCGGGTTCCTTTTTTGCTTCAGGCTGCACAGTACGAGCTGGAGGATGAGCTTTATCTTCGACAGACGCCTCCTTCTTCTGTTCTTCATCCGTAGGCTTGGCATTTTCTACAGGGGCTTTCTTCTTGACAGCAGGTTTTTTGATCTGCCCAAGCTTCATAGCTTCTGCCAATTGCGTATTCTTAATATTAATCTTTAAGTTTTTGGCCAACGCTTAAGTCCTCTTTTTACGTATTTGTTCCAATATCTTGTCAGCCATTTCTACGCTAATCTCAGGAATCTTAGCGAGTTCTGCTGTCGTGCTGTTTAAGACTTTGCGAGGTGTGTCATAACCAGCGCTGATCAAACTTCCAAAAATCATGCGGCCTTCAGCTCCGCTGCTAATGTCATCGATGGTGAGTTTTTCGTCTAGTGAAGGGTCATCAACTTGAGCAAGTTGTGCACGCTCGATATTCATCGCAGCCTGGTACTGGCTCATTTTTTGTACTTGAAGCTCAACACCCGCAAGTTCCCCATTGAGACGAGCGTTCATGCCGCGCTTGCCCAAAGCAGCTGGATAATCTTCATCATTGACTACAATATTGATTATAGATTTGTCGTCGCTGATAAACATCTTCTTGATTTCAAGAGGATGCATTGCATTTTGCAGAAGCGTCGCTGGATCTTCATTATAAGGAATAATATCAATTTTTTCATTGTTGAGTTCGCGAATAATGTTTTTTACGCGATTGCCGCGAATACCGACGCATGCTCCAACGGGATCAATTTTAGGATCTTGGGAACGGACTGCTACTTTAGTGCGGTAACCAGCGTCTCTTACAATTTTTTCAATCGTGATCGTTCCATCGTTGATCTCAGGGACTTCCTGGATAAATAATTGAGCTACGAACTCAGGATGGCTTCGAGATAAAATGACTTCCGCGCCACCACTTTCCGTGTCTCGGACTTCGAGAAGCAATGCCTGCACTCTGTCGCCAACATTATACTTTTCCGTTTTAGGATAGAATCGATCAGGCATAATAGCCTCGACTTTTCCTAAATCGACGATGAGAGTTGCGCCGCGAATGATGCGCTTTACAGTTCCGGAGATAATTTCATTAATGCGGTGTCTATACTCTTCATAGATCACATCGCGTTCAGCGCTGCGGAGCTTTTGCGCAATAACTTGGCGCGCTGTTTGGGCGGCAATTCTACCAAAGTCTTCGGGAGTGACAGAGATGTCGATCCATTGTCCAAGTTCGCAATGCGGATGAAGGACGCGCGCATCCTCTAATGTAATTTCTTCATCTGGAATGGTGACCTTGTCTACGACTTCTTTTTGTGCGATGACGTCGATGTTTCCAGTTTTTGGGTTGATAGTGACGGAAACATTAAGCAGTCCTTTGACGCTTTTACGGGCTGCGGCTCGCAGTGACTCTTCGACAGCGCCGATAATGATTTCCCGCTTAATCCCTTTTTCTCTTTCCAGGTATTCAAAGATGGCAACTAGATCTTTATTCATCTCGTCCTTTTACATTTATTTTCATCCGTCCTGACGCGGAAACCTAGCTCTTTAAGGGCCGGGTATTTTTAAAATATTGTTGAGCTGATAGCGAAGCTCAACTGCAACTATAATCCCAGGCTTTAAGACCTGGATTCACTCCAATCGGAGAAGTCTAGAGTCGCAACTCCCGGTAGAGGAGTTGCGGCAGGTCCTCTTCTAACTAACAAAGTAAAAATTCAAACTACTCAGCAGGTTCTTCTTCGTTGGATTTTTTCTTGCTTTTTTTAGCTTGAGGCTTTGTATTTCCTACAACGATGTCGTCATGATTGACCTCGTTTTTATCAACTAGGTAATCCTTGATAGAGAGTGCGATTTTTTTGTGCTCGGGGTCAAGTTTAATCACTTTTGCCGTCACTTCTTCGCCTTTGTTGACAACATCTTCTACTTTTCCGAAAGGTTGATCTGAAAGCTCTGTAACATGGACGAGAGCTTCGATTCCATTGGGAAGTTCAACAAATGCGCCAAAGGCTGTGATTTTAGAAACAATACCTTTAACTAGGGTTCCGACGGGCATTGTCTTTTCAATGCTTTCCCATGGGTTTGTGCTAAGCTGCTTGACGCCAAGGGTGATTTTTTTGCTCTCTTTGTCAACGGATAGAACTATAGCTTCTACTTTGTCGCCTTTTTTCAAGACTTCAGAAGGGTGAGAAACTTTCTTGATCCAGCTGAGGTCAGAGATATGGATCAGTCCATCGATTCCTGGTTCGAGCTCTACAAAAGCGCCGTAATTGGTCAAGTTGCGGATTTCTGCTGTAACACTGCTACCAATAGGATATTTTCTTTCAACTTCATCCCATGGATTTTTCTCTGTTTGCTTAAGTCCAAGAGAAATTTTACCCTCTTCTTTTTGAACAGAGAGTACGACGGCTTCCACTTCATCGCCCTTATTGACGATCTCGCTTGGGTCTGTCACGTTTTTTACCCAAGACATTTCTGAAACATGGATAAGGCCTTCAATACCTGGCTCAATTTCAATAAACGCGCCGTAGGGAACGAGGTTGACAATCTTGCCTTTAACGCGGGTGCCCGGGGGATAACGCTCCTCAATTTCTTCCCATGGATTAGATTCTTTTTGCTTCATTCCGAGAGCGACCCTACCCTTATCTTTGTCAACATGGAGGATCATGACTTCGAGTTCTTGACCAAGGGAGACCATCTCAGAAGGATGTTTAATGCGCTTCCAAGTCATGTCAGTAATGTGAAGAAGGCCATCGATACCATCGAGATCGAGGAAGACACCAAAGTCAGTGATATTTTTGACTACACCTCTGCGAATATCTCCTTCAGCAATGTTCTCAAGCAGCTCGGCTTTGCGCGAAATTCTCTCTTCTTCCAAAAGCTCGCGTCTAGAAACGACAATGTTTTTGCGCTCTGTATTAATTTTGAGAATCTTGAAGTCATAAGTTTGACCGATGAACTCATCAAGGTTTTTAATGCGTTTATTGTCGATCTGCGAGCCAGGAAGGAATGCTTCCATGCCGATATCAACCATTAAGCCGCCTTTTACCTTGCGAATGACTTTTCCTTTGACGATAGAGCCTTCTTTACAGTGGTTAACAATGTATTCCCACTGCCTTTGTCTACGGGCTTTCTCGCGAGAAAGGACGATTTGTCCATCTTCGCCCTCTGTTTGGTCGAGATAGACCTCAACTTCATTACCGAGATGGAGTTCGGATAGATCTGGAAACTCATTGACGGGAACGAGACCTTCTGACTTCAAGCCGACATCAATAACGACAAAGTCTTTAGTGATTTCTACGATCCGCCCTTTAAGGATTTGTCCAGAACTCATTAAGGCGACGGAGCCTTCGCCAGCAGCTTCTTCTTTCGAGTTGAGCAGGTTCATAAACTGTTTAGCGTCTTCTTCTTGAAATGTGACATCATCGATGATATTGCTTTCATTCCAATTGTTGTTGGTTTGTTTGGACATGTTAAAGGTTTCTCCTGAGTTTCTAGTGAAAGTGGAGAGAATATCAAAAGATTCGTAATAAAATCAACGCCAATTTCTTGGGTTGAAATGAAGCAGTGTGAGAAGCAGGTGATGGCAGAATAATTTGCGGCATATTGTTGGTTTTAATTCACAAAAAAATTATTGAATGCGACTATACCGAAAATGATTCGGCTCGGTCCCGGATTCAAATTTTCACTCGCATTCAGAATAATTCTTTGTTGTGTTCTTTTGCCATTCTCGAGTTTACTTTAGTGTATGTTAGATAAAGAAACGATTGTTTTGAAATTTGGCGGTGCTTCTGTTGCGACACCTGAGCATTTTGCAGACATTGCAGAAATTGTCTTAAATGAGGACTGCACGGCCCGGGTCGTCGTTGTTGTCAGCGCGATGGGTGACACAACAGATGAACTGCTGACGTTGGCCCGCCGCGTCCACCCTTCTCCTCCGCTGAGAGAGCAGGATATGTTGGTGAGTGTAGGGGAAAGAATTAGTGCGTCCTTGCTCGCTATGGCTCTTAACCTCAAGAATAAAGAGGCGATCAGTTTTACTGGAAGTCAATCTGGAATTATTACATCATCTGCCCATGCTAAGGCACAAATTTTAGATGTAAGGCCGCAACGTATTCTTAATACTCTTGATAATGGTAAAGTCGCTATTGTCGCAGGCTTTCAAGGGGTAAGTAAGGATGGGGAGGTAACCACTTTAGATCGAGGCGGCTCAGATACGTCAGCGGTCGCGCTTGCTGTTGCTCTAGGTGCTTCTAAAGTCAAGTTTTACAAAGATGTTCAAGGGTTGTACTCGGATGACCCCAAAAAAAATCCCGGGGCTTGTTTTTATCCATTTTTATCTTTTGAAGAGGCTATTGAAATTGTCGAAAGAGGAGCTGAAGTGCTTCATCCAAGGTGTATTAAGCTCGCTTTAAGAAATGGTTTGCCACTGCATGTCCTTTCGTTCTACGATCCCAATTTGTTGAGGCATTCAGGGACGTTGATTGGGCCGCCTCAGAGGATCCGAGGAATGCCTTGCAGGTTTGAAGGAGACTGCTGGACCCCCGACCTATGAAAACGAGGTGCCTTTCAGACTTTATAAAATTCCATAATGTCCTATGCCATGGAGGTTGGTAGGCAAAACTTGACATTTGAATCAAAATCGGATAATACTGTAGGGGTTGTCTTTGGATTTTTATTTAAATTTTTTACTGGACTGATAGCTGATGCGGCAAAAACACTCGATCCTCATCGAACCTTCTATTTTATCTGCAGATTTCGGCAAGTTGGCCGAGGAGTCCAAACGTGCAGAGGATGCAGGAGCGGATGCTTTGCACCTCGATATCATGGATGGCCATTTTGTTCCCAACCTGACCTTCGGACCGCGTGCTGTCGCGGCAATCAATCGCTCTACTTCGCTTTTTTTGGATGTCCATCTCATGATCTATAATCCTTATGATTATGTGGAGCGATTTGTAGAAGCAGGAGCAGACAGAATTACTTTTCATCTCGAAGCAACAGAAGATGTAGAAGATACTCTCAGTTATATACGCAAATGTGGAGTTGAAGCAGGCCTCGCCTTTTGCCCTGAAACCAGTGAGTCGCTAATTCCTAAGTACCTCGATAAATGCGATTTGATGCTGCTCATGACTGTCAATCCCGGTTTTGGTGGTCAAGCGTTTCTTCCGGAAGTGATTGAGAAAATTCAGTTTACTCGGAATCTCTGCAAAAAATTAGATATTCGAAAAGGGGGAAAAACCCCACAGGCAGGAATTAAGAGCGATATTGACGCCCTGCCCCCTTTTTATATTCAAGTAGACGGCGGAATTAATCAGGAGACTGCAAAGCAGTGCATTGAAGCGGGGGCTAATGTTCTTGTTTCAGGATCCTACCTTTATGCGGCTCCAAACATGGCTGATGCGATTTCCAAGATGAGAAATGCAGGCGGAACTCAATGAGAATGAAAAAAGTCGTCGTTCTTGGCGGCGGAACAGGCAATTTTACTGTCTTGCGAGGGTTGAAAAACTTTAAAGTGGATTTGAGTGCTATCGTCTCAATGGCAGATGATGGAGGTAGCACTGGGATTCTGCGCGACGAACTGGGAGTTTTACCTCCCGGAGATGTCCGCCAATGCCTTGTTGCTCTTTCCAACTCTTCTAATATGATGCGCTCCTTGATGAACTACAGGTTTGAAAATGGAGGTCTTGAAGGGCATAGCTTTGGTAATCTTCTTTTATCCGCTTTGGAAAAGGTCACCGGAAGTTTTGAAAAAGCCGTTGAAGAAATGGGAAAGATCCTTTTCATTCAGGGCAAAGTAATTCCCGTGACAACGCACCAAGTGCGTCTGAAAATGCTTTTGGCAAATCGCACTCTTCTTGAAGGAGAAAAACAGGTTTATTTATCTCAAGAGATCGATCAAGGGTATAAAAGCATTTATCTAGAGCCTTTTGCCAAAGCGCATCCCGATGCAATTGCTGAAATTATGCATGCGGATTTGATCGTCATGGGTCCTGGAGGCTTGCATACTTCTTTAATTCCAAATCTTCTTGTTGAAGGCGTTAGCGAAGCCCTGCGCAATTCGCCAGCGAAAAAAACATTCGTTGTTAACTTGATGAATCGTAGAGGACAAACAACCGGCTTTAAGGTGAGCGATTATTTAAGCGAAGTAAGCAAATTCATTGGAGAGGATGTTTTTGATTATATCTTGGTCAACTCTCAAAAGCCTCCGCAGGAATTGATCGAAGTCTATGCTGAAGAAGGTGATCTTGTTGAAAATGACCTTAGAGAAGAAAGAGTAATCTACACCTCTCTTCTAGGCGAGCCTAAGGAAGCGCCTAAAAAGGACCTCATTAAACGCAGCTTGATCCGCCATGACTCTAAAAAATTAGCCCATGAGTTGATGAAAATTGTTAATCATCTTTGATCTTGACGACACACTAATCGATACCTCTGGGTGCCTCACTCATTACAAGCTTGAAGAAGCTCTTCAGGCAATGGTGAGTGCGGGCTTAACCGTGCCCAATTTCTCCGCAGCACTCGAATTATTAAGGCGCATCGATCGGTCTGCGGAAAGCGCTAAATCAGCATTGGAAGAGTTCGTTGATATTCACGGATTTGATGAATATATTCTCGAAGTTGGTGTTAAGGAAATTTATGAAAAACCTTTTTCGGACCTTCCTGTTTTTCCCGTTGATGGTGCTCTTGAACTTCTGTATGACCTTGGGCAGCAGCATCAATTGGCACTTGTGACCGTCGGAAAATATTTGTATCAGATGGAGAAACTGAAAAAAGCTGGTATAGATTCTCGAATTTTTAGTAAAATCTCCGTCATAGAGGATAGAAATAAAAAGCCTCATTATCAAAGGATTGTAGACGAGTTGGGTTATGCCTCTACAGAGGTTTTAGTTTGTGGTGACCGCATTTCCATTGATTTGTTTCCAGCTAGGGAATTGGGATTCAAGACAGTGCAAATGCTATGGGGAAGAGGATTGAACTCATTGAAGTCGCGCGGAGATGTCGATTACTTCATCTCAAAAATCGGCGAGCTTAAAGACATCGTAAATGCTTTAGTGACGTTTACCTCGTTTTAAACGCGAGTTTGCGCATTTTTTGGACGATAGTGGTGGAATGAAAAAATCCCATGGCTTGAATTTTAGGGGATTCATTTTTTTAACGGAGTGAGATTCCTATACTGCTAACGCTTGAAAGCTGGAGAGTTTGCCAATTACTATTGGCAAACTAAAAACCTAGGCAGGTTGGATGCGAAGATGGCCCCTTCGGCTAAGGCAAAACTCAAGCTTCCCAGTGGAAGCAGTAATATCCTGCTGATGCTTATTTTTAACACCGAATATGAGTGAAAATCTGAACCTAAATTTTCAGTTATAGCGAGAGGGATTCAAAAATTGGGGGATGCCAAGAAGGGGCCCTGAATTTAAGCTAAGGCGAAGCCGACTCCTAAAGCAGCTAAGCTTAAGTTTAGCAATGTAAGTGGTGCTCAAATGCAGTAGCTGTCCGACGCCGGCAAAACCAATTTCTGAATCACGAGTGGTATAAGTTCAGCACAGCATTTTTGTCCAAAAATGTACAAAGTCGAGTTAAGTACTGATAAAATTAAAATGCTTCGGAGTATATGACGACAAGCAATCAATTAGCGCCAGGAATGACGCTGTCTCTCGATGGAAAAATCTATCGTGTAGATTCATGCGTCAAGGTTACAGTTGCTAAAGGAGTTCCTTTCATCAAGGCCAAATTAAAAAACTTGGTTACGGATGAAGTCATTGAAAGGAATTTCAAGCTGAATCAGGCGATTCAAGACGTAGCGCTGACAGAGCGTAAGCTGGAATATTTATATCTTGAGGGAAAAGATTATCTCTTCCTCGATATTGGCAATCTTGAGCAAGTGCTGGTTTCATCTCAAGTGATTGGCGATAAGGTGAATTTCCTGAAAGAAGGAATCGAACTAAAGGCTATGTTCTACGGCGATTCCATTTTTTCAGTTGAGCTGCCCCAGTTTTTAGAACTTACCGTGATTAAAACGGAAGAAAGCGAATCGGCTGCCCATGTTGCCAATGCGACTAAACTCGCTATTTTAGAGACGGGAGCTAAAGTCGAAGTCCCCATGTTTATTGAAGCGGGGGATATTATTAAAGTAGATACTCAAACAAACGAATACGTTCAAAGAGTCTAAGAGAAGTAGATTATACCCAACGTGATTGAAAATTTGGATTTAAGACCGAAACAAAGCCTCGAGATTGGACGATCGAATCTAGCCCCTATTTCTAATAGTGGCGACGATTCGATCGCGCCAATCGCGGGAGCTTTCGCTTCGGTCTTAAACCAAATTTTCAGTCACGTTGGGTATAACGAGTTTTTGTTAATTGCTTTTGTTTTTTTCTTTAATTTGGAGTCTTTGTGTGCTGCGGCTTTCAATTAGATCCTAAAGAAAAAACATCAAAATGCAGAATAAGAAATTTACTAATCACTCTTTGAGAGAAGCTAATTCGTCTACAACTAGGAGAAACTGTGGACCTTAAACAAATTAAGGAATTAATGGCTGCCATGGAGCGCGCAGGCATTAAAAAATTGATCGTTAAACAAAAAGGCGGCGACGAACTGCACCTCGAACGCCAAGATGAAAATCCTACCCCTACACACCAACATGCGGCAACCTTCTATCCTCCCGTTTATGCGCATCCGCCCGTTCGAGATGAGGGGGCTAGGGTATCTCCTGTAACCAAGGCAGCTCATGATGAGGGTTCTTCTGGCAAAGAAAAGGCAGAAGAAAAAACGGGAAAGTATGTAACGGCTCCTCTCGTTGGCACTTTCTATGCAGCGGCATCGCCCGATGACCCCTACTTTGTAAAAGTGGGCGATCGTGTTGAAGCGGGAACAGTTGTCTGTATCATTGAAGCGATGAAAGTGATGAACGAGGTGAAAGCAGGCATCAGTGGAACCATCGCTGAAATTTTGATTGAGAATGCCCATCCCGTGGAATTTGGCACAAAATTATTTCGGATAGTTTAATAGGGATTATGAAAAAAATATTGATTGCTAATCGTGGCGAGATTGCCGTTCGCATTATTCGAGCTTGTCATGACTTGGGACTACAAACTGTAGCCGTGTATTCTCAAGCGGATGTGGAAGCCCTTCATGTTCTACATGCGGATGAAGCTATCTGTATCGGAGAAGCCCCTTCGCAACGGTCCTATTTGAAAATATCTAACATCTTGTCCGCATGCGAGATCACCGGCGCCGATGCTCTACATCCAGGCTATGGCTTCTTGAGCGAGAATGCAAATTTTGCGTCGATTTGTGCAAGTTGTGGGGTTAACTTTATTGGTCCTTCAGCCGAAACAATTGCCCTTCTTGGAGACAAAGCAAAAGCAAAAGCGACGGCTAAAGCTGTCAAATGCCCCGTGATTCCAGGCTCTGACGGGATAGTAGAGGACGTACAAGAAGCGATGAAAGAAGCTAAAAAGATAGGTTTTCCAGTCTTCATTAAAGCTTCTGCTGGAGGAGGGGGAAGAGGAATACGTATCGCACAGAACTCAGAGGAATTTGTGCGTCAATTTTCTGCTGCGCGCGCAGAAGCGGAAGTCAGTTTCAACAATCCCGATGTCTACTTAGAAAAAATGATTGTTAACCCACGTCACATCGAAGTACAGGTGATGGGTGACAAGCATGGTAACTATGTGCATTTGGGGGAAAGGGATTGCACGATTCAAAGAAGAAGACAGAAGCTTATCGAGGAAGCGCCCAGCCCGATTCTCACTTCTTCATTAAGAAAAAAAATGGGTGAAGCCGCTGTCGATATCGTTCGCGCCGCTAAATATCACTCCGTAGGCACAGTTGAATTCCTCCTAGACGAAGATCTTAATTTTTACTTCATGGAAGTGAACACGCGGATCCAGGTTGAACATACTGTTACCGAGGAATTGACAGGCATTGATCTTGTCAAAGAGCAAATAAGAATCGCGATGGGAGAAAAGCTAAAGGTTAAGCAAAAAGATATCGAATTTAAGGGACACATTATCCAATTTAGGATCAATGCGGAAAACCCAGCGAATCACTTTGCCCCTTCTCCCGGCCTTTTAGAATATTATATTCCTTCAGGCGGCCCTCATGTAAGGATCGATAGCGCTTGCTACTCAGGCTATCGCATTCCGTCCAATTACGATTCTATGATTGCTAAGTTGATCGTCAAAGGGAAAGATCGTGAAGAGGCTATCGCAAACGCTAAAAGAGCTCTAAAAGAGTTCCATATCGGAGGTGTGTATTCGACGATTCCTTTCCATCAATTTATGTTGGATGACCCCAAGTTTCTAAGCAATGACTATGTGATCGATTATATCGACCGGCTGATTCTTCAAGGGTGTACTTTTATTCCCAAAAAGGGCGTTTAGCGATATTTAAGTTTAGGAGTCTGTCTGCGAACAGACTCTTATGATGCATTTTCATCATCGTTAAGAGTACTGGCGCCTTATCCTAGTTATTCAACGATGTACTGCGGCGCCGAATAACACACTCTAAGGAGCTGGATGTGGAAAAATGTGCACTATTGATTTCCGAAGAAGAAATTCGCAAAAAAATCGTTGAAACCGCTCGTCTTATCGAACAACATTACAAAGGCGAAGAGATCACTCTTGTAATGGTCATGAAGGGAGCGATCTGCGTCGCTGCCGATCTTATGCGAGAGCTCAATCTTCCACTTCGGATTGAATACGTTAGCGCGAGCAGTTATGGAATGCGTGGCGCCCAAAGAGGTGATCTAGTTGTTGAAGGCCTTGAAAAAATCGATCTTAACTCCAAAAACATTCTTCTCGTCGATGATATTTACGATAGTGGCGCGACGCTTGTGCACCTAATCGCCGCATGTAAAAAGAAAAAACCTAAAACACTCAAAACTCTTGTTCTTCTCGCTAAGAAAATGAAAAGGGATTTAAGTTATATTCCTGATTATGTACTCTTTGAAATTGAAAATCAGTTCGTAGTAGGGTTTGGGCTCGACTATAATGAGCAATACCGAGGGCTGCGTGGAATTTATGCTGCTGATACTTGAATCTAGAAATTTTCCCAAGGCAAAATTTTGAAAATACTCGGCCCTGAGGGTTGAGTTTCCAACGGAGACCGGATGAAGGGAATCGTTTTAGCAGGGGGCAGAGGAACTCGGCTTTTTCCTGTTACGTTAACAGTGTGCAAGCAGTTATTGCCTGTCTTCGATAAACCGATGGTCTATTATCCCATTTCCGTATTGATGATGGCTGGAATTCGAGAGATTCTCATTATCTCAACGGCAGAAGATCTTCCTCGTTTCAAACAGCTTTTTGGCGATGGTTCCCATCTCGGACTTAAGTTTTCCTATGCGTGCCAAACCAAGCCAGAAGGGATCGCCCAAGCGTTTCTCATTGGCGAGAGTTTTATTGGCGATGATTCCGTTGCATTGATTCTGGGAGATAATATCTTTTATGGACACAATTTGTCCTCGCTTGTTTCTTCCTGCTGTCATTTAGAGCAAGGCGCTGTCATTTTTGGTTATGAAGTTAAAGATCCCGAACGCTATGGTGTCGTGGAGTTTGATGAAAGGGGCCAGGTTATCGATATCGTCGAAAAGCCCGAAGCTCCACGTTCACGTTTTGCAATTACAGGACTTTATTTTTATGATAATGACGTGATTGAGATAGCGCGCCGCTTAAAACCTTCCGCTCGCAACGAGTATGAAATCACAGATGTGAACAAAGCCTATCTTGAAAGAGGGAATCTTCACTTGCGTCTTCTCGATCGGGGGTTTGCATGGCTTGACACAGGGACACACCATGCTTTCCAGCAGGCTTCTCTTTATGTCCAAACGATTCAAGAAAGACAAGGAGTGAGCATCGCTTGTCTTGAAGAGATCGCCTATAAAATGGGATTTATTTCTCGCGAACAATTGCAAATGAACATAGAAGCTCTTGCAAAAAGCGACTATGGATATTATTTGAAGCAATTGCTGGAGCGGGAAAATCTCTTCGGTTCGGTATACCCAACGTGACTGAAAATTTGGATTTAAGACCGAGCCAAAGCCCCGGGATTGGACGATCGAACCGTCGCCCCTATTTCTTAATAGGGGCGACGGTTCGATCGCGCCAATCGCGGGAGCTTTCGCTTTGGTCCTAAACCAAATTTTCAATCACGTTGGGTATAGATCGTGTTCTCTAGAAACACTATTTCACAAACTTACTGCGCCTTTTCTTGAAAGGCATTACACCTTGTTTCCCATAGACAACTTCGTGCAGGTCCTCAATGGCCATGAAGGCCGTTGGATCAACTCTTAAGACAATTTCCTTAAGCTCGGAAAGGTCTAGGCGTTCGATGATCACAAATAAAATCTCGCGCGTATCTCCTGAAAATCCCCCTTTCCCATGCATGATGGTCAAGCCCAATCCAAGCTCATTCATGATCGCGTTACCCATCTCTTTAGGTTTGGATGAAATGATTAGGGCCGATTTGAGCTCGTCTAACCCGACAATGACAAGATCGATCATCTTGAAAGCAACGATGTAAGTCATTAAGGAACGCAAGGCAATATGCCAGTCGTGGAAGATCCAGCCATAAGCGCCAAAAATAAAGACGTTGATAAAAAGGACAACTTGGCCAACAGTGAAACCTGTGCGGCGATTGATCAGTATAGCAAGGATTTCCGTACCATCTAAGCATCCGCCGTGCCGGATGATAAGCCCAACCCCAATACCTAAAATAGCGCCACCAAAAACGATGATTTCAAGAGGATCTGCGATAAAGGCAGGAGCATTCTGCAGAGCCATCAAAAATCCAGCAAAGAGGAGCAAAGCGATCAGCATATAGATGACGAAGGAGCGGCGTATGTAGACAAAGGCCAAATAAAGAAACGGAATGTTGAGTAGAACCATCGCCAAAGATAAATAGTTGTCCCCATATAGCCGTGCAAGAATCAAAGCAATACCGACAACGCCACCATCAATAAGTTGATTGGGTACTAAGAATATCCGGATAGAGACAGCTGCCAGGAAGGCTCCAATAGTAAGCCAAAGAAATGTAGAGAGGTGATGGAGGTAAATTTTTGCAGTGGATTGTGAAGATGGCATAGGAATTGAACCTCATGTTCCTGGATAGAAAGGCTGTTCAGAAACCTTTCTTTTTTAAATGCATGATTACAAACAGACCAATATTAATGCAATCTTGAGTGTTTGAAATTTTATATCGCGACCAAAAGAGATTGCACAGTCAGTTAACCGACTTATTCTACTGCATCCCATTTATTAATTATTGTGGAAAGATCGCGGGAGACGGGGCTCGAACCCGCAACTTCTGCCGTGACAGGGCAGTGCTCTAACCAATTGAACTACTCCCGCGCGATCTGGGTGCCTTTGGGCGCAAAAGGACTCGAACCTATGACCACCTGTGTGTAAGACAGGCGCTCTACCAACTGAGCTATACGCCCGATGCAAATGAAGTATAAACATTAATGAGACCTATGATTTTTCACAAGGATTTTCACGTTTTTTTCTTTCCGCATCGATTTCTTATAGAGGAAATTTCTCGTAGAGGGGCAAAGCGTAATCGGCTCCGTATTTCGGTATCTGAATTAAACTTCTAATTAAAATTAATAATTAACAATTATTTTAGATTAAGATAGTTAGTTGTTGGTCCTTGATTAAATTAATTATTTTAAATTTATGATTATTTTAAGTTGAATTATTACTTTTCTTATAATATAATTACTTATATTAAAATTAATTGCCCGGAGATTCAAATGAGTTCTATAATAAATCCTTTGCGGAATGCCTATTCTTTTCTTGCTTCGCCTGAGGCTAATGACAGAAGGTTTGAAGATAAAGTCGAGCTAATGAGGCAGTATCTCGATGAGATAGATCCTCACAACCCAAATAGCGCTACCTTGTCTAGTCAACGAAAGCGATCTTTAGAAGAGAGGGTTGTAGACCTTTATAAAGCGATTCAGAAAGAACTTTACCCTGTAGCACCCACTCATCTTAGCCCTGATGAGATTTATCAAAAGCACGTGGGAGACATAAAGATGCTTATGGGAATGCTTGATTCCTTGAATCCTATAGAGTTTCATAAAGAGCTAAAGAAACTTCCTTCTGAGTTGACGGGAAAGATCTATAGAATGGTTTGGCTTGCCTCCGGCTGCCCCAATGGAAGTAGCTTTGGCGAATGGCATCTAAAAAAAGACACAAGCATCCTTAAGGTAGATTTTCCTTCTCTTCTCGGGAATGGATCGGGAAAGCTTCTCAATCAAGTGATCGAAGAGCTTACTTATGACTACAAATTAGCTCAAGGCCACCCTGACTCAGCCCAACTCATCAAGCACAAAGTCGATTTTTTCAAAAGTTGCCTGCCCAACATGAAATCGACCTATGAGTATCTGAAAGCTGTTTTTAAAGACCTGCCTCTTCTAGCGCAAAATGAGTTGCGCACTCAAGGGATTCATCCTCCTTTTTATGGAAATCTCATTGATTTTGGCGCCTATCGCAAATTCGGAGCTCATTACAATGGATATGCAAATCAAACCACTTTTAGAGTTTTCGCGCCTAACGCATGCAAAGTTGTGTTGAACCTGACTGCTTTTGGAAGAGTTGAACAGGCGATTGAAATGAAAAAAGAAAGCGATGGAACATGGTCAACAAAAACGCATGCTGCCAAACCTGGACGTACTTTCCATTATATGATCACGGGAAAAAATGGCGGCGAGCCTGTCAAAAAGGTGGATCCTTTTGCATTTAGAAACTTAATCCATGACCTTGATGGAAAGAGGGAAAATCATGAATCTATGGTTGTTGACATCGACAAGGAATATCCCTGGACAGATGGACCCTGGTTGGCGAATCGGGTACATCACGACTTCTCAAAGCAACCGTTGACAATTTATGAAGTGCATTCGCCCAGCTGGCAGGTAGGTGAAGGGGGAAAAACCCTCAATTGGAGAGAGCTTGCTCCTCGATTACATGAGTATTGCAAAACAAACTGCTATAATGCGATTGAGCTCATGGCCTTATTTTCTCATCCACAGCCGATTTCTATGGGTTATCAGATCACTAACTTCTTTGCACCTCATCCTGAAATGGGAAGTTGGGAAGATTTTCAATATTTTGTGGACTATATGCACAATCGAAACATTTGTGTGTTTGCAGACTGGGTCCCTGCACACTTTGCCATTGACGGGTTCGCGCTTTGCGACTTTGATGGAAGCCCTATTTTTGAAGACGATGATTTAGAAGTCGCCCTGCATCCTAAGTGGGGAACTCGCATTTTGGATTATAAAAAGCGATTCGTTTTGAACTTTCTTGGATCTAACGCAGACTTCCTGTTCCGCAAGCTCCATCTCGATGGATTGCGGGTGGATGCAGTCTCAAGTATGCTCTATCACAACTACGATAGGCCAGGTGATTATAGAAAGCGCTATAATAAGCATGGCACCGAAGTGAACTTAGATGCTAAGCGTTTTCTTCGCGATTTAAACACGCACCTCCATCAGCAATTTCCTGGTACGATCACAATGGCTGAAGAATCCTCTGCGTTTCCAAACATCGTAAGACCTCCTCATCAAAAAGGAGAGCACGTCAAGAAGCATGGCCTTGGATTTGACTTTACCTGGCACATGGGGTTTATGAACGATTCTCTCAAGTATTGGAAAGCGGACGTCTCTCAAAGAAAAGAGCTTTACGGTCTTTTTACAAGCACCCTCAGAGATGTCGATGGGCATAGTGATATTCGTCCGCGTGGCAAAGTTGTTATTCCTTACTCCCATGATGAGAATGCCAATGGAAAAGGAACAATTCTCGCTAAGATGTCCGGAATGAATCGGGCTGAAAAATTTGCGAACGGTCGCATGGCACTGGCTTACCAATTGCTTCGCGGCGGAGGAATTGTTCTTGATTGCATGGGCAACGACATCCTCCAAAGCCTTGAATGGCATGGTATTATTAAAAATAATACACAAAGAACTCCTGGAACCCCTGCTCGAGCTTCGGTTCAATGGGAAGAACTCGATCCTAATGTTAATGTTCACGAACATCAATACCATTCAGGTGCGCAAGCTTGTCGCAGAGATTTGAATGACCTCTTTCTTCGAAGTCCAGGGTTATGGGATCAAACAGATAGCGGTATCGCATGGATTGAAGCAACGGATAAGGAAAATGGTGTGATGAGTTTTCATCGCAGAGGGCGCGGCCAGCAATTTGCCTGTGTTTTCAACACATCAAATCATGATATTCCTTATTATAGAATCAACTTGCCGAAAGATGCGCCAGAGCTTAGAAAGCTTGCTGGGGTAAAAGAAGTGTATAACACGGATGCTTTGCAGTACGGTGGAGGAGGACGAACAAACGCCAACGTCAATATCATTCGTGATCATTCGGACTATCCCATTGGGCTAGAGCTTCGTTTGCCACCTTATACTGCGATCCTGCTCGAAGAAGCGTTTTATCCTTAATCTTTTTCATGGAAATAGCCGAAAGGTTATTTCCATAAAAATCTATTCCTCAGTATTCTGAATACGATTTGGGGTTTCACGATGCGATGGTTGATTCTAAGTTGTTTTCTGCCGTTGTTTTGCGGCTGTTCTCCTAATTCTTCAGAAGAATTTCATCGAGAAGGCAAGGAGCGCTGTAGGGCATTAGTGGAAGATCTTGCCAAAATTGAAAATCGAGAGCAGCTGCTGCGCGCTGAACCACTCCTTAAGAGGCGCTTTGAATCTTTGGTCGGCTTAATGATTGAAGCGCGCGAGTTTCAGCAAAAGCATTTAGAAGAGTTAGAAGGGGAAGTTGCTATCGAAGAAAACGAGATCGATGCAAAGCTGGAGACAGAGCTCCGTCGGATCTATGCGATTGAAGGAGGGAGAGAGGTGGTTGAGAGAGCGCAACATGAAGCGTTGGTCCGTTTAGATGCTTATGAGCGCGCCTTAACTAGAAAGCGCGCCCAACTCATCTCAAGTCGTTAATAAACATTTCAGAGCGTTGTTGAACTCTTCTTTTCTTTCATTGAAGTGAGCAAGGTCGGTAAGTTCGCTGACGTGAATGGGAACAGCGGCAGCGAACCCTTGTTTAAGCAAGTGAACATCGCTATCCTCATGCTCATCGTAATCTTTCCATCTGCCTCCGAGCCAGTAATAAGAATGTCCTTCGGGGTGAACTCTTTTGTCTGGATCTTCCATCCAAAAACCTCTGCCTTGGCGCGCCATTTTCACTCCTAAAATTTCTTCGGTCTCAGGGAAATTAACGTTAAGTAGAGTGCCTTTAGGAAGAGGCTGTTCAAGCAAATGCTTTACGATAGGTACGATGAGAGGAATTGTTTTTTTATAATCAGGGTCAGCGAAATCGACACAGGAAAAAGCGACTCCTGGAACATTCCGTAAGATTCCCTCGATCACGCCGCCGATTGTCCCGCTGTAAAGCACATTACGCCCTGAATTTGCGCCTCGATTAATTCCTGAAACAATCAGGTCAGGAGGTGAGGTTAAAATGACGCTCATTCCCATGCGCACGCAATCCGCAGGAGTTCCTGTCACTTTCCATGCAGGTGTATCCTTTTCCCATTGAACTGGAACGATATGAATAGGGTCTCTAAGCGTAATCGACAAACCGACCCCCGACTGTTCGGCGGAAGGGGCGACGATATAGAGATCTGCGAAATCAACAAGCGCTTCCCACAAGTGTTTTAACCCAGGAGCTGTGATCCCATCATCATTAGTAACTAAAATTTTAGGCTTCTTCTGCATGACTTGTCCTTTAAAGGTAGCAAATTTTAACTTATTCCTCAAGAAGGGGCTTTGCTTTTGCCTCTGTGAGCCTAGAGATCAGCATAATCAAAGCAAAACTAGCAACAAATCCGGGGATTAGCGCAGGAAGATTAATCCCCAGAACCTCGTTCATGTAAGGCCAGATGCCTGCTATAATTCCCCCCGACAAAATGCCTGCCCATGCGCCGTATTTATTGATCCCCTTCCAGTATAAAGAAAGCAATAAAAGCGGACCAAAAGCAGAGCCGAGTCCAGACCATGCATAGAGAACAAGAGAGTAGATCGTGCTCACTTTTGCATAAGCGATGATAAATGCAATCATTGAGACGAGGACGACTCCTGCCCGCGCGACAAGTAAAAGCTCTCTTGAAGAAGCTGTTTTGCGGAAAATTCTCTTGTAGAAGTCTTCTGTAATGCTCGAGGAAAGCACCAGGACCTGGGAGCTCATTGCGTTGATGGTCGCTGCCAAAACAGAACACAGGATAAATCCGATAAAGAAAGGGGAGAAAGAGGTTTTCACCATGTCGATAAACACAAGCTCGGGGTCTTTAAGCCCTTTTGTAAAAAAGGCGATCCCGACTAAACCCACAAAAGTCGCTGCACTTAATGAAAGCAGCATCCATGTCATACCGATCATTTTTGATTTGGAAATTTCATGAACATTACGGATTCCCATGAATTTTGTGATGATGTGGGGTTGCCCGAAATAGCCGAGTCCCCATCCAGCGGTCGCTCCGATGATTTGCAGAATCGTCTTTGCAGAGAAGTCTGGGAATAAAGTCATCGCTAGTTTTTTCGCAGTAACGGCGTGGGAAATTCCTGCAAAACCTCCGACTTTGGACAACATGAAAAAAGGCACAAAGATGATCACCCCCAATAGGAAAAAGCCTTGGAATAGATCGATCCAAGCCAATGTCACGTATCCTCCTGTAAAGACATAAGGAACAACGATGAAAATGCCGATCAGGATTCCCCAATAGTAATTGAGGTTGAAAAGAGTTTCTAGCAATAGCCCGAGTCCTACCAGCCCTGCAGAAATGTAAATAGTGTAGAAGATAAGCGACATGATCGCAGTAAATACGCGGATCGTTCCTGATGTATCGGCAAGCCTGCTTTCAAAAAATGAGGAAAAAGTCAGGCTATTGTACTGCTCTGTTGCCACGCGAATTCTAGGAGCGATCAGCTGCCAGTTGAGAAACATGAAGATCAAAAGGCCAATAGCTGCCCAACTGCTGAACAGTCCTCCGGTAAACACCACTGCAGGGTAGCCCATGAACAGCCAACTGCTCATATCACTTGCATGAGCAGCTAGCGCTGTCAGCCAGTAGTTCATCGAACGGTTTCCAATGATGAAATCCGTCGCAGAAATATGTCTGCGATATGATAGAAACCCCACCATTAACAGAACGGCAAAATAGCAAACGACAGCTAAGAGTTCTTCAATATGCATGCTCTTTCTCGTGATTCAATAACTTGCGTCAACAGTATACCCAACGTGATTGAAAATCACATTGGGTATAACAGACCCCTTTCCCGATCCTTCAAACAGGGTCTTATTGCTCGAATAATACCCCTATTTGATGGATCAAAAATGGTTGTGTTAAAACTAAAATTCTTTCGCCCATTGAAACGTCAACAGTATATCCCGCATCTCTTACAAGGCTAACCAAATAGTAAAATTTGTTCTATCATTTCTTCAAGGCTTTTTGCGACCCATAGAGCAACGAAGCGGATCCTAAATTTTGTCTCGCATGGGGAAAAATTCTCTCAATGTCTGCAATCAAACCATTTGTTTTTTTTCGCATGGAATTCTGGCCTACAGGGCATTGGCACAATGTCCGGGCAAAGCCATACATCATTGAAAACTCCCTGATCTCATTTTCCGAAATAAAAATAAGCGGACGAATAATCGTGATCCCATAATCATGCATAGGAACTTTCGGGAGCATCCCTGCAAATTCTCCCTTGTGAAGAAGATTCATCAAGAGAGTTTGCGCATTATCGTCGCGATGGTGACCAAAAGCAACAGTTTCCGCACCAAATTTTTTTGCTGCTTCAAAGATGAGCGTCCTGCGTTCTCTTGAACAGCTATAGCACTCTAAAGTTTCTCTTTTTTGCTTCGACTCACAAGAAATGAACTCCACCCCAAGAGCATCACAGATCCCTTTTAAGAAGGTCTCACTGACTCCTGCACCACAGGAAAAGGGCCCTCCCACATGGATAGCGGTAATCTCAAGCGTGGGGAATCCCTTTCCCGAGACGGCTTTTAAAAGATAGAGCAAAGCCAAACTGTCTTTGCCCCCGCTTAAGGCAACAGCGACCTTATTAGAGTTGAGCAATTCAAATTCATAGAGCGCCTTTCTGAACATGCTTTCAAGGCGATGCCCCAATCCTGACCATGGCGGACGGGCAATAGGTAAATGAATGTTTAATTTTTTATTCATAATTTTCAGACAATTGTAACCTGTTTTTGATTACTGCTCTATATGTTTTTAGCTCATCAGAGGACTGAGGGGACAAATTGGGTTTTTAGTGGACTGATTCAAAAGTCTAAGCTACTCTAGGGAATTAATTTGAAGGAGAAATAGGATGGAGAAAATTGGAAGAAATGACATGTGTCCTTGCGGATCGGGCAAGAAATTCAAAAAATGCTGTGAATTGAAACAAAAACACAAAAAAATCCATGCTCAGGTTCTCTCATTTTCAACTCCTCAAAAGGAAACACAAGAAACTTCAAAGGTCTCCTCACTTTTTTTCAAGAAGGCTTCTACTCCTAAAATCCCCACGGAGGAGCCCCCAAATCCCGTCATGTGATGCAAACTTCTTGAGTAAAAAAAACGCATCATGTTAATCTCTTTACTTCATAACGCTGGTGTAGCTCAATGGTAGAGCATCCGCCTTGTAAGCGGACGGTTGAGGGTTCAAGTCCTTTCGCCAGCATTCGCTTTAATCTCCACGGGGGTGTCGCATAGCGGCAATTGCAAGGGACTGTAAATCCCTCGTCTTCGGACTACGTTGGTTCGAGTCCAACCGCCCCCAAACAAACCCGCATTTGCGGGTTTTTTTGTGGGCGGAGGAAACCAACGATTTGGTTTCCGTTTGTGACTCGAAGTGAGCGGAGAGTTTGCGAAGCAAATCCGAGCGAACCGGCTCGAAGGGACGGGACGGCGTGCCGCCCGCACTGAGAGGAGCCCCGCCCCCCAGTTTTACCTGCTTAGGTTTTCTATATGACTTCGGATACCCAACAATTTTCAGAAAAAAAGAAAAAAATCATCTTCTCCTATGGGAGCATGTTCCTTTATGGGATTGCTACTATACTTGTAGCAGCTCTAAGCGCGCATGTTTTGAATGCATTTTATCCACTGCCGTATATTTATATAAAAATATGCGAATATGTTGGCTACGCTAGTTGGGCTTCATCACTGGGTATGCGCGGCTGGGATGTGCAGACATGGGGTGGAAACACATCTCCCGAGCGACTTAACAAGAACCTGGCTAAATTGTTTTCTATTGCGGGGGTATTTGCTTTTGTGCTGGCGCGAGAGTTGAACCCCTTATTATAGGCCGAGAGCTTTCTGTCTCTTTAGATGGGGAATGGGGATCATACCAACTATTCGATTTGAACTCCGCCTTTTCTCTAGACCTGTAAAAAAAATTTAGGCTAAAATTGCTCATTCGAGTTGTGGAGGCAGAGATGAGTAATGATGAAGCAAAAAAAAGATTAGACCATTATCGTCGTTCAACGATTAATAGTAATGATAAACTCAAGACCTTTTCTGAAGAGAAGCTCCTTCAGGTAGCCGAACGTGCCATGGGTCTCCCAGGAAAATGGTATGATCAGTTCGAGCGCCTACTCATGGAAGCCAGGACTGATCTATAAGAAATACTATAAAGGTAGCGGTATGATGACTTACATATGTAGACTAGCGGTAGTTGTCCTACTTTTGAAGTCAGGACTTTTATGTTCATCGGAGCTGCCTCAAAATCCTTTTTGCGAAGTTGGATCGCTTGAAAGATCTCCACGCCCTCAAGAACCCAAGTTGCCCTACCCATACGATGAAGAGGAGGTGAGTTTTGAAAACGCCTCTGATGGGGTGATCCTGTCAGGCACATTGACTTTGCCGCGGAACGAAGGGCCATTTCCTGCTGTCATTCTTTTACATGGTTCTGCACCCTTTGATCGCGACTATTCAGGGCATGGCCACAAATTTTTTCTTGTGTGGGCTGATCATTTAACCAGGCAGGGAATTGCTGTTTTGCGTTTTGATAAGCGGAGTGCCGGAAAATCCACGGGCAATTATAACACAGCAACTTTGGAAGATTTTGCTGCAGATGCACTAGCTGCTGTTAAATATTTAAAGAGTCGAAAAGAGATCAAGCAGATTGGCCTGATCGGTCATAGCGAAGGCGGGATGACTGCTCCACTGGCTGCGTCAAAATCTGAGGATGTTGCCTTTATTGTCATGATGGCAGGTCCTTGTGTGAGTTGGGAAAAAATGATGGAGGAACAAATAGGTTTACTTCATCGCGCCGATGGAATAGTAACTGAAGAAACGATTGCATTAAACCGCCAGCTTTTAAAAGAAGCGTTTGCAATGGTAAAAAAGCAAGAAAATCGAGAGCTAGCTGCAGACCAGCTACGAAAAGTGCTTTCAGAGCATTTGGGAAGCTTGCCGGCAGTCGAAAGAACTGCATTTGAGTCCTATTATGGCACGTTGGATCAACAGATCAATCTATTCAATTCTACATGGTTTCGCTTCTCTCTAGCTTACGACCCAGCTTTAACATTGAGAAAGGTTAGAATTCCCGTTCTAGCTTTGAATGGTGAATTGGACACAGGTGTTTCTGCTAAACAAAACCTTCCGTCTATTGCTAAAGCACTTGAAGATGCTGGAAACAAGGATTACAAGATTCTAGAGCTGCCAAAACTCAATCATGCATTCCAAACCTGTCAGACGGGTTCGCCAAAAGAATACGCAAGTATTGAAGAAACGACATCGCCTTTGGTTTTAAAGATGATGTCGGAGTGGGTTTTAGAGAGGACTATCAAGCAGAAATAAAGCATCACTTTAAACATCTCCTCATTAGAGACTGCAATGGATGAGCTTAGCGACTGTTCTCAGCGTAGGATTTTTGCTTTTCATGCTGTGATAAACTGTCGAACGCGGCATCTCTGCCTCTTTGGCTAAATGCACTTTATTCAGGGCATTAAGATGAGCGGAAATAACCTGCATCGCGCCTTCAGGATCGTTATCTTTTAGGCATTCCCAAAACGCTTGAGCAATAAGTTTTTCATCTAAGAGGGTCTTAAAGGGATCGTGCTTGGCCAACTTAACGCCTTTTTTGAGGCGGAGCTTCGGCGTATTTTCCGAGGATTTTTTTCGCCTGAGTAATGTTTTTGCTTTGGCCATTTTTATTTCCTCCTAAGAGAAGTAAGATATTATATTCAGCGAGGTATGCATAATACACACGTCTTCCATTTGCCCACTTTAACTCCCAAATTTGATCTGTCAAGCGCTTATTAGTTCCAAAATGACCATCACAGACAATGTGAAGGAGCCGTTCCTCAATCTGCAGCTTAGACTTGATAGGTTGTTCGTCTAACCAATCTTCAAACTCTGGGGTTTTGAGAAGCTCGTACATTGCATCATGCTCTCTTTTTCTTGAATGTACAGTAAATTGGACATTTTTTAAAGGCCAATTTTTATTACCGTGGGACACCAGTGGGACAGCGAGTCCCTACTTTCGGCAATTTTACGCAACAAGTAATCATTGTTAATCGAATATAACAGGTTGTATTTTAGGTTGATAGATGCTAAACTTGGTTGTCAGGGGTTGGATTTAGGCAGACTGTAAATCCCTCGGACTACGTTGGTTCGAGTCCAACCGCCCCCAGTTCTCTATGAAAGTCAGCCTGAAAGATAGCTTCTGAAACTTTGAGTATATTCCTTCCTTGGGTGACTGATGGGGGGATTAACCGCAATCAATCACAACTCCTAAGGTGTATATAATGCATTGGATCCTTTGCTTTTTGGTTTTTGTTGCTTCGTTAGAAGCAGGGGAAATCTTTACGACTAGCGATTTTGCCAGAATCGAAGAAGTGGTTGAGAACCTAGATTGCCATTCAATCGTATTGTTTGATGTGGATGCTACTCTGATTGTGCCTGATGATGCAATTTTAAGGCCTCAGGGGAAAGACCTCTTTGAACTGCTTATTGACGGCCACGATGATAGAGATTTGTTCAGGGATATTCGTTTGCAGGCATCTCATTCACTCGTTGACGCTAGGAGTACTTCTCTTGTTCAAAGGCTTCAAAAAAGAAAAGTTCCTGTAATAGCCTACACAGCTGCACCGGCCAAAATAAGAGGTATGCACCAGCTCGGGAATTGGCGAATAGATGAGTTAAAATCACACGGGTTTGACTTTAGTTGTTCCTTTGCAGACTGTAAAGTTTTAGAGCTACCTAAAAGCACAGGCCAGTCACACTTCCCTATGTTTAAATCCGGTGTTCTTTTTTCATCTTTCCATCCGAAGGGCGATGTGTTAATTCTATTTTTGCAAAAGATGGGATTGAATCCAAAAAGGATAATTTTTGTTGATGATGAGCTACGGCATGTGCAGTCTGTAGTTAAATCGTTAGAAAGGCATGGAATTGCCTGTCTGGGAATTCACTATACAGCTGCGATTGAGGCTCCTTGCGAATTGAATCCTGAGCAAGCAGCTTTCCAAGTGAATTATTTCATTAACAAAGATGTTTGGCTCAGTGATATCGAGAGCAGAAATTACCAGAATATATCAAATCTCGATTTTAATCCCCCTTTATCCCCCCAAGCGTGCGTTTCTTTAGTTGAATGTCATTGATTTTCAATATGGATCAATAGAAATTGCATGGGATTGGTTAGCGCAAAATATACCGAAAAAAACTGAAGAATCGGGAAAAAGCATTTTTCAACCACCCGCGAACAAGGTTCGCTAGAGATCACAGAGCCCACAGAGGGGGAAAATAGCCTGACAGGAAAGATCATAGGCGCAGCCATAGATGTTCACCGAACACTCGGGCCTGGACTTTTAGAA
>JAJPIB010000046.1 GCA_021324995.1 Chlamydiia bacterium | reverse complement strand
TTGGCAACACGATCTCCACAAGTAGACAAAGCATCTTCTAAAAGAAAACAAAGTTTTTCTCTGAAAGGCTCGCTTGTGCAAGCTCCATGCAGCATTTTAGCGACATTTGACCTTGCCCCATTCTTTAGTCCAGTATTAGTTAGAGGTTCCGGTTAGTTTTTCTTCTTCTTTTGCTACTTCATTTGGAGTCTTCCCTTTCAGGGAACTGTGAGGACGCCGCTCATTGTACTCCTCCCTCCATTCCTCAACAAGCCTCTTGGCCTCTTGCAGACTGGTAAATAGACATTCATTCAAGCACTCATCCCGGTCAAACTTATGATTTCCAGATCGATCATCACGGATCTAGCTTTCTTGGCGACGTGAAACTTCTCGAAGTGTATGAAAAAAAACTGAAAGAAGTTGATTCGCAATTTTCTTGGGATTTAACAAAAAAAATCGGTTTGGCTATAGCAGGGATCGGAATCATTGCAGGCGGGGCTTATTTATTGAACAAGCGAAGTCATTAGATTCCTTTTCTAATGACTTTTTCTTGGAGGAGCAGTTCCTTTAAACGGAGAGCTTGCGTTTGAATATCTCCGAATTCGCAAGAAAAGCGAACGAGCTTGATCCTGCGTTCTGTGCAAAGTCGTTCAATCGTCCTTTCGATCGCGCCTTTTGTCTCCTCATAAGACTCGATGAATCCGGGCGTTTTATCCCAGGTGCGATCGCGTGTGCTAAGAAATTGAAGCCAGGTGTCGAAGGGGATGTCGAACAAGACAATGCAATCGGGATCGGGTAAATGATGGATGTCGAGATTGCAGATCTCGTAAAATGCGGGATAATAGGGGTCATCCTGGGGGAATAACCACTCCATGCCGGGCTCATCTAATTCATAGCCGAGAATTTTTATGAAAAAGGAATCGAGAAAAACGGTCTTGTTCTCCTTTTTCAACCTTTGCGCTTCGTAGTGTTGGGGAAGCCAAAGTTGACGGAAACCGATCCAGCGGGTGAAGTGCCCGTACAAATCTGTATTTTTCAAAATTGGCGGCCAGTCTTTTTCTTCAGGTTCGACTAAATACTCACAGTCTTCAAGTGTTGCAATTGCCTTAGCCATGGTAGTTTTTCCAGATCCGGATAGGCCTGCAAAAGTAATAACAGTTCCTTTCTCTTTTGCAAACAGTAAGCAAGAAGATAAGCAACTCACTAACAGTATTTTGATCATAGGAGTCTTATTTTGCTAAGGATTCATCGAGTTTTACTGGCGCGGAGTTGGGGCTGGATTTTTCAAGTTCAAACCCGATAAACCGGGCGGCAGGAATCGAAATCACAGCAAAGGTGATGGCTAGAATTCCGGCGAAGATGGCGCTTTCTCCTGGGCCGCCCATGATGAGGAAGAGAACGATGCTCAAAAGTGAGGACGTGCCACGGCCCATGCGAGAGCCGATGCCATCAATAATGAGCTTGCCTTTCATTTGGGCTTCTTGGCTTAAGGGAATAAAGGCAAGTTCCTTGATCGCATCAAATAAAGTGTATTTGGCGGCGCGTCCGATGCAGAAGTGGACACTTCCGAGAATCACAGCAAAAGTGATTGGCGAAGCGCCCACAAAGATACCTACTTTTCCCAAGTAAATGATGAAGAAGAAACTAAAGGTAATGGCGACCATTAGGATGGGGGTGACAAGCACAGTCCGGCTCCAACGATAGCTTTGGAGAAGATAAGGAGTCAGGAAAAGCGCGCTGAATGCAGTCAGAATTCCCATCCAAAAGGAGAGTGAGCCCATATATTGGCAATATTCGGAAGGGGAGTTATATCTGCTTTTTAGTGTTTCAAGGAAGATGAGTTCGCCGAGTGCATAGCAGACGTATTCCGCAATGACGATGAGCAAAAGAGCGCTGAGGTAAGGGGATTTCATCAAAAAGCGAAGGCTGGAAGAGAGAGAAAGCAGACGCTTAGAGAAAGGTTCTTTTTTAGGTTCAGAGCTGTCTACTGGCTCGGTAGTGCTAGGCTTTTTTTGAAGCCTCTTGAAAAGAGATCTAAAACTGAGCAGAGTAAGCACACCACATAGGATTAAAAATGCAGTTAAGAGATAAAGAGAGTGCTGCCATCTCTGTGTGGAAAGTGCAAAGTGGTTCCACGTAAACAAAGAGGTGCAGAAAACGGTAATCGGCCCGGCAAGAATCGTGCCGATGCTGCTGCCGAGAAGAAGGGGTGGATAGAAGCGCTTAGCTTGTTCCAATGACAATTTTTGATTCAGAAAACCCCAGAAGATTACCGAAAGAAGGGCGACTTTCCATAACTCAGACATGATGTAAAAGACCATGTCTGGCCAGTGGGTAAAAATCACCTTAAATCGGGTGAGCCCAAACAAAACCCCCAATTTGTTTTCCAAAAGAGTATGGATCGCCTCGCGATGTGGATAGATCCAGAAAGCAAAGACGATGAAAAAGGTCAGAAAAAACAGCATCGTCATGGAAAAAATCGAGCGCAAAGAAAAGATACGCATCAAACGCGACAGCGTCCATGTTAAAAGAATGGAGGCGGGGAATGTCCCGAAGAGCTCAAAGTAGGGGATATAAGCGGCACTTCCTCCCGTATCGGCAACGACGAGAGCGTTTCTCATACTGCGCAAGATGCTGAAATTGACGTTGATCAGAGAAACGATGAAAAGCATGAGCCCAAAAACGAGCCATTCTTCGCGTTTCACGGGAAACATGAGTTTTTTTAACATGAGCCTGAGATATCTAGGAGTTGCGAGCATTTTAAAGACTACCTCTGAATTTTGCAAGTAGCCCGAATTGAAGTCAGGGGATAGGACATTAGAAAATTTTATAATGTCCTATGTCTTAAATTGAAGTTTTTATAATAAGAGGTGTGGTTTTTATTTTGCTGGGATAAAAATTTTTTCAGTTTGTTGTTATGAGGAAGGAGGGCTATGATTTTTGGGAAAAAGGTAGGAGATTGTGGAAGAAGAAGTGGTTGTTTTGGTGAATGAGAGCGATGAGGAGTTGGGTGTGATGGGAAAGATGCAGGCCCATCAGGAAGGTAAGCTCCATCGAGCGATTTCTATTTTTTTATTCAATGATCTGGGACAGCTGCTTCTGCAGCAGAGGGCTTTTTCCAAATATCATTCTGGGGGACTCTGGAGCAATACGTGCTGTAGTCACCCTAGGGTTGGGGAGTCGAATGCAGATGCTGCTCGCAGGCGTCTTTTTGAGGAGATGGGGATTCAATGCGAGATGGAATACGTCTTTCATTTTACCTATAAAGCTGTGCTCGATAAGGGATTGACAGAGCATGAGTTTGACCATGTCTTTATGGGGAAATTTGAGGGGGAGCCTGTCTTAAATCCTGAGGAGGCTGTTTCATGGAAATGGATGGATGTAGAGGCTTTGGTTAAAGATGTCTATGAGCATGCCGAAAATTATACGGCCTGGTTTATCATCGCGCTGGAGAGGGTTATCTTAGCTTTCCGGACCAACCCAACTTTGTGCGCAGTGTTGAGAAGTAATCTCTGCGGTTGAGTGTGACAAGTTTGAAATTTTTCTGATGGCGGCTGATGCGAAAAACATCGCCTGTGCTCAGATTATGGTGGGATAGTCCATCAGCGCGGATCTCGATAGGTTCGTAGTCACTTAGGTATTGGATTTGGATTTCTTGATTTGTTCCGAGGACAATAGGGCGGTTGGAGATCGTATGCGGCGAAATAGGAGTGAGAACGAGGGCGTCGATGTTTGGGCTGATGATCGGTCCGCCTGCAGCGAGAGAGTAAGCTGTCGATCCATTCGGCGTAGCGATGATAATTCCGTCGGCTTCAAAGGTGTTCAAATAAACGCCGTCGATGTGGATGGCAATTTCAACCAGACTTGGGTTTCTGGCGCGGTGAACGACAAAGTCGTTCACGGCAAAGCAATGATCTCCTTTTTGCGTCACTCCTTTGATGATGACCCGTTCGTGGACTTTATAATGTCCGTTGATTAAGTCTTGTAGGCTGGGATAGATGTCAGTAAGCGGCACATCTGCCATGAACCCCAAATGTCCAAGGTTGATCCCTAGCATGGGAATGTCGAGGTGTTCATACTTGTGGGCAAGTCTGAGCATCGTTCCGTCTCCTCCCATAGAAATCATGAAGTCGATTTCTTTAAGATCAACGCTTGAAAGAGACTGTGCATTGATCAGCTTGGCGTCTTCTTCTTCTGCAACGACAGTAATTCCATTGCTCGAAAGGAACTCTTGAACACCTACGGCGATATTTTTGGATTGTTTCTTGCTGATATTAGGAAAGAGAGCGATAATCATGGAAAAATCTTTTGTTATAATTACTCAGCAAATGGTGCGGATGACGTTGTGCCAAAAGGCTGAGAAAGTGGCCGTCCTTGGGCATCTTGTTGAAGTTCGGCATCTCGATTCTTTACAAGAATCTCAATTTTCTTTTCCGCTTGGCTCAGGCGTTTGCTGCACCAAGAGATTAACTGGTCAGCTTCTTCATAAAGCTTTAAGGAGTCCTCAAGAGAAACTTTTCCCGAGTTCATTTTTTCAAGGATATCTTCGAGACGCGCATAGGCAGCTTCGAATGAAGGTGGTGTTTGTGTTGTCATTTTTCTATTCCAGTTACGGTGAGGAGAGCTTTTCCGTCTTGAAGCTGGAGGCGAACTTTATCCAGCTCTTTTAGCTCTGAAGTAGAGAGGATAACGGAATCATTTTTTTCCTGAAAGAGGATGCAGTAACCTTTTGTTAAAAGATTCTTTGGATCAATGCTTTTTAAGTGAGAAGCGAGTTGTTGCAGCTTCTGATTCTTTTGGCCCAGGGCTTCCGCGAAGAACTGATCGATCTTCTTGCGGAGGGTATGAGTGTCAAAGATTTTTTTTCGTGCGGAGGATTGTTGGAGAATTGAAGCAGCAAGGGAGCGCGACAGCGTGGAAAGTTTCTGTTTGAGAAGAAGGATTTGGTTTTCAGGTTTGACTGCGATCATCTGCTTTTGGAGGGCAAAGAGTTGGAGCTTTTTTTCCTGGAGATTGCGCATCAGACTGAGATTAAGGTCGCTCCTGAGATCGTCAACTCTTTGGAGATGAGGCTCGATTAAGGTCAGTGGGGTACAAAGATGGGGATGGCGCTTAAAACCTTCTATTTCTTTTTTATGGTGTTGAAGTAGCGTTAGGACAGTTCCTCGAAGGCGGTCTCGCGACTTTGCAAAATATTGGCGCAGTTGATCCATTTGTGATGTAGCGATTTCGGCGGCGGCAGAAGGGGTCGGTGCACGGACATCGGCGACAAAATCCGCGATCGAGAAGTCGGTTTCATGTCCCACAGCGGAAATAATGGGGATTTGGGAGTGATAAATCGCTGCTGCTACTTTTTCTTCATTAAACGCCCAGAGATCTTCAAGGCTACCTCCTCCTCTCCCCACAATAAGAACATCGGCAAGCTTGTAGCGATTAAATTGCTCGATTGCGCTTGCAATTTCATCGGCCGCGCCTTCGCCTTGAACTTTGACGGGATTTAAAATCAGATGGAATCCCGAAAATCGGCGGCCTAAAATATGCAAAATATCTTGAATAACCGAGCCCGTGGGAGACGTCACGACGCCAATTGTTCGGGGGAATTTAGGAAGTGGTTTCTTTCGCGAAGAATCAAACCAGCCGAGGGTCTGTAACCTTGCCTTCCGGGCATGCAATTGCATAAGCAGTTCTCCCATGCCTAGATAGTCAAGTTTTCTGACGACAATTTGGTAGGATCCTCGGGGAGCATAAACGTTGATTTCTCCTCTTAGGATCACCTGATCCCCATTTTTAAGAGGACGGCTTAAATCTCTTGCATTGCCCCGAAAAAGCACAGCAGAAATTTGAGAGGAGGCATCTTTTAGAGTGAAGTAAAAATGGCCTGAGGTTTGCTCCTTTAGATTGCTCACTTCCCCTTTGACCTGTACAGCGCAAAAGCGGGATTCGAGGTTTTTTTTGATTTCCGCGGTCAGCGCGGAGACAGAGAGAATTTCTTCCATAGCAAGCGATGAACCCTTGGTTTTTAAACGGCTTCTAAGCTATGATAATACATCTTTTAGAACTTTGAGGAAACTGCCAAAAAATGGCTGTGCAGCTTATGGACCGAACTCCACTCATCGTCGGCAATTGGAAAATGCATAAGACCTCTGCAGGGGCTAGAGATTTTATCTCAGCTCTTCGCAAAGAGAGCTTTTCGGATGCCCGTAGGATTTTCCTGGCTATTCCCTTCCCTTCGATAGAAAGTGCTGTTGATGCAGCAAAAGGAAGTCCGATTTGCATTGGGGCTCAAAATATGCACGATCAAGCAGAAGGAGCATTCACGGGAGAGGTTTCGGGGCGCATGCTGAAAAGCAGCGGAGCAGATTTTGTTCTTCTCGGCCATTCAGAAAGAAGGCAATATTTTTCCGAGACGAATGCCTTTATCCATCGCAAGCTTGTGCGCGCTTTGGAAGAAGAGTTGATGCCAATTCTTTGCATCGGCGAGCTTTTAGAGGAGCGGGAAAGAGGGTTATGGCAAAACGTGCTTAAGCTTCAGCTTGAAGAAGGCTTACAGAAGATTTCTTCTGAGCACGCCATTCAAATTATCATCGCTTATGAGCCTGTTTGGGCGATTGGCACGGGTAAAACGGCGACCCCTGAGCTGGCTCAATCCGTGCATCATTTTATTCGCACTTGGCTGGATGAGAGTTTCGGGAGGGAATGTGCGCAGAAAATGTTGCTTCTGTATGGTGGTTCTGTCAAACCTGATAATATCGGTGCGTTGATGCAGCAGCCGGACATCGACGGTGTTCTCGTCGGCGGCGCCTCTTTGGATGTGAAATCATTTGTGCAAATTGTGAATTATTAAGGATATCCCAATGACTTTTATTTTTTATCTCGCTTTGTTTCTTTTTCTCGCTCTTTGTGCTCTTCTTTGTCTTGTGGTTCTCATCCAAGAAAGCAAGAGTTTGGGGCTTGGAGCTTCTTTTGGTGGTGATCCCGGTGATTCCGTATTCGGAACCTCAACAGCGGATGTCTTAAAAAAATTTACAGCTTATCTAGCGATTATTTTCATGGCATCTTGTGTTCTTCTTTCCTTATGGACGGGAGCGATGGGACGCAATAAAGCGCACCTCATCCCTGCATCTATCGAGCAAGTTCACGAGTAAACCATGCTGCTAAAGCTCTATTATTACGGCCATCCTATCTTGCGCAAACATTGCGAGCCTATCGCTGAAATTACAGAGGAGATTCGTAAGCTCGCAAGCGATATGATCGAAACGATGGATAAAAATGATGGGATTGGCTTGGCTGCGCCGCAAGTAGGTCATGCGATTCGTCTGTTTGTCCTGCGGAACTACCTTCCCACAGCAGACGGCCAATGGACCATGTCTGAACCCAAAGTCTATATCAATCCTAAACTGTCTTCTCCCGATGATGAAACAATCACCGACACTGAGGGTTGTCTTTCTCTTCCCGGTTTGCGTTTAGAGATCGATCGGCCTATAAAAATCCGAGTAGAAGCGATGGATCTAGATGGCAATATGTTTGTTGAAGAGCTTGAAGGCTATAATGCACGCGTCAGAATGCATGAAAATGATCACATCAACGGGGTGCTTTTCATCGATCGTGTCGATGCTGCTATGCGTAAAAAAATTGATTCCCAGCTCAAACAAATTAAGAAGAAATATAATTCTTAATTATATACTGGTTCCACTGGAAACCTGGAGTTTTGCCTTAGCCGAAGGGGCATCTTCCCATCCGACCCACCAGGCTCTAGTTTCCCAATAGTAGCCTGGGCGGGCTCGGATACAAATCTGCCGCCTTCAGCGTTGGCAAATTCTCCAGCTTTCAAGTGTCAACAGTATAGATACTGGAGTATTTGTCTTTATTCATCTTTGCGGCAGCGATAATGGCGGGATGGTGAGGATACTCTTGGATGTATAGTCGGGTTTTTTCTATCATGTAGTCTGCATTTTTCGTTCCGTTATGGATGTCCGTTAACAGACTATTCCAAATGGACTTAATGACTTCTATTTTAATTGTCGATTTAAGCGCATCCAGTGCTTCTAAGACAACAGATGAAGGACTATTTGGGTTTGAGACTTCTTGCACAAAGGCATCCAACATATTATCACCAGGTTCGTGATTTTCAATATGGAACCGGTCATCTTCAATTTCGGTACTATAAATCTTAAAATCTTTCTTTGTATTTTTTGAGACTTCAAGCAATGCTGTAGAACTCGTTTCATCAAATTTGCATCGATACAAATAGAGAAAGGATAGATTGTTTCTGTTTTTCAGAAAGTTAAAAAGGTCCGTAAGGGATTGAGCACGGGTTTCGCAATTTTTAACAATCAGATGACTGATCCAGGGAAGAGTCGGAGTTAAACTATGAACTAAATGATGTATATTGAATTCTCCCTGAATTTGCATTGCAAAACAAGTATTGTTGCAGAAGTACTTAAGGTCATTTTGGGGGATAACCTCATAAGAGTGCATTATTTTGAGATAATGTTCTGCAATGCGTTGCTGAGAGGGAACATCGCTTTCAACTAAGCTTTGATAGTGTTTGCAGGTTGTTTTAAAATTCACTAGAGTTCGTGGTGGCAAGAAGGAAAAAAAGTTAACAATAATTTCACTAGGTAGGGGAAAGCCCGCGAAAGCCTGAGAAGGGATGGTAGACATAAGCCAGACCTATTTTACTAAAGATACGGACGTAGAAAAACGGTTGTCATTCGGCATTCTTTCATAAGAGAGTCTTAAGCGCCAGCTACATGTCAGCATCGTGTAGAGATCGACTTTCCCGGCGTTGTATCGCGGCTCACTTTTTCTTCCCCATCCATGCCGAGATTGAATGTGGCATGTCCACTTCGGGGCAAGGCGGATAAAAAACCGGGTAAGGAGAGTATCCCTGCCATCAGACATCGGTGAATCTAGCAAAGTAGGGATAGGACGTGCTACATCGACAATAAAGTTCTCATGATCGGCTTTTCTCCAGTCGTATTTGCTACGATGGCGGAATTCAAGGCCAAAAGCGATGTCTTCGTTGAGAGTGATATCGGTGGCTACATTAGTATAGTCCCATACTTGTTCTTCATTATTCCAGGCGATAGCGCTTTTAACTGAGAAAGAAGGACGGTTCCAGCCTACAGACAAGTAAGTTTTAGGAATCGCTTGTGAAAAAGCGCGGTTTCCCAAAAACGCGAAGGTGTATAAGTCTGTCGAAAGTGTAGGGAGGAAATTGGATTGTCGATAGGTGAAAAAAGAATTCTTCCAGCCCACCCTCAATTGGTTTAATTGATCATACCCGTCGTTGATATCGAAATAATAATGGTGGCTGAGAGCCGCGGTTGGAGAAGTAATCCCCTGAAATTGAAAATAGGGCTCGGTAAGATGGCGAAAGCGGTTGTAGCTTCTAAAAAGTCGCGTCTGAGCATTAAATCCATAGCTTAACATCCCTTGGCCAATTGGATGCTGTTCTGGGTTGTTGGTATAAAAGATGCCAATCGCTCCAATATAAGGCGTAAAAATAAAATGGCCTAAAGAGAAGGGACGATAGAATTCATTTCGAGTTTCAAACCGCCCCGATTTAGTTGCAGATTTCAATCCACGTTGATGAAACTGGTTTTTAAGATCGGTTGCATAAACGTAATCGAGATATCCAGCTCGAACAAAGTTATTTGAAATGATTCCAGAATTGCCTAATTGAAAAGGGCGGACTCCAATGGAAAGAAGGGGAAGTTCTTGATCGATGCTATCAAAGCGGTTAGCGCGAGGCTGCACGCTAAAATTGAAGAAAGCGTTGTCCATCTGATGTTGTACGAGGAAGCGCGTTCGCTTTTCAGTGTTGATTTCAAAATCGTCACTTTTAAAATCGCCCACCATTCGCGTGTCGCTCAGCTTATCCCAAGTGAGGTGAACTTGCGTTCTTTCATCGCTAGTTTGGGTATGGAAGAGACCTTGCAATCGATAGCGGCGTGGACCCTTTTCATCAGGGAAAATTTTGTCATGGGCACCATAGCTTCGCGTGACAAAAGTCGTTGCTTTATCGGGAGAGAAATATTCGCTTTCAAAGGCTCCACCGAAGCCGCGCTTAAGGCGATAGTCTAAGCGGAAAAATAAATTGAGATCCCTCCAGGAATAAACGCGATAGCGCATTGTGAACCGCGGTCCTAATCCCTTGTCCCAGATGACTTTGTACCGGATTGGAGGATCGGAAAATGCTTTTAGATTGCTTTTAAAAGAGGGAAGCCAAAATAACGGAACTTTGAAGAATCGGAAGCGAATATTTTTAGCAGAGAGAAGTTTTTCTTCGGTAATTTTGACAGTCTGCGCATTGATTTCCCACGTATTTTCCTGGCTCTCACATGTGGTGATGAAAGCGTTGCTAATGAAGTAAGAGCCGTCTTCCCGGAGCTCAATTTTGTCCCCGCCAAGAAACCAGATGTCGACGAAGGTCTTTCCGTTAGTAAGAATTCCTGTTTGGGTGACGAAATCATATTCAAGTCGGGATCCCACAAATGCACGATTAGAGTAATCCATCATTAAATCGCCTTCAGCGATGATCTTCTGGATGCGAACGCCGTTTTCGATTTTATTCGTATACTCAATATTCTGGGCTTGGATGCGGATGCCTTGGCCTGAAATAACCCCTCCTTCATCCGTTGTGATTTTACCGTGAGAGAAAACAGGATTTTTTAGGTCGATCGTTAGTTCCTGTTGTGTAGGAAGCGGGGAGGAAGGGGAGGGAGCAGTTTCACCAAATCCGGGAGGATCTTCTCCGGGAACATCTAGATCGACGTCATCTGTGTAAGAAGAATCGCCTTCCCAAGGAATCTCATCAACCCTATCTTCGTTCTTATAAAGTTCACCTCCATCGGTAAAATCTTCATTGTACGCCGCATCCTTGGGGAGCTGATCCGCGTTCAAGACTGCGAGCGATGTTGCAAAGGCAAGGGAAATGAGCAGTTGATGCATGAACAGTTTGAACCTTGATTCCAAAGCTTCTTATAGATCGCTATACCCAACGCGACTAAAATTTGGTTTAGGATCGAAGTGAAAGCTGCTGCGATTGGTGCGATTGAATCGTCACCCCTATTAGAAATAGAGGCTAGATTCTATCGTCCAATCCCCGGACTTTGGCTCGGTCTTAAATCCAAATTTCAATCGCGTTGGGTATAGAATAAGAGACTAAGGTAATAGAGGCAATTGCAAAACTCGAGCGAACGAAAAATTGCCAGAGATTTACCAAACTTTTTAAAGAATAGACATTTTGCATAACTATTTCTTGAAAAAATCGATGATTTTTTCTGAAAATGAGGTTATGCAAAATGTCTAATATCTTTCTTATTGGATCGTTTGGATCAAAAGTCCCGCGAGGACAGGACGATTATTGCTATGACCATTTTGCAATCCGTCAAGGATAATATCGATGCTCTTATCATCGTGCTCCATAGCAATCGTTTGATAGCATTCGATGAGAAGACGGGAGTGCTCTTCAGGGGTAAGCTCGAAAGCATTCGCCTTTTCAGCGATCCGCACATTCCAGGGAATCATTGGTCGAAATCGAATCATCTCTGTCTGTTTTTTTGAGGAAATCCAATGGGTGACAGCTAACTTGTACTGTTCTCCTTTCTTAAGCCTCAGAAGAGCGAGATTGCAATATGCTCGTGTTAGAGGAGCTCCGGCTGTTTGAGCCTTTGCAGATAAAAGCGCGACTGCCTCAGGCGTCTGCAGGTTTTCCATGAGAGAGATCAATAGAGGAATGAGATCGATCTGTTGAGTATCAAATAGTAGAGAAGCGATTTTGAGAAATTCGTCAGGTTTTAGTTCAAGGCATTCCCTTAACATATATTCTCGAACGCTAACCGATAGAGTGAGCAAATCATTAGGCCCTTCCATTTGATGTTGCCTTGCAGAAGGAATGACTTTCCAAGCCATAAGCGAGTTACCTATAGAAAACTGAGGTTGGAATCCCAAATCTCTTGAATCGCGGATAAGAAACTCGGCTAAGGAATTGAGAACATACGGATTCTTTTGCTTAAGTAACGCAAAAACTGCGTTGAATCTGACTTGCACATTTGAATCTTGCGTTAAAGGAATAAGAGTTTTTTCCGATCCCGGTAACTCTCCCAAGAGTGAAATCGCAAAACAGTCTCCTGCTTTGGCAAGCTCTATAATCTCTTCCCGAGATGTATCATCACCTAAACTGTAAAGTGCCTGTCGTGCAGCCAGCTTGACGTTTGTTGAAGGAGATTTAGTTAAGTTTTTAAGGAGGGGAAGAGATTTTGAATCTTTGAGATAGCCAATCGCGGCTGCGCACGCTTCTTGTTCAGCGATGTTCAAATGGGTGGCACGGGCACGGATCGCAGGAAGAAGATCATCTCTGCCATACCGTGCTGCGCTTAAAATGGCTTCTATTCGTGTCATATGGAAAGGATCATCCATCATATGTCGCAGCAAGGAAATAGCATCGCTTGTGCCAATTAAAGCAAAAAATTGAGGAAAGAAAAACCGCATCTGAGGAGGAATTTTATGCATTAGCGATTCAATTTGACCAACGGCTGTCCTTGATTTTCGAAAGGCAAGTTGCTGCGCTGCTTCCATCCGTGTAAAAAAGAAATCGGAAGACATGGCTTTTGTTAAAAGTTCTTCGCATCTGTCATCCTGCAGATGGCCCAAATATTGGATAGCTGCCATTTGCGTTTGCGGTTGAGAGCTGATGATGCCCGCCTCCAAAATATCGATAGATGCGGCAATCCCTGCGATTGAAGATCCAAAGATGCTGATGAGCTGAGTTGTAGGGTCGGCGCTTCGCGCTCCCTGTTCTAAGAGGATTAATCCCATTTGTTGCAGGATTTCGAAATCATGACGTCCTAATGCTTTTTTATATTCTTGATAGAGGTCGATAGCTCGATTAAACTCTTTGGACTGAAGAAGATAAAGAATATGAAGCTTGTTCAGTCCGGTTTTTTCCTTGATAGAGGCGATTTCCTCTTTGGAAGCGGACCCCGAAAAAGCAATTGGAATCTCAGGGGAGACAACACCCTCGCTCCATGCAGATGTCGAGCAAAATAAAAAGAATCCTGTTAGGGATAATACTTTTGCTGAGGTATACCCAACGTGATTGAAAATTTGGTTTAGGACCGAAGCGAAAGCTCCCGCGATTGGCGCGATTGAATCGTCGCCCCTATTAGAAATAGGGACTAGATTCGATCGTCCAAGCCCGGGGCTTTGGCTCGGTCTTAAATCCAAATTTTCAATCACGTTGGGTATATTTTTCGAGAAGATTTTTTTTCGTATTGCCATTACGCATATCGCTTTAAAAAGGTTTCAAATACATCCAGAGATTGATTCCAAACTTTATCAACAATTCTCTGAGTGTGTTTACTGAGAGTCCCATCGCATTATAATAGCATCCATCGATCTTTGAAACCAAGATGCTTCCCGAATGTTGGATCGCATAAGCTCCCGCTTTATCGAGAGCGGGACAATGATTATGGTATAGCCTGATTTGCTCGTCGGTCAAAGGATTAAAAAGGATTTTAGTCTCTTCAAATCCTGAATAAGTCTCTGTATTTTTCTGAACTGTATGTGCGGTATAGACCTGTTGCCATTTTCCGGAGAATTTTTTCAGCATAGAAAATGCTTCGTTTTCGTCTTTGGGTTTGTTGTAAATATTTCCTTCAAAAAATACTACCGTATCAGCGGAAACGATCAGATCATGAGGGTATTTCTTGGCAAGAGTTTCTGCTTTTTTAGCGGAAAGCTCCAGAGCATATTGAACAGGATCGCCTTTAAACACGACGATTTCCTCATCAAAGGAAGAGGGGATCTGGATGAAGGGGATGGAAAAAAAATTAAGGATTTCTTTCCGACGAGGCGATTGAGAACCCAAGATTAACCGCATTATAGCATCTCCTTATTCCATTCTTTGGGCTTATGCTGTTGACACTTGAAAGCTGGAGTTTTTGCTTCGTCAGCCTGGCAGCCAATTTTTGATCTTCACTCGTGCCTTGCCTCTCCGGCAATGGTCACTCGCTCCAGACACAAAAATTTGCGCCGCTTCCTTGCAAAATCCTCCAGCTTTCAAGTGTTAACAGTACATACCGGTTCCGTTTCAATCGCCTATAGAATTTCGATTTTTAACAACCCCCTTTTCCGATCCATCAAACAGGGTCTTATTGTTCAAATAATGCCCCTGTTTGATGGATCAAAAAATGGTCGTGTTAAAACCAAAATTCTATAGCCGATTGAAACGTCACCAGTATATACACAAACCAATTGATTTTTAGGTAAAAGTTTGAGGGGTCTGCAAAGCATGTTCTTGATGCAGCCAAATTTTCAATCGCGTTGGGTATAAATGTTTTTCTTGTTTTTTTAGGGGATTAAATCGAAAAAAAATCAAATCTGAAGGGGGTATAAAATTAATAACCTATTGGGATTTAGTAGTTTAGGTATTAAATACATTTTTTCTTTTCTTAATATCCCCTTAACATTTATTATCTAAGATGTTTTTCAAAAACGCCTTAAATTTAGGCGTTGATTGTTTTCAATAACCTTTAGAGGAGGTTTAGCACATATGTCAATTCAACCAGTTACAACAGGAAATCGCGAGAGCCACCGCCCTCAAATGTTGATAGAAGCAAATTTAAGAGCTGGGACATCAGGTGTTTCATCTGTTGCAAGTTCGATAGCTTCTGCCTCAACCGCAGATCCTCAAACAACAGCGTCTGGTGGTGTTTGCGCATGGGTTTACAGTATTATTGAAGGACTTCGAAATTGTCTTGCAAAGCTTCCTTTAATAGGGAGGTTTTTTGAGACTGGTTCAACATCAATTTCAAGCGTAACGAGTTCGAGCGTGAACCCTCATGCGGCTGCTGATGCTCTTTTGATCAACGTCATTAAAAGTATCTTCAAGCAGACTCCAGCTGCGTCATCTGGAATCACAGTAGTGGCTCCCTTGATTCCTGGTGCAGACTTAGTGAACTTAGCAAGAGATCAATTTAACGGGATTCAAACCCCTGCTGCAAAATGGGAAGCGTTTGGTATTGTTTTAAATGCAGATAACTCAACAGTCCCAATTATAAAAGAGTTTTATAATGCCCTTACTCCAGAAATGAAAGAAGAATTCAAAGGAGAAATGTATAGACAAAATGGAAACTCCAGATTTAATGGAGTTGATCATGGAATCGGATTTGGCGAATTCATGGTTCACCATCAAATCCGTTCCCCTCTTGCTAAGAGTGCTGTAGCTCACTTACAAGGTGCTCCAACGCCATAAACGAGTCTTCTTAAGTTCTAAAAAAACTGCATGGCAAACTCCCATGCAGTTTTTTTTGTTTTTTAAGCGCTTATCTAATCTTAATTAGAGAGTAAAAATAAACACCGGTTCCGTAATTCTATGCCCATTGAAACTTCAAACCAACCCAAAACTCAGGTTAATAACCCAACTTATACCTAACGTGACTGAAAATTTGGTTTAGGACCGAAGCGAAAGCTCCCGCGATTGGCGCGATTGAACCGTCCTATTAGAAATAGGGGCTAGATTCGATCGTCCAATCCTGGGGCTTTGGCTCAGTCTTAAACTCAAATTTTCAATCAAGTTTCCTTCAATTACTTAGGTGCTTTTTTTGCTTTTTTGCCATTTGAAGACGGTTGAGCTGCTTCTGTTTGATCAATCCAGATAGGGGATGACCAAGCGATATGCCCATCTTCTTGGATGACGCGCATATAGTAGTAGACAAAGGAGGGTTTTTCTGGATGGTTTGAGGGGAGAAGAATTTTTGAGAGAGGCTCTGTATCATCGACGGCAAATTCGTAATGGGCCTCTTTAGGATGGATGGTGTGAAAAGGCTTGCCATTGCGTATAAAAGCGATTTCTTTGACCGTTGACGTTCCAGCGACAAAACCAGAAATGTGCCGGTTGAATCCAAGTCCGGGTTTTGCTTTAGTATTCAGTTCGCTGCCCATGGAAGCCCCTGCGATAAAGAATCCCAATACAATCCTTTCGCCTGTAGTGGCATAGCAAGAGCGATTGATCAGTGCCTGATAAAGCGCTTCGCGCGTCTGTTCAATTGCCAGAATTGCTGTGAGGCCCGGCGAGTATTGAACTTGATCATTTTCATAAAATTCGCTAAAAATCCCTCTGTCATCTAGTCCACCCGCGGTAAATCCAAACCGTAAGTTGCTATTTAGCGCTTTCCGAATGGATCCTTTTTCATTTTCTGAAACGCCCTTTTTTCCTTCTGCAGTGATCGGCCTTGGATTACCTTCTTTTGCCAAGCATTCCGAGGATCCCCATGCATTGTAGATTTCTACGACGCGCTCAAAATCAGGATCGAATTCTGAAAATGTGTTTCCAAAGCCTTTCGCCATTGTAAAGGAGGGGATAGAAATCAAATCTTTAGGTGTGTGGCTCTTATAGATTTTCTTTAAGGCATTAGTTTTCATGTCTTTTTTTCGAAGGATGGGCTTGCTGTCTTTAGAGTAAAGGATTTGGCGCAGTCCTTCTTCTTGCGATTCATTAAACCACTGAAATCCAAGAAATGTGCTAAATCTAAAGTCTTCATTGAATTCAGCAACTTGGGAGGAGATCGCTTTCCAAGTGTCGTTTGGGGTTTCTTCGACGCTCTCAAAAGAAGAGGTAGCGTAAAACTGGTTGTTCTTCTCATCGCGGAAATAGCGCAAGCAGGCTTCAATATTTTCTCCTGAGTCTACTTTTTCTGATTCTCCATGCAAAAGCCCCCAAAAGATACTTTTATCTGTTTCGGGGAAACATTTGATTGGCGCTGAAAAATAGATATCGTCAGTTTTTAAATTGCGCAGCTGAATTTTATAGATTCCAGGCTCATTGAAATACAAGTTGGGAACATTGATGAATCCTGTCTCAGGAACAAACAGTTTCCAGTTCAAGTTTTCGCGCAGATGTTCGTAAGAAACTTCGACCAGTGTTCCTTCGGGAGCATTATTTGTTAGATTTCCAAAAATATCTTCGAAACGGATAACCACGTCGAATCGTTTGTTTTTAGCGACGAGAGATGGGGCGACAATGCGGATATTTTTTAATGTATTTCCGCGTACGTCGATTGTGAAAATTTCTGGATCGCGGTAATCGCCCTTGCCTTTGGGATCGATATAGAGGTAAAAAGGGCGTCGCCTTTGAATGGAAGTTTGGCTGCGGTTTCCCCTCGTGCGGCTCTCTTCTTTGCTTTTATCATTAGACCCCATGATGATCGAGAATGTATCTCCTGCTTTGACTTCTGCAGGCAGTGTGAATTCAAAATAGGGGGTAGGGCTATCTGCCTTTTCAACTTCTTTTGCTGTAAGAACCTTGCCATCGGAAGTCTCCGCCCAAATCATATTTTTTTTGGCTTTGAGATTCGATGTGGGAATTTCCCAGTCGATTTCGCGTCCGCGGGACGCTAGATCGAATTTTAGGCGTGTTCCTTTAGGAAGAGAGGTTGCAGTGGTATAAGAGAATTTCCATGTGGAAACCTCTCCGGCGAGAGCAAGATTAGATTCGCAGTAGCAAATGGAACGACGCATGGATTCCCCCAAATATGCAATAGATAAGTAGTTTGCCTAAACAGGGATTGTTTTTCAAGAGGGAGTGATCTTAACCTTATCGATCGATCTTTCGTTGGAGCTTAGGACTTCCAGGTCAAAGTCATCGTGATGTATCCGCCATCCCTTTAATGGAATGGTTCCTGCGCGGTTGAAGATGTAGCCGCCAATCGTATCATACTCCGGACTTTGAGGGATATTGACACCAAGCTCTTCCTGAATATCAATGATGGACATTTTGGCATCCACGATCCATCCCCCGGTGGGCACGATAGAAAATAAAGCTTGCTGACCTGTATCATATTCATCCGCAATTTCTCCTACGAGTTCCTCGAGGATATCTTCAATCGTTACAATCCCTTCTGTTCCCCCCCATTCATCAACAATGATCGCTAAGTGGATATGCTTATTTCTGAAATCCTGGAGTAGATGGGAAATCTTTTTGGTTTCAGGAGTGTATAAAACGGGCTTAACAATTTTTCCAATGGGGGTATCGAGCTTGTGGGGAGATTGGAATTGCTCGATATAAATTTTGAGTACGTCTTTGTAAAGAAGAACCCCGATGATGTTATCAACACTGTCTTTGTAGACCGGGATTCGACTGTAGCCCTCGGTCAAGAATTGCTGCGCCGCTTCATGAACGGGTGTATCGTCTGCCATACTGAAAATATTAATTCTTGGAACCATGACTTCGCGAGCGATTCTTTCTTTGAACGAAACGATGGAAAGAATAAATTTTTGTTCGGTATTATCGAGATAGGCACCCAGTTCAGTTTCCTGAAGGATTTCATAAACCTTATCTCGGATTTTAAATGGAGGAAGTTCTCGGCCTTCTTTTGGAGTTTTTGGTAAGAAATATTTCATGACTCGGAAAAAAGGTGCCGTCAGGGGAAGGCACGCGACGAGAAAGCAAGAGCTTAAAGGGGAGAGGTATCGAAATGCTACCTCGGGCTTTGTCTGGCCATATAAACTGAAGAGAAAATCACACAAAAGCGAAGACAGCATAATGATTAGGGCGATAGAAAGTACGAGCATTTCATCAAAAATTTTTCCCGGAGCTAGCGAGATAAAAGTGGCTCTAAAAGCGTCTAGCTCGATGAGAAAAAAGAAGGCGGACAAAACATAGCCTATCCGAAGAAAATGTTTTGTAAAACTGAGGGAGAAAAGTAGGCCTTCCCATTTCTGCTTGGCAAAGAAAAATTTCAGGAAATGTCGGAAGAAAAAGGGTGAATTTTCTCCTTTTAAAGCTTCCTCTGTTTGGAGTTTGCCTTTACGGTGTAAGGCTGTGGAAAGGGCCGTCAAGATGCTCGATCCAATCAGAAAAAACAGAGCGATATACGCAGAAATAGTGAACAAGGGCTTTCCGTTTAATTGAGTCTCTTTCCTTTCATCATAATGAGAGGTTCTTTTGTCTTAAAGGCTTCTTTTATACCCAACGTGATTGAAAATTTGGATTTAAGACCGAGCCAAAGCCCCGGGATTGGACGATCGAATCTATACCCGACGCGACTGAAAATTTGGTTTAGGACCGAGCCAAAGCCCCGGGATTGGACGATCGAATCTATACCCGACGCGACTGAAAATTTGATTTAGGACCGAGCCAAAGCCCCGGGATTGGACGATCGAAT
>JAJPIB010000017.1 GCA_021324995.1 Chlamydiia bacterium | reverse complement strand
CGCGATCGAATCGTCGTCCCTATTAGAAATAGGGGCTAGATTCGATCGTCCAATCCCGGGGCTTTGGCTCGGTCTTAAATCCAAATTTTCAATCACGTTGGGTATAGATGATGATCAAATTCATCTGATTTTATCGAGCGTGAAATGAGCACAAGGCAGATTGCGCTGCCCTTTTTTTTGTTTACTTTAGATAACGAGGTCACAATCCTGTATGGTCTTCGAGAAGGATGAATTAGCCGATCAGAAGAAAAAACTATCGAGTGAAGATTTACGCCAAGCTTTGGCGGAAAGTAACGCGTGCTATGTGTTAATCACTTGCGCCGAGCCAACCGAAGATGGAAAAATGCAAGTCGAAATGACCTACGATGGAGATCCTTCCCTTGCCGCTTATCTGATTGAGAGTGCTCACAGTCTTATTGAAAACCAAGAAGAGACCGCAAAAGACTTTCTTTGAATTTAGACGATTTTTTTTGATGCTTTAAAAAGAAGAAAGAGAGATTCTCTGGATTTAGATAATTTGATTTTTGATGTGTTTTTCTTTCTGCCTTAATGTATACCCAACGTGACTGAAAATTTGGTTTAGGACCGAAGCGAAAGCTCCCGGGATTGGACGATTCAATCGTCCCCCTATTAGAAATAGGGGATAGATTCGATCGTCCAATCCCGGGGCTTTGGCTCAGTCTTAAATCCAAATTTTCAATCACGTTGGGTATAGAACGCAGCCAAAACCGATTCTTGAATCATTTTCGGTATAGAAACCTTGGAGAGATCTAATTATGCCAACGACTGAACAATTTAAGAAATGGTTTACAAATCAGCGCGACAAGACGCTCGAAGACTTTTTTACATTTTTAAGTTTTCCTAGCATCAGTACAGATTCACAATTTGAGCAGGACTCAAGACGCACTGCCCAGTGGCTCTTGGAATACATGCAAAAGATCGGACTAGACGCAGAAATTTGGGAAACACCTGGATTGCCGGTTGTGTTCGGCTCTCACTTAAAAGCAGGAAGCCACCGACCAACGCTTCTCATTTACCAGCATTATGATGTTCAACCCGTCGACCCGCTTGAGCTTTGGCACAGCGATCCTTTCAAAGCTGTGATCAAAAATGGTCAAATCTATGCAAGAGGCGCAGTCGACAACAAAGGGCAATGTTTTTACTCGCTCACAGCGATCAAAGCTTTTCTCGAACTTGCAGAAGAAATAAACTTCAACTTAAAAGTTTTTATTGAAGGAGAAGAAGAATCGGGAGGCCCAGGCACACTTGCAATTCTCAAACAAAAAGAAACTGAACTCAAAGCAGATCACCTTCTCGTTGTCGACTTTGACATACCGAGCCCTTCAACGCCAGCGATCACGCTTGGAATGCGGGGGCTTGTGGCGCTCAACGTCGAATGTTCAAATTCTACCACTGATTTGCATTCGGGAGTTCATGGAGGGATCGCGTTAAATCCAAATCGCGTCCTGGCAAACCTAATTGCTGGGATGTGGGACAATTCTGGGAAGGTCAAAATCCCCCACTTTTATGACGATGTTCTTTCTTTATCTCAGGAACAGCTCGCACTCGTCGACATGGATTTTGATAAGGATGACTATAAAAAAAGTTTCGGTGTTAACGCCTTTTGCAATGAGGAAGGATTTTCTTTTAAAGAATCAAATTGGCTCAGACCTGTCCTCGAAATCAATGGGATGTGGGGAGGGTATACAGGTCAAGGCTTTAAAACTGTCATCCCTTCTTCTGCTCACGCCAAGATTTCCTGCCGCTTAGTGGCCAATCAGGATCCGGAAAAAATCGGCAAGCACATCGCTAATTATTTGACAGCTTCTGCTCCAGAAGGGATAAAAATCAAAGTCGAACTGCATCACGGAGCGCCTGCATTTCGCAGCTCATTTGATTCTTTTATTGTCAAAACTTCAGCTTTAGCCTATGAAGAGATATTAGGGAAGCCTTGCAAGTATCTTTTCTGCGGTGCCTCCGTTCCTATTATTGTCGATCTTGCACATGCCTCTAAAGCTGAGGTAGCGATGATCGGCGTTGGCATCGCAAGCGATAATATTCATGCTCCCAATGAACATTTTAGCCTGGAGCGCTTTGAGCTCGGCTACTTAATCATTGGCAGTATTTTGAACAGGCTTTCTGCATAGCCGAGGCTAGCGAAACCAGACTTGATCGGATCTATCGGGGGATCAAATGCTACTAGTTGATGAAAACAAAGAAATGAAGTCTGCTAAAATTTCTCTTTGGAGTAGGTCTGGTCCTGGGCTCCTTCTCGCTGCATTTGCGGTTTTTCTGTTTAAAACAGCGCCCTTTTATTGGCCATTAACCCTCACGTCTTTTTTAGGGTACGCCTTCATCCGTCTTTGGAAAAAAAAGGGACTCATTTTTTCCTTGATAGGACTATGTTTTGTCTTTACCCTAAGTTTAAGATCGCATCATGAGCATTTTTGGATCTCTACACTTTCCCTTTCGATTGCCCTCGCCTGGCTACTTATCTATCTTGGAGGTCAAGATGCAGAAGCCTTTATGGAAAAAAGAGAAGAGGCGCTTGAAGCGTTAATGCAGCAGAAACAAGAATTGGAAAAGCAAGTCCGCGACATTAAAACTTCTCTTTCCGCTGAGAAGCACAAGTCTAACCTCCAAGCTTCCGAATCCCTGCATGCTCTAACAAAGGCAGCTCAATTAAAGGAAATTTTTTATAAAGAAAAACAAACCCTTCTTGATAAATGCAATGTCCTGTCAAAAAATGTATCCTTTCACCTTAGCAATGAATCCAACCTTCAACAAGCTTTAAATCGTGCTGAAGCGCAAATTACTGAGTTGAGAAAACAGCTCCTCGAACAAGCGAAAAAACACGAAGAAGCCCTTTTTAAAACGCAAGTAAACATTGAGAGCTCATTTTCAGAAGAAGAACAGCTACAAACAAGACAGCTTCAGTCCCAATTGTCTCTTCTTCGAGAACAGTTTGATGAGAAATCCGATGCGCTCGATCAAACGCGAAGAGAGTTGTTCGCCACAGAAAATGCTCTTTTAACTCTGCAAAAAGCTTGCGAAGAAAGTCGGTATGAAATGTCTGAAGAAGTGATGCATTACTCCAGAGACCTAAAATCCCTTGAGAGCACATATATAGAAATGGAAAATCAAGTTCTTGTGTTACAAGACATTATTTCCGTACTTCTTACAACAAAAACTCGTACTGCTGCTTCAACTAAAACGAGAGCTTCTCAGAAAAAATTGCCCAGGCTTTTTTAATTCTTAAACCGTGCAGTTCAAACTATACTGGTGACGTTTCAATGGGCTATAGAATTTTGGTTTTAACACGACCATTTTTTGATCCATCAAACAGGGGCATTATTCGAGCAATAAGACCCTGTTTGATGGG
>JAJPIB010000003.1 GCA_021324995.1 Chlamydiia bacterium | reverse complement strand
TTTGTGTCTGGAGCGAGTGACCATTGCCGGAGAGGCAAGGCACGAGTGAAGATCAAAAATTGGCTGCCAAGCTGACGAAGCAAAAACTCCAGCTTTCAAGTGGAACCGGTATATACCCAACGCGATTGAAAATTTGGATTTAAGACCGCGCCAATCGCGGGAGCTTTCGCTTCGGTCCTAAACCAAATTTTCAGTCACGTTGGGTATACACAAACAAAATGATTTTTGGGATAAAGGTTGGGAAAGGGCCGCTTTATCCTAAAAATCATTCATGCGCTGTATAAATTCTTAGGAGTTTAAGACGGCGCGGACATGTTCGCAGTGGTGTTCACCGCAGGTGCATCCGACGGGCTGGCCGAGATAGACGTTGTATTGTTCTTTCTCATCGAGGGGATGGGTGACGATGTAAAGCTTTTCATCTGATTGTTTCACGATCCAGTCTTGAAACTTCAGTTCCTCATCTGTGACAATTTCTTCTTCCTCTTCAGAATCTTGTTTTTCTCCATTTAAGCCTTTTTGCATGGCTCGCGCAATTTGACAGCGCATGCAGTTGCAATCTGGCTCAGGCTTGGGGGCTGCATTTGGATCGACAATCCCCATGGACTGAGTCATGAGGGTGATTTTTTCGAGAATGTCCGAAGGAAGATCGGGATTTTCAGCTTGTTCAGGATTGTGCTGTAGTAAAGTTCCAAATCCTTCCATGCCGGGTAACCCTAAAGGGATTTCTAGGGAAAGAACTTGCTGGCCTGCTTGAGGAATAGGGAATGGGGGGAGTGGGGATTTTGCTGGGATAGCTCTAGTTTCGCATTCAAGATGCTTTGTGTGCGCAGCAAAGATCGCCTCAACCATAGAAGGCTCGGGGTAAGGAATCTCGATGCGAGCTCCGTTGATCAGGGTAATGATTAGCGAATAGGCTCCAGCATTTAAGTTTTCAACGTGCAAAGAGGCAATATTCTTCCAAGCAGTAGATATATAAGGGGGAATGCTAAGGATTTGAGGAGTAATTTTCATGTTTAGGCCTCCTTATTACTTTTACTTAATTATAAAGGATATCTGTTTGAAAAGTCAATAAAGAGTTTAGCAGATGTCGATTCTGATTGCTAAATCATGTCATAACTCATTAAATATAAGTGTTATAAAAAAAGTATTGAGTGGAGTGGAAGGGGGGTATATGCTGCGATCAAGGTCCGGAAAATTCAACATAGCTTAAGGAGACCACTAACATGACGCGTAAGACCTTTGTCATCGATACGAATGTTCTTCTCCACGATCCACAAGCAATAGGTAAATTTAAAGGTAGCGATGTCATTATTCCTCTTAATGTCTTTGAAGAGCTCGATAGTATGAAACGCTTTTCAGATGAGTTAGGTAAAAACGCGCGCTATATTCTTCGCTTTATCGATGCATTAAAGGGGCGTAAGACGGGAAATTTGCACACCGGTGTAGAAATTGAAGATGGGATCGTGGTTCGCGTCCTTGTCGATACGAAAGCTACGGAAAGGACTTCATTTCCTTTGTCTCCGGAAAGAAGCTCAAACAAGCTTCTCTGTGTTGCCTATAAACTCAAAGAGCACGGAGAACATGTGGTCATTGTATCTAAGGACTTTGTTTTGCGTGTCAAAGCGGAGGCGATCGGTCTTGAAGCTCAAGACTACGAAAATCTTAAGTTTTCCTATGAGAATATTTATCGGGGATATCGCAAACTTGACGTACCTAAAAGAGATATCGATCTTTTTCTTAAGGATGGTTTCTTGGCGGCAGGAGAGATGGATTTATTTCCTAATGAGTATTGCGTGCTGACTTCGCCTGAGCAATCTTCTGCGGTATGCAAATACAATCCAAAGACGCAGCAGTTGGAACCTCTTCTTAAGTTTTCCAAAGACATTTGGGGCATCCAGCCTTTGAACGTCGAGCAGAAGTGCGCTTTGGATCTTTTGCTCCGAGATGACATCAATTTGGTCACGATGATTGGACCTGCAGGAACGGGAAAAACTCTAATGGCTCTTGCGGCGGGGTTGAGAAAAGTGTTTGATGAAGGGGTTTATAATCGGATCCTTGTCAGTCGTCCGATCATCCCTTTGGGAAAAGACATCGGTTATCTCCCCGGAACAAAAGATGAAAAGCTTTTTCATTGGATGCAACCGATTTACGATAATCTCGAATTTCTTTGCCAAACAACGAGTGGTGAAGCCAATGGTCAAGAGACGCAAAAGTGGGTCATGGAAAGCAAAAAGATCGAAATGGAAGCAGTCACTTATATTCGCGGTCGATCCCTTCCTAAGATGTACATGATCATCGATGAAGCACAGAACCTCACGCCGCATGAGGTGAAGACGATCATTTCTCGTGCGGGCAAAGGAACTAAGGTTGTTTTGACAGGTGATGCAACGCAAATCGACAATCCTTATCTCGACAAAGATTCGAATGCACTCACTTTTACAGTAGGTAAATTTAAGCAGTATCCGATTTACGGACATATTTTCTTGGAGCGGACAGAGCGCTCTGAGCTCGCTGCTTTGGCTGCAGAAATTTTATAGGATGAGTGCTTAAGATGCACAAGAAGAAAATCGATCTCATCCGTCTTGCCGAACAGGTGATGTATGACAAGGGATTGGAACCGAAGTTTTCTGACTATGCCTATATCCAGCTTAAAGAAATTAAGCAACCAGCATCTGCTTCGACGCATTCCAAAGATTTGCGATCATTGCTTTGGTGTTCGATCGACAATGATGATTCTCGCGACTTAGACCAGTTGACGTATGGAGAATGTCAAAAAAACGGTAAGAAGATCCTTTGGGTTGCCATATCTGACGTCGATGCATTGGTTCCAAAAGATTCTCCCATTGATGAACATGCTAAGATCAATACTACATCGGTGTATACACCTGCAGTGATTTTTCCGATGCTGCCCGAAAAGCTATCGACCGATTTAACTTCATTAAATGAGGGAGAAGATCGGCTGGCAATCGTCTTTAAAATTCTGATTGGAGAAGAGGGAGAAATTGAAGAAGGGGAAATCTTTGAGGCAGTCGTTCGCAACCATGCTAAATTAGCTTACCCTTCTTTGGGGAGTTGGTTAGAAGGGCAAGGTCCTATCCCCGCTAAAGTCAAGGAAGTAGGTGGTTTAAAGGAATCACTTTTGTGCCAACACAAAGCAGCTCAACTCTTAAAGAAACGTCGCCATTTGGTCGGTGCGTTAACTCTGCAATCACCGGAAGCTGAGGCGAAAATGGCAGAGGATAAAGTTGTCCTAAGGATTCCTTCGCACAATTTTGCAGATGAGCTGATTGAAAATTTTATGATTGCAGCAAATTTCGTGATGGCGACAAAGTTCCGCGCTTCCGGAATACCCAGTTTGCGCAGAGTGGTGCGCGTTCCTAAAAATTGGGACCGCATTGTTGCAGTGGCCTCCAGTTTAGGAACAAATTTGCCTAAAGAGCCCGACTCAAAATCTCTAGATGCTTTTTTGATCAAACAGCAAAAAAGAGATCCAACTTCTTTTCTAGACCTGTCTCTAGTAATCATCAAACTCCTCGGAAGAGGGGAATACATCGTCGAAACAAAGCGGGACAAACCCGTTGGGCATTTTGGTCTGGCGCTTAGCGAATACATTCACTCGACGGCCCCGAACCGTCGCTTTCCCGATTTGATCTCCCAGCGGCAGTGCAAAGCACTTCTTCGGAGCAAAAAAAATCCCTACTCTTTAGAAGATCTGAAGATTTTATCAGCGCATTGCACAAACCAGGAAGATGCGGCAAAAAAAGTGGAAAGACATCTCAATAAATCCGCAGGGGCACTCCTTCTTAAACCTCGACTAGGAGAGATTTTCAAAGGGATAATCACAGGCGTGACTTCGCATGGAATTTGGGCACGTCTTTTTGATCCGCCTATCGAAGGAAAAATCGTCGAGGGACCTTCGCATCTTCAGGTAGGCGATCGAGTCACCTTAAAACTGGTCAACGTCGATATTCTAAAAGGATACATCAACTTTTCTGTGGAATAATCTTTAATATTACTGCGCCTTCCTGCTTTCCTCTGCGAAGAGCATCAAGTGCTGCATTTGCCTGCTCTAAAGGATAGACAATGACTTCTGTCTGGATAGGAAATTGTTTGATGACGGCAAAGAAGTCCTGAGCGTCTTTCCTTGTCAAATTGGTAACGGATTGAATGCTTTTTTCTCCCCAGAGATCACTATAAGGGAATCCTGGAATAGCGCTCATATGAATGCCTCCGCAAACGCATCGCCCTCCCTTTTTCAATTGTTTAAGCGCCTTAGGCACTAAGTCTCCGACAGGAGCAAAGATAATGATCGCATCGAGAAGCGCAGGAGGAGGGTTATCGGAATCCCCAGCCCAAACCGCGCCAAGTTTTCTTGCAAACAGTTGTTTTTTGTGATCGCCTGCGCGTGTAAAAGCATAAACTTCTTTTCCTTCAAAAGCGGCGATCTGCGTTAAAATATGGGCAGCCGCCCCAAATCCATAAATTCCCAATGTTTTTTTCGGATTTGCCAGACGATAGGCACGATAGCCGATGAGTCCAGCGCACATCAAAGGAGCTGCATGTTCATCGGAAATATGCGGAGGCAGCGCTATAGCATAACCCGCTTTGCAGACGACATACTCGGCAAAACCTCCGTTGCATGTATAACCTGTGAATTGGCCTTCTTCGCAAAGATTTTCTTGATTTTCTAGGCAATGAGCGCACTTTCCACAGGTACTTGCAACCCAAGGAACGCCCACGCGATCCTTAAGCTTGAATTCCAAAACATCGTTTCCGACTTGTTCCACAGTCCCAACAATTTCGTGACCTAGAATTAGGGGAAGTTTGGTGGCAATAAGATCGCCGTCTAGGATATGTAAGTCGGTGCGACATACCCCACACGTATGTACTTTGATGAGCAGCTCGTCTTCTTTGGGAATAGGTTTCGGAACCTGTTCGAAGACAAGCGGTTGTTTTTGCTGATGAAGGACCATCGCTCGCATTGACTCTCCTTTAAACGTACTATATAGTAAGTATTTTTTGAGTCAAACAAGCGAATTTCCCCTAACCTCATCTTAGAGAATGTTGTCGAATTAATCCGACAACATTCTCTTAGAGGTTCGGGCGAAGGTGAAAGTCTGTTAGAAGCCCCATGTCTTTTTAAGAAGATTTTTGACATTCTCGATCGCTTCTAATTTGTATTGATTAGGAACAGCAGTTTTTGCTTTTTCGTCGCCGAGATAGACGTTGCGGCCGAAGTCACGCTTGAATAAAGGATCGTGAGGATGAATGATATTCCTTTTTTTCTCCCAAGCGGCGAGATATGTGTGATAAGTAGTGCCGAAGAGACAGTGAGCGAGGTTTTTTTGTCCTTCTGGTAAATCGGCTGGGTTTAATTTTAATCCTTCCATCAACTTCATGATTTCGGAGACATGGGCCGCCGAATCAGAAGATTTTAAACATTGTTCAAGGCTAAAGAGCAGAAAGTTCATTTGGACACGCTGCACGGCACGCAACTTTTGATCAGAAGAAGTCGCATCCGATTGAAAAGCGTTTACTCCCCAAGAAATCATATCGCCTTTTTGAGAGATTTCATTCCTTAAGTCGCTACTTTGGAGTTGGAGCAGATGGGCGGAGATCGGTTCCATAAGATTTTTCGTGCCATTGAATGTGGTGAGCCCTCCTAAAGCTTGAACATAATTCTCATCGTGCGGGCTTGAAAGAGCCTCAATAGCTTTTTGCAAGGCATCAATTGCTTGCTTTTGCACATCCCATGCAGACAGAGCGGGCTCATTAATGACAACTTCTTCAGATTGCTGAATGGGTTGGTCGGCTTCTACAATGGCTGAGCTGACTTCTAGGGGAGCTTGGCTCGTTTCTAACTCATTTAATTTTGCCTGATTTTCATCCACGACAGCTTGAAGTTCAGAGCGATAAGCGAGAGTAAATAATTGACCATCACTTAGCTCTAATTCCGCATTTTCTTTAACACCGATAATTTTGCTGTGAAGAAACTTAGCTGCTTGTTCAACATTGCCGAAAGAAACGAGATAAGGACAGCCATGGCGCTCTCGGTCTCCCTGAGGATTGAATATAACAATGGACTTAAGGCCATTAATGATCATGGCCAATTGACTGCAATCGCCTAAGGTGATTAAGACTCCTAATCCCTTCAAATCGCATTTTTTTCTTGAGCCATCCAACAAAAGGAAAAGTTCTAAAACATCACCACATTGCATTTTGAGCGGTAGAGAAACTAAATCCTCCCTTTGGTAGCGAGCAAGTTTAGCATTCCAAGCATCGACAGGAAGGTCGTCTTCATCATCTGATTCATCAGGTGACTGATCGATAAAGCGAAGGGGAGAGTAGTCTTGAGTGTCGCCGGATTGAAAACTAATGCAAGCTTGAAGATAAGCATCACCGATTAGGTCGCCTACGCAATTAGGTGAATGAGGTTGTGAGAATGTGATCCAGCGAGGATCTAGCATTTTTTCAAAGAAACGAATAAGAGTGAGTTCTCGGCCTTTTCGTGCAATTTCTTCCGTTACATCTAGGCCACAATTTTCTATTAAATGAGAAAGAGGAACATTACAGACATCGTAATCAGGCGCCGCTGTGAGCAATTCTTGCTTTTTTGACTCTAGCTCTTTATGCGCGAATTGGGCTAATTGGAGACTTTCAGCGGATTCTATGCGTGTTTGATTTAGCTCAATGAATTGCTCAATTCCACTGAAGTATTGTCTAATTTTTTGGGGAGTGATTAGGGTTTCTGGATTTATTTTAGTCAGCATTTTTTGAATTCTTGGATCAATATCCTCTGAGCCAGAAGCGATGTAATCGATTGTCTTATGGATAAGGCTAATTTTCTTTTCAATCTTTGAAAGAGTTTTTAAAAGTGCAGTTTTCGCCGCTTCATCAATTTTATGATTCCTAACTAGATTGGTAAGAGCTTTTGCCTTATATTCTTCGAGGGTAGCACGTACGACTTCCTCTTCAATAGATTGGGGGTTTATTTCCCATTTAAAGCGTTCCGCTTCCTCTGCAAGAATGTGGACTTGTTTTCGAAGGGAAGAGAGAAGAGTGCTGGTATTTATCATATTTAACCTCAAAATAATTAATTTATTAAGTTTCTTTATTTATATTAAACGATTTTTGCGATTATTTGAAGCTTTTGTTTTATTATTACAGAGTAATTCATGGTTTTTTAACAAATGTTATATTTATATATTTAATACACGCTACGCGTTGGGTGTAGTAGAGTCTGTCCACGCCTCGGTTTTCTGCTGATAGCATGCACTTATAAATAATTTTAAAAATCTTAATGAGAACCGTTGAGAGAATCGATGGTTGCAAAACAGCTTGCCAAAAGATCGACCTGCTCTGGATCAAGTCCAAGTGTCAAGCGGATCGTTGAGCATTTTTCGCTGAAAAGGATGCTGAAATTGGGGTGGTAAAAGCCTAGGCTTGGGCGATTGAAAATCGGGTGCTTGCCTTCCATGCATTTGAGGAGAAGATAGCCTCCTACAAGAGAGCATCGCAGCCTATGAAAAAGGCCGAAGATTTTAATGTCGATAAACGCGAGGTTAGATTCTTGATCGACAGGGATAATGCGGTAGTCGACGTTCTTGTTTGTCAGCAGTCTTGGGGGAATCTTTTCAAAGAATTGCCGCGTGTTGTCGAAGACTTGCTTGCGGTAGAGTTCGAGATGATGAGCAGCGTATTGATAGGCGATGCAGAACCATTGTAGACTTAAGAGATCGGTTTGAATCACAGGATCGGTGCAAAGGAAATCGAAAGTAGTCCATTTTTTATCTTTGTTGTGAATCATGTAAAAGGGAGCGCCACAATAGTTGTCCATTCCAAAAAGATCGAATTTAAGCCCACTGCGATAGCAAAGGATATTGAGGGCTCCATTTGCGATGGCATCTTGAAATTCTTCGAGTAAGCGGGTTGTTTGTGGAGAGTTGATGTAGTCAAGAGTGCAGTCCAAAGCGACTGTCAGCGGTTTTCCTTCTTTTGCTTTGAGGGCTTTATGCAATGTTTCTGCGATTTTTTCTACTTTATAGTCAGTGACGTTGAAGTCGATTCTTTTTAACACAGGGTTAAATTGCACCATTAACAGATCGGCTTCTGCCCAATCGTCTTCCGAAGCTTCCTCGATGCTACAGCTGGTTGAGGCCATATTCAGCGTGTGAATGATCTCAAAGTAGGTGTTTTCTCCATACAGAATGCGCGGAGACTTATTGATGCTTCTCTCCACTGCTCGGATGATGCCAGCTAAGCTTGTCATTCCTGAAGCATGGAGGCCATAGGATGTGAAGGGTTTAAGTGCAGAGGGAATAGAAGTTAAGAGATTATGGTAAATGGTGGAAAAGTCACTGAATACAAAAGGGGAAAAAATTTCCAGAAGAGGGGTGAAGCTTGCATGGATCTGCTCGATGTGCGAAGTGGTATCAAAAAAGGCTTCATTTCCTTTTTCTTGTTTCAAGAATTCTAATTCTTTCAAGATTTTGGAAAAGCTAAGTTGAACAATGGCCGATCGGGTGGGACATTTTGTAATTTCCTCCCATTTCTCAAATGGCAAATCTTGGAGGAGTCCTCGGATTACAGCAAGTGTCGCTTGCAGCATGAGAGTTTTTTGGGGGTGGGTAGAATTCCAGTTTTCTTCAAAAATATTTAAATGTTCGATGAAGTCTTCTTGAGAAATGTTGGGAACAGTTGTCTTCGGCGCATTTGCAGGCAGATCAGCGATTTCCCATCGGTCTAATTCAATGCGGTTTGCTGACAGTCCAAATTTGGCGATCCATAATAAAAGATATTGATGATCGTTCTCGATTTCTTTCGAGGAGGACTGATTAAAGGGAAGGATTCGCACTCCGCCAATCCCTTCTTTTTGTAAGGTTTGTATGCATAAGATTCGGCGTGCATCGAGATTAGCTTTAGAGAATTCTTCCTGGTAATCATTCCACGCTTGGATCCACTGATTTTTATCCTGACAGGAAAGGTGAGAAGTTAGGTCCAAGATGACTTTTTTATGAGGCTCTTCTAATTTTCGGGCAACGTTTGTCAGAGTCGTCTCAATGTTTTCATGGCGGGATACGATCAGACGAGCAGGAAGATAATCTTGAAGATCTGTAGGTCGCGTTAAGATGAGCGGGAAATGAAAAGGTTGAGGAAGGGTTTGCTTCCAACTCTCGACTCTTTTTTTATAAGTCTTTGAGAATTTGTTCCAAGGATCTCTTGAATAGGAATTTGTCGATTCTGGATGGATCTGAACGTCAATTCCAAAGCAGGGACATACCCAATTGACAACGGAAGAATAATAACCTGTCGCTTTCGCTAGCCAGCGGTTTTCAAGAAACTGAATGAGTTTTTTTTGCTCTAAGGTTGAAGCGGGAATTTCCGAGAGCGCGCGCTGATTTGCATGCCAAGAATTTAAAGAGAGCGCCGAGTTTTTGAAGGAAACGGGTCCTTTAAATATTTGGCCAAAAGTGTGCTGAGCGGAGAGGCGGCAGATATCGCTGACAAATAAGCATTCTCTTCCGAGTGTATCAGCCCAGGGAGAAAACTGAAAAATGCCCCAGCCCAATTTTGCCCAAAAAGAAACGGACTGAAAGATCTCACCGGCGCAAAAATAAAGAGCTCCTTCTGCGGCTTTCTGCAAAAAAGAACCTTCTTTTCGGTCTAAAACGTTTTCAGTAGTCCCAAGAGGAGCTACTGTTAGCAGCAGTGCGGAAAGCCAAAGTGGGAATTGTGAAACTCCAGCGAGGGGATAAATGGATGATTTTGGTGGCTTTTCGCCAGGACGGGCAAGCTGTATTTGACAGTTCGTATGGCGACGGCGAAAACAGGCTCGAGTAAATAGGCGAGTCGCCGCTCTGGCAAGGGATGCCAAAAGGGCCATTTTTCGCTCGCTAGAGTTTTGCAATTGCCTCCAAAGCATAGATACTCTTGTGATTACTATCGCATGGACTTAGGAACGTTAGGCACAAGTTTTGAAAGATCAGGTTTTTTGAAATCTTTATTAAAATTTTCTTCGGGGAAAGCTGGAAATTTTACATTCTTCCCGAAGACAAAAAGTTTCCCGCGCAAGATTAGCGTATTGCCATCTCGCCAAATATCGGCATCATAGACTTTTCCTTTTCTAGGATCTAAGACATTACCATTATACTTTTCGTCGCGAGAATTGTAAACCGCATCCCAAACAATATCCAAACCACAATAATAAGGATGTTCGGGAACTCCCGGCGCTCTTTTTTCAGGGTGATAAATGGAATCATCGATGACTCCCTGAGCGTTATAAGTGCCGATAATTTTTCCGTAGATCTTCCCGTCATACTTATAAAAGGCAATCACGGAAGAGGGTTTTTTTGTTTTTTTATCCATAGACTGCCAAAAGCCTATAATGTTGTCATCGGCAGCAAGCGCAGCGATGAAATTAAAAAGTAATAAAACAGTCACTATCCAGCTTTTCTTCATAAATTTCTCGTGTGGTTTTTTATTTCAAATTGTATTTTATTCTTTCAGATGTCAACCTTTTTTTCTCTGGAGGAACGATGACGGCAACATTCCCTATTTTACGTTTGAGAAGGCTGAGACAACATCCTGTGCTGCGCGACTTGATCCGCGAGTCGGACGTGACGATAAAAGATCTGATTTTCCCTCTTTTCATCAAGGGTAGAAAGGGGAAAAAGCAAGCGATTGAAACAATGCCGGGACTTTTCCAGATCCCGATCAGTGCATTGCCGCAAGAAATTGAGGAGCTGCGATGCTTAAAAGTTTTTTCCGTTATTTTATTTGGTATACCTCCTCATAAAGATGCTGTCGGATCTGACGGGTTCGATGATCAAGGGATTATTCAGGAAGCGATACGGACTATCCGCACCTTAGCGCCTGAAATGCTGATCTTTTCCGATGTCTGCTTTTGCGAATATACCGATCATGGTCATTGCGGAGTTTTAAGCGAGCAGTTTGGAAAATTCGATGTGGACAATGACAAGACGCTGGAGCTTCTCGTGAAACAGGCGGTGAGTCACGCGAAAGCGGGAGCGGATGTCGTCGCCCCTAGTGGGATGATCGACGGGATGGTGCAAGCGATTCGCTGCGGACTTGACGATGCGGGATTTCAGCAGATTCCTATATTGAGTTATTCGGTGAAATACCACAGTTGTCTTTATGGACCTTTTCGGGCTGCAGCAGAAGGAGCGCCAAGTTTTGGCGATAGAAGCACCCATCAAATGGACACTGCCAATGCAAGAGAGGCTGTTCGCGAAGCCGATCTCGACGTCCAAGAGGGGGCAGATATGCTGATGGTAAAGCCAGCTCACGCCTATCTCGATGTGATCTATCGCGTCAAACAAGCTTATCCCAATATTCCTCTCGGAGCCTACCACACGAGCGGAGAGTTCAGCATGATCAAAGCTGCAGTCGAAAAAGGATGGCTAGATGAGAAAAAAGCAGTCCTCGAAATTCTCAGAGGAATGCGAAGAGCCGGAGCTGACTTTATCATCACTTATTACGCCAAAGAGTTTGCCCAGTGGGAAGCCGAAAAGTAGACCCAACGCGACTGAAAATTGAAGCGAAAGCTTTCGCGATTGGTGCGATCGAATCGTCGCCACTATTAGAAATAGGGGCTATACCCGACGCGACTGAAAATTGAAGCGAAAGCTCCCGCGATTGGCGCGATCGAATCGTCGCCTCTATTAGAAATAGGGGCTAGATTCGATCGTCCAATCTCGGGGCTTTGGCTCGGTCTTAAATCCAAATTTTCATTCGCGTCGGGTATAGATTCGATCGTCCAATCTCGGGGCTTTGGCTCGGTCTTAAATCCAAATTTTCAGTCACGTTGGGGATAAAGACAGGGTTGCCCTATTTTTTTTGGTCGTGTATTATTAACGATAAATTATTTAAAAAGGCTTGTTATGAGAAAGATATTTACAACTCTTTGTCTTGCTCCTGTTGTCTTATGGGGAGTGGTTTTTGAAAGCGGCAAAATAGAAGATATGCTTCCTTATGTCGATCAAGAAACTTGGGTTTTTCTTGATGTAGACAACACGATGATCGAGTCTACCCAACAATTGGGATCTGCACAGTGGCGCAACCACATTCGAAAAAAGGCCAGAGAATGTGGATATAGCCCCGAAGAAGTGGAGCTTGCTCTAGATAAATTCTGGGTTTTTGTGCAGCACTTTGCTTCTGTAAAATTAGTGGACCCTCAAACAGTAGAGGTGATCGAGCGGCTTAAAGAGAGGGATGTTCCCGTTTTTGGTTTGACGGCAAGGGAAGCTATTGAAGCGACACATACTCAGAGGCAGCTCGGCTCGGTAGGTATTGCATTATATTTAGATCCTGTTTTAGACCCCACTTTCTTGCCTTCTGAAAAATTATCTTTGCTCGATCAAGGAGTGATTTATTGCGGGGATAACACAAAAAGTATGGGGATTACCGCTTTCTTTGAAGAGATGGATGCAAAACCAAAAAAAGTGGTATTCGTCGATGATAATCAGAGCCAGATTCTGGAGTTAGAAAAGACCCTTGAAGAAATGGGAATAGAGTTTGTTGGAATGCGTTTTAGCGGCGCCGATGAACGCGTACAGACGTTTGATGGGGACATTGCCGATGTTCAGTTCAGCTATCTTCCGAAAATTGTGACTGATGAGGAGGCGAACGAAATGCTGCATGGGTTCATCAACCTCGATGAAAAAGAGGATTAAAAAATTTAATGATTTAATCCAAAGAATTTGGGTTTTAAGAATCCTGTTTTAGAGTAGACTTCTTTGCTCTATGGATCTACTCCCAAAAGATATCAATGGCTGTCCGTACCTTTTTCTTGCCCCTATGGAGGGTGTAGGGGATCGCTGTTTTCGGCGCGCTATGGCATCAGTCGGAGGATTTGATGAAGCGGTTACTGATTTCTTAAGAGTGCCGACCAACGCGCATGTACAGAGCCTGGCCAAAGCTTATGAAGCGGAAGAGACGCAGCCAATCCCACTAGCTGTGCAGCTCATGGGATCGGATAGTCAGCTCATGGCAGCGATGGCTAAAGAGGTGGAAGCGCGCGGAGCGCCGCGGATCGATTTAAACTGTGGGTGCCCTTCCAATACTGTGACAGGAAGGGGAGCGGGCTCTAGCCTTCTCAAAGAGCCCGAACTATTGCATCGTGTGGCAAAGACGATGGTGACAGCGGTCTCTGTGCCAGTAACGATCAAGATGCGTTCAGGATATGACGACATCTCTCTTTTTCGAGAGAACCTTCTTGCCGCGCAGGAAAGCGGAGTTAGGTTCATCACTTTGCATCCTAGAACAAAGGTCGAGGGATACGGACCTCCTGCACGTTGGGATCTAATCGCTGAAGCAAAGGCATTTTTAAAAATCCCTGTCGTCGGCAATGGGGATATTCTTACAGTGGAAGATGCGCTTAAAATGCTTCAAATCACATCCTGTGATGCACTGATGATCGGCAGAGGCAGCGTGATCAACCCTTTCATTTTTCATCAGATTCGGTCTCATTTTGCCGGAAAAACTTACCGAGGAAACTGGGAAGATGTGAAAGGTTATCTCGAAACCTATATCGCTGAAATTCCTCAGGGAAGTTCAGAGAGGCTGAGAATCAATAAAATGAAACAGCTGATGGGCTTTCTTTTTAAAGGCAACCCTTCCCTTTTTGAAAAAAGACAGCAAATGCTGACAACGACCTACACGGATTTTGCATCCTTTTTAAACTTTGCGTTACCTTTGCTTCAAGAGGGCTGGATATGATACAGGTAGATGATCTCACTCTTTCCTATAGCGGCAATGAGATTCTTGAGAGTGTTTCTTTCACGATCAATTCAAAAGAACGCTGTGGATTGATCGGGCGCAATGGTTCGGGGAAAACATCGCTTCTGCGTCTTCTCGTCGGTCAAGAAACTCCAGACAAGGGAACAATTTCTTTTTCCAAAGGCTATAAATTAGGATATCTCGACCAACATATCCGTTTCTCCTCCAAGACAGTCATTGAGGAGGCTTGTTTAGGATTAAAACCCGACGAGCGCGAAGAGACCTATCGCGCTGAAAAAATTCTTTTTGGCCTTGGGTTTAAAGAGGAAGAGATGGATATCTCTCCCCAGCAAATGTCAGGAGGCTATCAACTCCGTCTGCATTTGGCAAAAGTGCTGCTTTCAGAGCCCGATTGCCTGCTTCTGGATGAACCTACTAATTACCTGGACATTCTTTCCATCCGTTTCCTCACGCGCTTTTTGCAGGAGTGGAAAGGGGAGCTGATTTTAATCTCGCACGATCGCGAGTTCATGGACTCTGTCACCACGCATACCTTAGGTGTACACCGTAAAAAAGTGCGTAAATGCAAGGGGGGGACAACGGTATTCTTTGAGCAGATCGTCCAGGAAGAGGAAATTTATGAGAGAACACGCGCTAATCTGGAGAAGAAAAAAGCGCATCTTCAATCTTTTATCGATCGGTTTGGCGCAAAAGCATCAAAAGCGGCGCAAGCCCAGTCCAAGCAAAAAATGCTTCGTCGCATTCCAGCTCTTGAGGCCCTTAAATCTCTGTACGATTTGGACTTCAATTTTCATCAGCGTCCTTTCTTCGGGAAAAAAATGACAGAAGTGAAAGGGATTTCCTTCGGCTATCGAGACGATCAAATCATTGTCCATGACTTGTCTTTTGCGATTGAAAATGGAGATAGGATCGCGATCATTGGTAAAAATGGCTATGGCAAGTCGACCACTCTTCGCCTAATTTCAGGAGAACTCTCTCCACAAGAAGGAGAAGTGCGCACTTCTGAACAAGTTTCGATCGGTTACTTCGGTCAAACCAATATTCAAAGGCTAAACGATCGTGCGACGATTGAAGAAGAAATCGGAGCGGCAAATACTGCGCTGAATTTGACGGAAGTAAAACGGATTTGCGGACAGATGATGTTTAGCGGCGATACTGCAAAAAAGAAAATTGCCGCTCTTTCGGGAGGAGAAAAGAGTCGCGTGCTGATCGGTAAAATTTTAGCAAGGCCCTGCAATCTTTTACTTTTGGACGAACCGACACATCACCTCGACGTGGAATCGATTGAAGCGCTCATCGACGCCTTGGAGGAATTCGAAGGTGCCGTAGTCATCGTCACCCATAGTGAATTGATATTAAAGCGGCTCGCTTTGAACAAAATCATCGTTTGCCATGCAAATAGACAGGCTCTCTTTGAAGGTAACTACGAGGAATTCCTCGAAAAGATGGGTTGGGAGGAAGAAGGCTCCAAGAAGAAAGCAGAGCACGAGCTGCCCTCGCGCGATGACCGCAAAAAAAAGCATGAAGAGCTTATGGCGCGTCGCGCTCGAATTCGCCCCTTGGAAAATGAGCTGCGCAGCATTGAAAAAGCGATTGCTGAGAAAGAAAAATTGCAAGGTGAAGAAAGAGAATCCCTTGTTAACCCCTCTCTCGATTCTCAACACATTCAAAATCTTTTGAAGTCAACAAGCCGGAGGGAAAAAGAGCTTCAGATGGATTACGAGAAGTACGTAAAAATCAGCGAGGAGCTCGAATCCCTAAAGAAGGATCTTTAAGAGACCGACCACAAACCCAGGCTTCGTCGCTTTTTGGGATTATTTTGGCCGCTTTTCAATTCTTTTTGCGGGGGTAGTATACCCAACGTGATACAACTTCCGCAAAAAGAATTCGAAAATCGGCTCAAAAGAACCCAAAAATCGACAGAAACTGGGTTTGTGGTCGGGTCTCTAAGGCAATGAAGAAGGAATCGAAGGTTTACAGTAGGTTTCTTTAATGCGCCAGAGCGCTATTAAAGAGAGTGTAAGGAAAGCGGGAAGCGCCAGGAATGCTGTTTTGTAGGCCGATACCGAAAAGACTCTTGCGCCATCGACAAGTTTTCCATCCCATACGAGATCTAAAAACCACCCCGTCAATGGGTCCGAGGCAGCGCCCAAAAGAGCATCGAAGGCATTCATGAAACCGATCGCTGTCGCAGCTAGAATGGGGAGACTGATTTCCCGCATCATCGTGAAGCAAAGTAGGAAGCTGCTGATGGAAAAACCAAAAAGGAACAGCAGGAAGGTAAGGGAAGAATTAGAAAGGCTTGGCATATAAATGACCGCAGAGATGGTGATTAGCGCGATTAACGTGCCCCAGAACATCACAATGACCCTTTTTCCTAGCCAATCTGAAAACCAACCGAAAAAGGGAGCGCCGACGGCAAAACCGATAAATATGAGCGAGACAGATTGCGCCGCCATGTTAGAAGAAATTAGGAATGCTTCAGAGATGAAGGAAACTCCCCAAAGGCCCCCAAAAATCATCACAGGAGCAAATGCAAAGCCGCTATATACCGAGAGCCACCATCCTTGAGGGTTTTTAAGAACGCGCTTCAAACTGCTCGAGAACGAGATATTTTGAGAGATGATGTGCTTTTCCTTCTTATGAAGCGGAGAAATGTCGCGAACTGTCAGCCAAAACAAAGCCGCAAGAATGAGTCCTGCAAAACCAATAAACTGCATCGCATAGCGCCAGTCCATGGCATCGATAAAGGTAGCTAGTGGTGCTTGCCCGCCGACAGCGCCCAGCATGGCAACTGTCATCATAAGTCCTGCCATAAAGGCAAATTGCTTTTGGGGGAACCAATTTGCGATCAACTTAAGGCAGTTTACTGCTGCAAATGCAGCGCCTGCGCCTGTTAAAAAGCGACCTATGCCTGCGATAAGCAGAGTGTCAGCTTTTGAAAAAAGAAGGCTGCCAAAGGCGCATAAGGCGATTGCGAGGGTAGTGATTTTTCTAGGTCCGATTTTATCAAGAAGGAAACCCGCTGGGATTTGCAAAAGGAGATAGGCGTAGAAATAACAAGCCGCTAAGTTGCCAAGTGCTGCACCGCTGATATTGAATGTGCTCATCAATGTCGTTGTCATGACGCTGGGAGAAACTTCGAGGGCGTATTTGTAAAACATGAATAGGGCGCTTAAAAGCCAAATAATCCAGGCGTGCATGGAAATAAAAGTTTTATTCTTTTCTTTGGCGTGCGGCATAGTTCTCCGTGGTGATTTAAGGAAATCGTGGAGACTTTACGCTCAGAATTTTAATTTGTCAATCTCTGTAAAAAGTTTGAAATCAACTCTAATTTTTTTTTCGGTGAATGGAGAGTGCAGCGGAGGCTTGGCTAATAGGCATCATTTCGATGGTATTGATATTGACGTGAGGAGGGAGTTGATGGCAGAAGTAGATCGCTTCTGCGATATCTTCAGGGGTGAGTGGTTGCGTGTTTTCGTAGGGCTTTGCAGCTTTTTCTTTGCTGCCGCGAAAGCGCACGAGAGAAAACTCGGTTTGTCCAACAAGTCCGGGTTCGATGCAGGTGACGCGAATTCGTTTCCCTAGGAGATCAGCTCTTAAATTTAGCGAGAACTGTCGCACAAACGCTTTGGTGGCCCCATAAACATTCCCACCAGGATAAGGATAGGTTCCAGCAATAGATCCCAAATTGATAATATGGCCGCAATCTCTCGCAACCATCGAGGGCAAGACGCTATGGGTGCAGTAAAGCAACCCGTTGATATTTGTTTGGACGCATTGCTCCCACTCTTCAACTTTGCATTCAAAGGCCGGCTCAATGCCAAATGCACATCCCGCGTTATTGATCAAAATGTCGATCGGGCCGTTTTCTTTTTCAATGGCTTGAAATGTTTTTCTGACGTCCGAAGCAATGCTGATATCGAGTTCATAAAGCGATGTCTCAGTTTCAAGCTCTGTTTGAATGCTTTTGAGTTTTTCTAGGCGTCTTGCGATTAAGGCGATACGATATTTCCCTCTTGCAAATCGGCGGGCTGTTGCAGCGCCAATACCGGCAGATGCGCCTGTAATGACAACAAGAGGTGTTTTAGAGGAGTGTTGCATGTCGAATTTTCCTAGAAGTGAAAGCCTAATCCAACCCCTGCTTTAACACCACCTGTATTCAGATTCCAGCTAGAGATGCAATGCCTTGAGGTCTTGGTTGGAATCCAATTGTAGGAGTAGTCTACAAAGAAATCGAGAAATATAAGCCTTGTGAGTCTGCATTCTATCCCCGACTTGGCCAAAGTTGCCAAACCCCATTTGTTCACACTGTGAATGGTGTGGGAATGGTTGTGTAGCCTGAGGAAGTCCATCCCTGCTCCTAAGCCGAAGTAAATCTTAACGGGATCATTATCATAGACATAATATTTCAATCCGAAGTTTAGAGCCGTATTATAGAGATGAGTTCTCTCTTTTAAACAAGAGGAACGTCCATGCTTGCCGTAATAGCTGAGATTTCCCCAGAGGGCCCACCGATCATTAATAACAGGCCCAGAGCCTTCGATTTCATATTCTCCAAAGCCATTATTCCCATAAACATTGCGTATATGGTGGTCTTGTGGATAAAAGTAAGCGCCTCTAAGTTCGAGGTTAGTGGCATCAGCGATATTATACAGACTGAGCAGAAAAGCCGAGAGCGAAACGATTTTCTTCATAGTGCAACCAATTAGATTGAATTCTTTATTTTTATATATGTATTAACCCCTGTTATTTTTCAATTTTTTAATTGGTTGTTTTTTTGTTGCATCCCTTTTATGAATATTAAAAGAGGGACATACGAAAGGATCTTGGATGGGTCACCATTTTTGTATAATGATATATTTATTCACTTTTCTTTTTTGCGCCTTCCCTTTGCAGGCTATTGAAAATCCACCTCCTTATCCCGCCACTGCTTCTCCACAGCTTCCATTGGAGGTATATTCAGATGAATTTTCAGTAATTCTAGGAATAAAGCCTAAACTAATGTTACTGGCGACGGGCTTTGGGTTTACAGAAGGTCCGGTTTACTTTTCTGAAAAGGAGGGAAGCGATTCAGGCTTTTTGATCTTCACGGATCAACTCAATGACAATATTAATATGATTCGCTGGCATGGTCTCTTGCCTTTCAATCAGATCAGTTCACTCTCCTGGAGCGCTCCTGCCATTTTCAGGCACCCCTCGAATATTGCGGACGGACAAACTGCTGATTTGCAAGGCAACCTTTTAACGGCGGAAACCACGGGCCGGCGTGTTTCTATCACCGAAGGTGACGGGATAGTACGCACGCTAGTAGGAATGTACGAGGGAAAGCCGCTCAACTCTCCCAATGATTTGGTGGTGAAATCGGACGGTAGCGTTTGGTTTACTGATCCGAGTTATGGATGCTTGCAATTCCCCCAAGAATGCTATTTACCTTGCAATGTATACCGCTTTGATCCTCGGACGGAAGAGTTATCTGTTGTGATCGGAGATCTACAGATGCCTAACGGGATTGCTTTTTCGCCAGCCGAAACCATTCTTTATGTCATCGACAGTGCAGCGATTCAGGCTCCTCGAACCTACTATAATAATAACCCCCATACGATTTATGCCTATGATGTGGGTAAAGATGGAAAAACGCTGAGCAACAAACGTGTCTTTGCTTCTATTTCTCCGGGCTTTCCAGATGGGATGCGTCTGGATAAACGTGGTAACGTTTATGTGGGGGCGCTAGATGGCGTTCACGTTTTGAATTCTCAAGGAAAATTGATTGGGAAAATTTTGCTTCCCAAGGAGACTGCTAATCTAACATTTGGCGGCAAAGACAATAACATTTTGTTTATCTGTTCCTCAGATAGCATCTGGGCGATTAAGTTAAATACCCAAGGTGCAAAGCCGGTTCCCATCATGAATAGGATGCATGAATGAAGATTTTCTCTAGGTTCACAAATCATTCGGAAGAGTTCAAAAAGGGCGTATTTTTTATGCTCATTTCTTCCATGCTCCTTTCTTTATTTTCTTTATTTGGCAAATTCGCTGTTGAAGACAGTCCTTTTTTTTTGCTCGTCTTTTTAAGGTTTCTGATTCCTCTTATCCTGATGTTGCCTTATTTTTTATGGTCCAGTTCAATTAAAGAGCTTTTTTATACGCGGAATTTGAAACTTCAGCTTTTGCGCTGTCTTTGTATTCTAGTTTATCAATATTCGATCTTTTACTATTTGATGCATTCGACGCTTTTAAATGCTACGGTACTCCAAAACACTTTTCCTCTGTTTTTGCCCATTCTAGAAAAGGTATTTTTCAAGCATAGGTTTAACAAGAGGGAAATTCTGAGCATGTTGATCTGCTTCTCAGGGGTTTTGTGTATTTTACAGCCTGGCCGGGGAGTTTTGGAAGGTTTAAGCATTGTAGTGATCCTTGCCCCTCTGAGCCAGGCGGGATCTCAAGTTTTATTTGCCCATCAAGCGCGCAATGAGAATCCCAAGTCGACATTGTTTTATCTTTATTTTCTAACTTCGGTAGGCACAGCGATTATTTATCTCTGTGCTTCAAAGTGGATGAATGCGAAAATTTCTTTTCCCGATTACACAGCGCTCATTTGGGCAAATGTCATTGCTCTTGGGGTGGTAAGCATTTTCAACCAATACTTTAGAGGTAAGGCTTATGAACACTGTAAACCTTCCACGTTGACTCCCTTTCTTTATTTTTCGCTCATTTTTTCAGCATTCTTGGATTTCATTATTTTTCATCGTCTTCCCAACTGGATCTCCGTTTTAGGAGCTTTTCTGGTCATCATAGGAGGATTAACTCAAGTCTATAAGAAAAAAGTCGCTTAGAAAATGTCATTTTCTGCAGCCCTTAGGTATCGGCAGCTCTTTTTTTGACGACGACCACATTTAGAGCGGCTAAAAGAAGGATGGGGACGCAGAGAGAAGCAAAGAGCGTAGAAAAAGGGAGATGCCAGATTTTGGAAAGGAAACCGATTCCCTGGGATGCGAGTCCAAATCCTAACATGTAAACGCCGATCATTACCCCAGAAATCAATGGAGCGATGGAACTAAATTTTTCCTGGGCAAAACCAATAGTCAGAGGCAGCATTGCCGAGCATCCAAGTCCAGCAATCACAAAAGAGATAAGTAACGAAACTTTCCCAGAAGAAGGATAGAGAATAAATAAGCTCACTAAAATAAGAGGTGGCAAAGAGTAATAAATGTAGCGTGTCGAAAGTTTGAGGGAAAGAAAAACGGTGAGAAGTCTTCCAACTGTAAGAGTCGCCCAAAAAAGGGACAGAGCCAGAGCCGCGCTATTCATGTTTAATCTTTTTTCTTGGTGCAGGAAGATCGTTCCCCAGTTGCCAAAGGTTGTTTCGATGATTCCATAAAGTAGCACGATCCCTATAAAGCCCCATAAAGCAAGGGAGCGGAAGGGCAAATGCGGCTGACTTTTTTGTTTCGCCCCTAAGTGATGAGGATTAGGAAAACTGACATAAGCTGCGGCGAGCAGAAGGAAGTAAAGTGTTCCCATCCATATTCCGTCGTACCACCAGACTCCATGCTTTAAGAAATACTCAAAAATGATTGGACCTAAAGCTGTTCCTATGCCGAGGCAGGAATGCAGCAGGGTGAGTGCCGTTTTTGGGCGATTGGGAAAAAAGAAAAAGGCAAAAGCATTCAAAGAGGTGAGTACACCACCAAATCCGATGCCAAGACAGAGCATTAAACATAAGAAAACAATAAAAGAAATCGAAGGAGAGTGAATGTAGAGGAAGGTCATGGAAAAAAGAGCCATGGAAAGAATATTAAACAACTGACCTACACCGAACACTGTTTTGATGCCTATTTTTTTAGCGAGGGATCCGCCGAGGAATGATGCAAAAATGGCGCCTGCGATCATGGGAAGAAAGAGGGCTCCATATTGTTCGGCATTAAAAGCGAAGCCTGATGAAGATGTGATAAAATTGCCCGCAGAAGGAATTGTCGTGAAACCGATCCCTTGAATCAATCCGATGAGAAAAAATGTGACGAGAGTTAGGTTTTTTGCAGCGTGACGCAACATGGAAATTTCCTCATTTGATTGTCTGCTTGAAAGGTATCTCGAAAATGATATAAGCAATACAAAAAAAGCTTTTAAGGAAGACGATGCTAAAAAGCAAAGAATCTGTACGCATCCATGACTCCCTAACAAAGAAAGTTCCACCATGGAGAAAGTGGGGCGCTTATGTTTCAGAGCGCGCATGGGGAACCGTTAGAGAAGACTACAGTGCAAATGGCGACGCATGGAATTATTTGCCTCATGATATGGCTCGATCCAAGGCTTACAGATGGGGAGAAGACGGTCTTTGTGGGTGGTGTGACTTTTATCAGACTTTAGTTTTTTCGTTCGCTTTCTGGAATGGCAAAGATCCGATTCTTAAGGAGCGTCTCTTTGGTCTTAATCCATTTGAAGGCAATCACGGTGAAGATGTGAAGGAGTATTACTACTATCTGGATGCCACGCCGACACATTCTTACATGAAGTACCTATACCGCTATCCTCAGAATCCCTTTCCTTACGATCATCTCGTTGAAGAAAATAGAAAGCGTACAGTCTATGATAGAGAATTCGAGCTGATCGATACAGGAATATTTGCCAATCATGAATTTTTTGATGTGGTGATCGAATACGGAAAAGCGGGCCATGATGATACGTGTATTCGCGTGGAGATCTTTAACCGTAGCGAACAGGATGCAGTACTTTCCGTGCTTCCGCAGATCGCTTTTCGCAATCGTTGGGCATGGGAAAAAAAATGGGAGGATATGCCTGAAATCTCTGAAGGCCCTTATTCTTCAGATTTTCAGAGTTTGTGCGCTGACCCCAAAAATATTCCTCCAGGTGATTGGTTATCTGAAGCGTATCCCTTCGGCGTGTATTATTTAGTCGGAGATCCAACGGACGAGTTTTTATTCACGAATAATGAGACGCATGCTGAGCGTGTATTTGGGCCTCCATCCAAAAGTCACAGCCCTTACGTCAAAGATGCTTTCCATCGCTACGTCATTCACAAGGAACATTGTTTAAACCCGGAAAAGAAAGGGACGAAAGCAAGCTTTTATTATAAAAAATTGCATGTCCCGGCACACGGGTCAAAGATTCTTCGCTTTCGCCTTTGTCAGGAATTACCTTCAAAACCACTTAGCGATGTAGACGCAATCATTGATACGAGAAAAAAAGAAGCAGATGAGTTCTATGATTCTTTTCAGACGAAAAAATTGACTGCTGAAGACAAGCTCATTCAGCGCCAAGCGTTGGCAGGATTGCTTTGGAGCACACAGTACTATTTCTACGATGTGAAAAAATGGCTTGAAGGGGACGATCCCTCTTCTCCTCCGCCCCCTGGTCGCTATCAGATGCGCAATGCTCATTGGCTTCATCTGCATTGCCATGATAGGATTGTGATGCCTGACAAATGGGAATATCCATGGTTTGCATCGTGGGACTGTTCTTTCCACGCCGTCGCGCTCTCTCTTGTCGATCTTCCTTACGCCAAACACTTGATTGGTTTGTTTTTAGAACATCAATATCAGCATCCCAATGGACAAATTCCTGCTTATGAATGGGGTTTTTCCGAAGCAAATCCTCCTGTTCAAGCATGGGCAGTCTGGATGATTTATCAAAAGGATGAAAAGGAAAACAATAAGGGAGATATCGATTTTCTCGAGTTGAGCTTCTTAAAGTTGATGGATAATTTCAATTGGTGGATCAATAAAGTCGACCACTTGGGAAATAACGTTTTTGAGGGGGGATTCCTCGGACTCGATAATATCTCGATCATGGACAGGAGCAAGCCATTGCCCAATGGCGGTTATTTCGAAGAATCTGATGGCACAGGATGGATGGGCTTTTTTGCATTGATCATGATGAAGATCGCTTTGGAGCTAGCGAAAGCAAAACCTCTTTTTGAGCGGTTGGCCATGGTCTTTTTAGAACATTTTATCGGGATTGCAGGTGCGATCCAAGGAACACGTAACCGCCCTGTCGACATGTGGGATGAAAAGGATGGCTTTCTATACGATGCTCTATGTTTTCAGGATGGGCGCCACATCCGCCTCAAAGTGCGTTCCTTCGTCGGCCTTATCCCCCTCTTCTCGATGGATTTTTTTGAAGAAGAAGAAATGGCTCAATTTCCTCATTTCAATAGGCACTTTCAGCTCTACATCCAGCATTTTCATAAATTGGTCGGAAGATGCCTTACAGAGTACGAAGTCAAAGGAAAGAAGCGCTATTTCTTTTCTCTCTTATCCTTAGAACAAACGGCACGAGTTTTACAAAAGACTTGGGATGCCAATGAGTTTCTTTCTCCTTATGGACTTCGCAGCTTGTCGAAATTTCACCAGAAAAATCCTTTTGACTCGGAAGGAAACAAGGTCGGATATGAACCCGGAGAATCGATCGAAAAGATTAAAGGAGGTAATTCCAATTGGCGAGGTCCGATTTGGTTTCCGACAAATTACCTATTCCTTTGCGGCCTGAAAAGGCTGGCAGCGACAGTCGGGTCAGATTACAAAGTGAGTGTTGGAGGAACAGAAGTTTCCTTAGGGGAAATGATCAACGGGCTTCGCCATCGTCTCATCGATCTCTTTCGCAAGGATGCTTTAGGGGAGCGGCCTATTTTTCGCGATACAAAAGGTTTTAAAGACTCTCATTGGAAAGACCTTATTCAATTTTTTGAGCATTATCATGGCGATACTGGAAGGGGACTTGGCGCTTCTCATCAAACCGGTTGGAGCGCGCTTGTAGCAAATCTTATTCAGGAGTTGGATACCTCGTGATCACACCGACTTAAAATTTGATTTAGACCAAAACTGGAAATGCCACATTCAGGAGAATTTAGCCCGAGGGCTAAATTCTCCGCCGCATTCCCTATTGAACTAGGCTTGTCGAGTCAGAAAATGGACTTTGATCTTTTGGGGATGAAAGTATCGGTTGACCACGCTTTTAGCTATATCAATAGAAAATGGCTTACAGGAGAAAATGTCTATGTAAGCATCGCCATTCATGTCTACAAAGTGGCCGGTGATCGAACTTGTTTCAATCAATTGTACCAATGAAAACCCCGCTTTGTCGTCTGCATGGGTCGCAAAATGCTCAATGACAGGCTCGCCGTAGGCTTTCATGTCGATTTCATCGACGAGATTCTTAATAAACGCTTTTAGATTTTCTTTGCTTCCAATTTCAGTTCGATTGCATCCTTGGCAATCCAAAATGAGATGATAACCCCAATAACCGATTTTTTCACAGCACGGGATCTCTTGATCCATAGTATTTGTATTCATAATAATTAACTCCCTACGACTATATAAAATCTTAAAATCGATGAAATCTGAATCCCTAACGACAAATTCCGAGTTCAGGCGAAAAATATTACCAAATAGAAAATTCTTGCTGTTAGCAGAATTTTGTTGTTTGGTCAATCACGGAACAGATTTCCCGAAATATCTGTTCTGGAGGTGGTGAGCAGTCAATGGTATGTAAGAGATTTTGTTTGGAATAGAAAGAAATGAGAGGAGCAGTTTGATCGCTATAAACTTTCAATCGCTTACGGATGACCTCTTCTGAGTCATCGGGGCGCTGGATCAATACACCTGAGCATTTATCGCATATGTCCTTTTCTTTCGGGGGGGAATAGAGGAGATGATAAGAAGCTCCGCAGTTTTCGCAGACAACTCTTTTCGTCAATCTCTCAAGGATCTTCTCATCGGGAAGATCTAGATTAACCACGATAGGAGAAGTTTGTGGTTCCAATCCTTTTTGGAATGTTTCTGCCTGAGGAATGGTTCTGGGGAATCCGTCTAAGATATATCCCTTGTTGCAGTCTTTTTGAGAAACTCTTTCAAAAAGCATATCGAGGATTAAGTGATCAGGAAGGAGATTGCCCTTGTCCATATAGCTTTGCGCAAGTTTTCCCAATTCGGTATTTCTGCGGATGTGATCGCGCAAGAGGTCACCTGTAGAAATGTGAGGCAAGTGCAAGCTTTGTTCGAGCTTCTTCGCTTGAGTTCCTTTTCCTGATCCCGGCGGTCCTAATAGGATGAGAATCCTAGGGCAAGAAGGGTGCGTGTTCGAGCAAGACAAATAAGAAAAAAAAGATCCAGGCATTAAACACCAAGTTAATTTGAGAGGAAACCGATGAATTTTACTTGCTATAAAAAATATTCGCCAGAAAATTCTCCTCATTGAATGTAAAAAATAAGTTAACCCAAGTGGGAGGGGTTAGTAACCTGAGTTTTGAGTTCCTTTCATAGAGACAATTCTCCATAAAAACAACCCAAAACTTCGGTTAGTAAACGAAAGGGATGACTCGGAAAGGGACTCTTTCACAATATTTGTCCCAGTCGCTGCCATATTTGATCGCGCATCTTTTTTCCTGTCGGAAGGAGCGATCAATCAACAGTAGGAAGAGAAATGTGAGATAGAAATAGGGAATATAATAATTGAACAACGCAGGGACGCTCCAGCAAAAAGCACCTAGAATCTCGGGAAGATAATGAAAGTGGCGAGAGATCCCCCACCAACCAGACGCGAGTAACAAACTTTGCTTGTTCTCTCCCCATTCTGTTTTATAGTTGGCGAAGATAAGATCGGGTTTTCTCTTCCAGACCGTGCATTCCCCCTTTTTATTACGGACATAATGGCGCTGCTTGTCGGCCAAATAGTTGATATAGATGCAGGTGACTCCTGCAGTCAATATAGCAGAGGATACCCAGATGCCCAAGTGGTTAGGATGGTTTACAAGAAAAAGGGTTGGAGAGGTGTAGATCGAGGGTAGCCAGACCATACATCCCCATGTGATACAAAATCCTGCCTTATCGTACATAATATCCATCGACCTTAGATAGACCGCTTCCCACCAGAAAAACTTCCCAATATATAGCAACTGCAAAATAATAGCGACCACCATCGAATCGGAAAGCCCTTGGAGTTGGTTCTGCTTACAAGCAAAAGAAAGAATGATTAACGCCCATCCCATCATCCCAAATCGGCAATTGGTAAACATTTTGACGTCCCACCCAAAAACGCGTGGATACAGTTCAGTTCCCCAAAAGTAGTCAAAGACAGCATCTCCAGTAGCCCCGGAGTCTGAGGTAGAGGGTTTATATCTGCCTTTAAAATAGAGAAAAAGGCAAAAAAGAAGGCTGAAAACGTTTAGGGCACCTAGAAGCCCACCGAAGTTATCGTAGATAATGCCAGGGGAAAAAAGATGAAACTGGAATGCTCCCAGATAAAAGAGAGCAACCGTACAAATAAAAGCGGATATTCCGTTTGCCTTGTAGATGGGAATATTTCCTTTTGGCGTGACAGGACCAGCTATCTTTTTTCCCGGTAGTGCTTTCATCAAAAATAGCTCAAGAGCTGCAAAGGCGGCTAAAATTTTCCAAGCTTTTGTCGTTCCGAAGAAAAAAGGACTCCACACATGATAAAGAGTAGAAAAAAAACCTTCCTCTGAAATCACGGAGGCGAGCTTTTCTACAGATCCGTCTAAAAAGACGTTAGTATACCACACTAACATGACGATTGGGGGACAGATCGTGATCAGGAGCAAAGGCCCAAGGATACGTTTAATCCATTTTAAGATTCTGCCAATTGCCGTCGTTTGAGCGCTCATTTTTTCCTCACCAAAGAAAACATCTCATTTGTACTGAGATAGAAAATCGAATCCTTTTTTTCCAGAAATTTCACGCAAATTAATTTTTTATTGGTTTAGGGTGAAGGAATGGGAAAAATTAAATTTTACACCAACGCTCAAAAATTAATAGTGTAGTATGTCGAACCTGTAGGGCAAATACAAGTATAAAAATTTTATTAATTTTTTAAGATATGAAGAGGGTCTCTATAGAGATGGTGTGTCCGATGGCATACCTCCTGAGAGACCACCTTGCGCCTCATTTCGCTGCTGTCGCCATAGTAGGCGGTTTGTCTAGCAAGTTTCGTCTTGGGTCCAAGAGCCATTAGTCGTTTGTAAAGAGTATAAGGCCTTTTCCATTGCCTTCAGATTACCTCTCATATTTTACGCCTGACCCATCCGTCTAACAACGCTTGGACAAACTCGTTTGCTCTCTCATACCCCATCTCAAAACTATATACATACTGATTAAAAATTTTGATTTGCATAAATGAGTCAAATAGCTAAATTTTTAGTTTGTGTCGAATTAGGCGTGTTTGGAGGCAGTTCTTTTTTTCCGATTGCTGCTGCGCTCGCATTTATACCCAACGTGACTGAAAATTTGGCTTCGGTCCTAAACCGAATTTTCAGTCACGTTGGGTATAAGTTCCAATTGGAAACGGTATATTTTTCTAAAGAAAAAATAAATGAGGAATTTTTATGAAATCTTTTAAATGTTATCTCATGTTGTCCTTGCTAACACTATCTTTGCAAGCAACCGCGGAAATGACAAGACTTTCTGGGCATACCCCCCATAAGCTTGTCAATGATGCCACTCTCTTGCACCGCGTTCAAGAAAACAGGTCCATTCCCATTACTTTTGTTTTGCCTATACGCAATCAAGAAGAGCTAGCCGCCCTAATAGGGCGTATCCACGATTCATCGGATGAACTCTACGGCAAATATCTCACAACTGCTGAGTTCATCGAGCGATTTTCTCCCACTGAAGAAGATTACAATAAAGTGGTTGCTTACGCGAGCAGCTTAGGGCTATCTATAGAAAGACATCATCCGAATCGACTTCTTCTTAATGTTAGCGCCCAAGCAAAAGAGATTGAATCAGGATTTAATCTGCATCTTCATCACTTTCGCTCACCCGATGGAAGACACTTCTACGCTCCAACCGAAGATCCTGAGGTTCCGGATCACATCGCTTCTTTGGTTCAAGGTGTCGTGGGCCTTGACAACTATGCGAAGTGGAAAACTTATTACCATCAAAACGAAAAAGCTAATGCCACTGCCCAGCAGTTTCCCTCGGGACCAGGCGGAGGCTTTTCACCCAGCGACCTCATCACAGCTTATAACCTCTCCTCCATCCCAACAAAGGGGAAAAACCAAATTATTGCCCTGTTCGAGCTTGCAAGTTATCAGCAAAGCGATATCGACGGTTACACAAGTCAATTTGGATTACCGCCTGCTAAATTGAAAAATATTTTAGTAGATGGAGGAAGTTCAGCTGGCATCGATGCAGAGGTTACTCTTGACATTCAGCTTGCGCTCGCTCTGGCCCCTGAGAGTGAAATTTACGTTTATGAAGGCCCCAATTCGAATCAAGGTGTTTTAGATACTTACAACCGTATTGCTACGGATAATTTGGCTAAGCAAGTCAGTACATCGTGGGGATTAGGCGAGGATTTAGTCAGCCTGCAATATCTTCAAGCTGAAAATGCTATTTTCCAACAAATGGCCGTACAAGGTCAAACAATCTATGCTGCAGCTGGCGACAGCGGCGCTTATGATGATTACGCAAATAACTCCTCGACATCGCTTGTCGTCGATGACCCTGCTTCTCAACCCTACGTCGTAGGCGTAGGTGGGACTCGCCTGGTTGTCGATACAAACACAGGAGTTTATCAATCAGAGTTAGTATGGAATGATGGTCTGGGTAATGGAGCAGGTGGAGGAGGAGTCAGCACGATTTGGCCAATCCCATCTTGGCAAGCCAATGTATCCACGGTCTATTCCAAAACCCATCGCAATGTCCCCGATGTGGCGCTCAACGCTGACACAAATACAGGTTATGCTATCTTCTACAATGGCGAGTGGCAAATTTATGGAGGAACAAGTTGCGCGGCTCCTCTATGGGCAGCTTTTACTTCTCTTGTAAATCAATCGCTTACGGAAGCTAATAAACCCTCATTAGGATTTGCAAATCCCATCCTCTACGGACTTGCAAGTGGAGCTGCTTATGTCTCAGATTTTCATGATGTGAAAGTCGGAAATAATTTATTCTATAAAGCCAGTCAGGGTTATGATAATGCCTCAGGATTGGGTTCATTTAACGGCGGCCAGCTGTTTGCTAGCTTGACAGCCTCTACATCAGTGCCCATCTTAAGCATTGACCTGAAACATAACGTTCCTTTTACTAAAGGGGGCACGGGCACTTACCACATCATCGTTTCCAATATAGGTAAAGCTCCTACCTCAGGTCCTGTAACTGTAGCTGTTACACTTCCTGCAGGCCTTACCTACGAATCCTTTAGCGGTTCAGGATGGAATTTTGATGCAAGCCAGCTTACTTTCACTCAACAGGATGCATTGAAACCAAGCGCAAGCTATTCAACCATCGTTTTGAAGGTAAACGTAGCAGCAGATACCTCCTATTCTTTAGTGCCCACTGCGACTGTCTCTGGGGGTGGCTCTACTTCCACGACGGTTCAAAATCTAACAACAGCTCGTTAAGACGCGAACTTATTCATATCAGATGTCTCTATGAGAGGCATCTGATTCACAAATCATTCTAAAAATCAATGAAGAATAGGGTAATCGACAACCTGCTTTGCTTCAAGAAGTCTTTGCTTCAAAATCACATACGGCAAATTGTGTAAAGGGAGATCCAATTCGATAGACAAACTTGCTGCAATCCCAGCAGATTGGCCCAAGATCATAAATATTGGTTCCGTGCGTATCCCGCAAAAACCAATATGGCTAGCAGACAAACAGACTGGCACAAGGAGATTGCTGCACTCCTCCCTTTTCGGAATAATGGCGCGGTAGCTAATCGGAAAAGGTAGGGGAGGCTTACCAATAATAGCCCCTTCTGTAGTAAGTAATCCTTTGTCATTCAAACAATACTTAACGGCATGGGAATCAATTCTATAAGAAGCAATCCCTATTGTATCGTCTGTTTTTTGCTCTCGCATGGCATATGCCTCTGTAAGGACAAAATCAGAGACCATACGCCTTGCTTCTCGTACGTATAGCTGATAAGGCCAGTGACCATTATCAACAAATTCATCCTTTGCCAATCCCCATTGAAGATTACTTATCCTTATCTCTTCTGGAATACGCGGATGGTTTTGCAGTGTCCAAAGGAGGCCACGCTGCCAACCTTCATGTTCTTTCGCGATTTGAAGGCGCGTAACATCATCAGCTTCTGCCCAACTCCAAGACATGCCAATAAAGTCCATCGAAACGGGACCGCTACTGTTAGCATCAATTTTACAATTCGGCAAACTGCTTTGCTTAAAAAACACTTTTTTATCTCCAGCCTCGATCAACCGAAAAACAAGCTCATAGTTTTTTTCATCGTAATCGTTTGGTTTGTCTATGGGCACCCGATTTTGAGGGATATTTGTTAGGCAGAGACGATAAGCAAACGCTTGTACCCCACTATCACCTTCTCCCTCTAGACCCGCTGGAAAAGGATAAACTCGTGGCAAAAGACCACTTTCAGGAGATCCTTGTTTCTGATAAGGATCTACAGGGAAAGGCACCGTTTTCCGATTGACGAAGACGCCATTTAAAGTTTCCCCATATTGCTGATTAGATTCTCGGCCGATGGTATAAGATACTCCTGCTGCTGCCATCAAATCTCCTTCATAGGTGGCATCGATAAATACTTTTCCTGCAATCCTCGTCCCTGAGACCATCGTTATATGTGTAATATTTTGGTTCTGTTTACAAACACCATTTTCTCGGTCTAATCTCTCTCCGAAAAGAACAGGAACCTTTTCGCTAGCAATCATCAGTTTGAAGATTCTTTCTCCGATATGCGGTTCTAAGAGCCACATGACTTTTTCATCGATGACTGGCATTCCGTCCTGGTTAGGCAAAATAGTTTTAGGCTCCCAGACCCATGCGCTGCTATTTTGATAGTGCATCCAGACGTGAAAAAAATACTCTCGACATAATCCTCCAATGGTCGACGTGTTCAGGATGTCAATATAACTTAGGCCATTAGAAGTCATCCCTCCGAGATGTTTTCCTGGTTCGACCAAAATGACCGATTTTTGCATTTTTGCCGCCTGAACAGCTGCCATTACTCCCGCAGATGTTCCTCCATAAACGACAACATCATAAACAGTCGCATAAGACTGAGAGACAAAAAAACTACAAATACAAGTTAAAAAAATTACAATGTACATAAAGCTATCTCACATTATAAAAGTTTGGTTTTTGATGCTTTCTTGATAGATTTTGAGACCATTTTCCAAGACATGGGCCTTCCTGAATAAATATACCCAACGTGACTGAAAATTTGGGTTAAGACCGAAGCGAAAGCTCCCGCGATTGGCGCGATCGAATCGTCGTCCCTATTAGAAATAGGGGCTATACCCGACGCGACTGAAAATTTGGTTTAGGACCGAAGCGAAAGCTCCCGCGATTGGCGCGATCGAATCGTCGCCACTATTAGAAATAG
>JAJPIB010000070.1 GCA_021324995.1 Chlamydiia bacterium | reverse complement strand
TTTTGATCCATCAAACAGGGGCATTATTCGAGCAATAAGACCCTGTTTGATGGATCGGAAAAGGGGTTTGTTAAAATCGAAATTCCATAGTCGATTGAAACGGAACCGGTATATTCCCATGGCTGTTAATCTTCGCGACGCACTATTAAATGCGGCCATTCAAGCTGCAAATTTGAGCCCGAGCGCCCAGCAGACGCTGGCACGCTTTTCCGCAGTTGCTGCTCCCCTTGTTTTACCTTTTGAAACTAAGCAGGTTTCCTTTGAACCTCATCCACTGCATACACTTTGCCATTTGGTGGAAAATACCCAACAACCTGCACGGTTGCGAGAAACCTTGAATCGTGTTCCTGAAAAGCTGCGCAACGCTGTTTTTTACCACGTCTGGGATTTGGCTACAGATCCTGTCAAGAAAGGGGAAAAATGGGGCGAAGAGCGTGCATTTGAAAACCTTCCTCGTTTGATCCAGGCGATTCATGCTGTCGCAGTCAAAAGACTTCAGGAACTTCCACTCGAAAAAAAATATGCTGTCTATGGAACAATTTATCGGATGTCAGGGCAACCCGAAACGCGTGATTTGCGATGGGGAGAACACAATGCGACGACTGATCTGAAAAAATTAATTTGTGCGCTGCACCGTACACAAAATTTAGATATTCCTGGAAAAGAAATCAAAGTCTGCGTCGATTTAGAAAAAGACCTAAAAATTCCCTCCCATTTTTTTCACCTCAATCGAAGGGAACTTAACCGAGGGCAAATCGGATTTCATAATGGGATGTACAATTCTAAAGAGCATGCGTTCAAACACGCACTTCGCCTTTCAGATGCATGTGCCCAAGGTTTTAATCTCCACTGTACTTATAGTGCTACTGTCAATTTATCTGTCGACACTGCTTCCGCTGTTCTCGGCCAGGGAGGAGTAATTACTCCACCGGTTGTGCATCTCCTAGAGCAATGGCTCGACTTTTTTGAAAGGAGTGATTCAGTACATCTCCAAATTTGCCACAGCAGAGGCGCCATTGAAGTCTACAATGCTCTCAATGAGCTGCCTTCTTCGCTCCAGCAAAAAATTGTTGTGATTACCATCGCCCCTGCATGTCTTATCCCCCCATCCCATGCTAATCAAGTCATTAACCTTGTGATCGAAGCAGATCCCGTTGTTAAAATGGCAGCTAACCGAGAACTTCTCGATACAGAGGCCGTTGTAAAACTTCATCAGCATGAAGACACCTATGACACTCATGATATGCATGGTTCTAGCTATAGAGAAAAATTGGTGGGCCTAATCGATTGTTACATTCGCACCAATAAAATTTTCTAACCCGAGTTTTGGGTGGTTTTATGGAGAATTGCTGTAGATTTCGAGACAAATTTCGCACACTTTGTCACGTTCAATAGCTGAAAGCATTTATGGACGTGCCAAAATGTGCGATATTTGGCCGAAAAATGCAGTAAGCCTCCATAAAACCAACCCAGAACTCAGGTTTCTAGTGCCCTAAAAATCTGAATTAGCTAAATAAAAAGAAATACCAAAAATTGCGAGGCTAGTTTTGAACTACATTTTTTTACTCGGAAGAGTTCTATTTTCTACCATCTTTATAATTAAATCGTTCGAGCACTTTTCTCATGCGACTATCTTGCGCGCTCAAGAAGCAGGAATTGGAATGGCCCAATTTTTTGTACCCCTTTCCGGGATTATCGCTTTATTAGGTGGCTTGAGTCTTTTACTAGGATACAAAGCAAAAAAAGGGGCATGGTTATTGGTGATCTTCCTGCTACCCACGACTTTTCTTATGCACAACTATTGGAATGCAGAAAATACTTTTGCTTTGATGATGCACCAATATTGCTTCTGGAAAAACATAGCGCTTTTAGGAGCTGCTGTTATGATTAGCCACTTTGGTTCTGGTCCCTTAAGCCTGGATAAACACCCGCGCTTCCTGAAGTAAAAGCATGTGTTCCGAGGATTGCTCCTCGGAACACAAAAATTCTCAGGAGAGCTTTTTACCTTTATCAAACTTAGATTCTGTCAGCGCGCCACTTTTATCATAGCTCTTTTTTACGCCATGTAATTGGTCATCCAAGAAGCTTTGCAGTAAATAGGGTTTGCCATTCTCATAGTATTTATTGAACTTGCCGTGTCGCTTGCCTTCTTTATATTCCCCTTCAAAGGTGAGGATTCCTTGGTCATTCCACTCCTTATAAAGGCCATGGATTTTTCCATTTTTATAAGGAATATTTTTGGCGATTTTGCCGCTTTCAAAATACGTCTTTTCATCTCCCTCTTTCTGGTCCTCGACAAAGTGGCCTTCGACAAAAACTTTTCCGTTGGGAAAATACTGGATGGACGGACCGTGTTTTTTATCCGCACGGAATGCGATCTCCATCAGGAGCTGTCCTTTAGGACCGAACACATGCGCAGTTCCTTCCTTAGCTCCTTTGACATAAGGTGTTACTGCAATCTTGGCTCCCGATTCGTTATACTCAACGGCCTCACCTTCGGCGAGGTCATTGACAAAGTTGACCTCAAGAGCTTTCACTTTGCCAAAGTACTCATGGGAAGGATAATACACTTCATGAATGCCTTCTCGAAGATTGTCCTTATAGTGGTAGATGACCTCTTTACCGTCGCGCGCTTTTTCAAAGAATCGTCCATTGAGCTTTCCCTGAACGTAGACTGCTTCCTCGAGCAATGTGCCATCTTGATCCCACATTGCCTTCACTCCATGGAGCTCACCTGCGTTGTAGAAAATGGATGTCTGAATCACACCTGAAGGGAAAAAAGTTTTCTGCTCTCCATGCATTTCTCCTTGATCATTAAATACAAAAAGCCGAGAGAGCTGAAGAGGTTGCTTTTTAGACGCAGCGCTATCTCCAGATTCTTTTTGTAAATCTTCTTTCGAAAAATACTCTTTGTGCTCACCAATGGGTAAACCATTGCGAAAGGTTTTTGCAGAGCACAGAGAACCATCTTCAAACCAGGATTTTACCTCTCCATCGAGATTGCCTTCTTTATAGTTAGCCACCACTTTCATTTGGCCGTTGGCATAGTACTCTTCACTTTTTCCATGCCTTTTTCCATTTTCAAACTGGACAACTTCTTTAGGCTTGCCTTTTCCATACCACAGTTTTCCCGTTCCAACAGGCAGGTCGCTTTCGTAGCGCACTTCTCCGACAAGTTCATTGGAATCGTTGAACTCTTTGTGGATACCTTGTTTCTTTCCAAGCGCAAAATCTCCGATATAGTGCAGAGTTCCGTTCGAATGCCATTCTTTACGCGTTTTGTCGAGATTTCCGTTCACGTAAAACTCTTCGCACTTTGGATGGCCATTCTCGTACCATTCGTTGCACTTGCCTTCTTTGATACCATTTGCCATCTCGAAGCTAACAGCCATTTGTCCATTTTCATACCACTCTTCGAATAGGCCATGCTTGACGTTATTGTGATAGAAAGCTTTTACCTTAATTTGGCCGTTTGTATGGTACTCTTTCTGTTCGCCTTCGAATTGTCCTAAGCTATAATTAAATTCGATGTGGGGAGTTCCATCCTCATACCATTGCTTGAAGAGTCCGTGACGTTTATCATCGATAAAGCTGTATTCTGCAACTTTGACACCGGAATCGGTGAACTCTTGGACAGGAGCCACAAGTTTGCCATCTTTATCAAAATTAGCGAGGTAGACAGCCGTTCCATTTTCTGCATTGCGCCAGTGCTTGCCCAAAGCAATCCCTTCTTTAAACTCTCCTTCCCCGATCAATTTTCCTTCGGCACTGAAAAGCTGCTCCTTTCCATGCTTTTTCCCATTCTTGTAATGCACTTTATAGGCCTCTTTCCCGTTCGCGTGATATCTCAAATGGGTCCCGATGGGCTGACCTTGATTGAAATCCTGAACTTCCTGGATAGAGCGATCTTCCGCATAGACAACAAGGGCAGAGTTTTTTCCATCGGAGTGAAGTACTCCATTTTGATAACGAAGATTCGCTTTTAAAGCTCCCCCTTCATACCATGCCATCGCTGGTCCGTGAGGAAGCCCATTTTCATAAGGAATGAGTGCCGCACGATTGCCTTTGGGATGGTATTTGATCTGCTCTCCGATGATTTTGCCGTCTTCAAAGACAACCTCCTCAGATTTTGTTCCATCTTCATAATAGGTAATCATCGGCCCGTGGCGCTCGCCCTGCTTGAAAATGCACTCGCCATGCAGCTTGCCATCGGCGTAAAACATTTTCATTTCGCCGTGGGGCAAGCCCCTATCGTAAAATGCCGCCTTTTCCACTTGTCCGCTCTGAAAGTAAGAGAGAGTTAATCCATGCGGTACGATATTGGACTTCCATTCTTTTGCCGCAGGGCAATCCTCTTCAACAACGGTCAAATCCATCTCGGTCATGATCTGGCCATTTTGGTAAAAAAGAATTTGTTTCACAGGGGCTTCATTGGCATTTCCAATTTGTTCGTAGAAAAGCACTCTTTGCGGTTGGCCCTCAGGATAGGTTTCAATAATCTTCGGACGCCAATGGGGCTGACGCTGTTTAAGACCTGGAGCTACGGGCTTCACCGGCTCTGGAACTGCCCAGCCTAACGTCAATCCAATGGACAATGCGATGGCTAATAGGGATTTTAAGCGCATAAAATTCCTCGAAAAAAGGTTTTATGCCAAGCATACTTTAGATTCTCTTATCCCTCAAGTGATCTGAAAAAACTACCAACAACAATTCGAAATTTAAATTTTCATGAGAATTCGATTTGCGTCCCGGGCAAAAAAGGAAAGGACCGAGGAAATTCCCCGTTGTAAGAAGAAATAGGCCCAAGAAAGAAATCTTAGGCCTTGAGCAGAATTGATTTACATCATCCAGAACGCGAACCAGCACATGCAGAAGCCCCAAATGAGAACAATGACACCTTTTACTCTAAGGTATCCATGATCAGTTACTGGTTTTGTGACTAAGCACTGAGGCATAAAGAACGCCAAAAGACCGCGAATTAAGACGACCCAACCGAATATTGTGACTAAAAGTGTAGGTCCCCATACCCATACGTTAAAGCTACTTAATACAGAAAGACCGATCAATAAATTAATAACCCCCATCAAGTACATGACTCCGGGAGTATTCTTAATAGATGTAATCACTTTCATCATGTTTGCATGATAAAATAACATCCAAATACCAAGAATCAACAAGAACGGGCCAAAAACACTAGCAATACCCATTGCAGTTTGCATCTAATACCTCCAAAGATTAGATTAACACTTATCTTCACCTTAAGGATTAAATTATTTATTTGTCAATAGAGATTGATAGAATACCAAGGCATAGGACATTATATAATTTTTTATAATCTCTTAGTGATTCGCTTAAATCGTCGATTGAGCGAGCTTTCACGCTCGAAATCACCAAGACTTTTGCAGAGAACTAGACAGGATGCTTTTCATAGCGACCTATGAGTTGGGCTTCGGCAATGATGTGTCCTTGCATGGCTTTTTCAACTTCGGCTTTCGATGCCCCTTCAGCAAGGGAAAGCATTGCGTCCAACGCATACAGTTTAAAAAAGTAGCGGTGTTCTCGATCGGGGGGGCAGGGACCGGTATAGCCAAGATCGCCGCTTGTGTTCCTACCTTGTATACCTAGCGGCGGAGAATTTTCGGGGATATGCATAGTCGTTGGAGGAATGTTATAAATGACCCAGTGATCGTACATTCTGTCTTTACGCACAAACTCGGGGACATCGGGATCATCCACGATTAAGACAAGGGCTTTTGTGCGAGAAGGGACATCTTTAAAAAGTAACTCCGGGTTGACATTTTCTCCTTGGCAAGAAAATTTAGAAGGAATCTTTCCTCCTTCAATAAATGCAGGGCTTGTCAGTTTCATCTTCTAACTCCTCATAATAATTTCCTGTTTTACAGAATTTGGTTTTTTATGGGAAAACTTGATTAAACATCCGCGTTGTAAATCGATCCACAAAGCCTTTTCTCCTTGATAAAAAGCCAACGTTCCCCGAGGTTCTATCCTTCCTCCGGAGTAGATATCGAAATGCAGTTGCGAAGAACGCGCATCGTTGAATTTGCATTCCTCCACGCGAGAAAGCTCTGTCGCTTTTAAGAGAGAAATCGTCTTGGGAAAAGGTTCATCGCTAGAGATCTGATAAGTGAGTCTTCCTCCCACCTTCCGAAAATCCAGCGCCAGGTCAGTTTGATAGGTCGCAGAAAGAATCTGGGCCTCCTGAAGAGAAATATAAAGGGAGGCCACTTCTGATTCAAAGCGATGTACATCCACCATTTTTTTCACCTGAACAGCAGTCATCGACCCGATGATACCCAGAATAACAAGAGCGATCATGATCTCTAGTAGGGTAAAAGTGCGTCTTTTTGCCATCAGAGCTTATTTGGACTTTAACTTAGCGTTTCTTTTTTTTTCATATGCTTTTAGGTTTTCCGAAGTCACTTCAATCTCTCCATCAGAGCCTGTTTTTATATCAAAAGGTTTGTTCCAACCATCTTGGGAAAACTTTTCCGCATCTTTTACAAGGCCTGAGAGCTCGAGATATCTTTGCGGATCTTTAATCACCTCCTCAAGAGAGGCACCTTGGGCAACGGCGAGCATTAAAATATCCTTGATTTGTTCGCACGCTTGTCTGCTTTTAAATGCTTTTCCCTCATCGAGGCTGCCTTTCATGTTAACGCCGATAACACTTCCAATCAGTCCGATTAAAACGATAACGATCATGATCTCAAGAAGGGTGAGAGATCTTTTTTTCTTTTTTGTTGCCATAAGGGTCTCCTTTTTTTAGAGGCAGTTGCAGAACTCCAGCGATGAGAAAAATCGATGATTTTGGCGGCTTCTCTTCAGGACTGGCAAGCTCTGCTTGCCAGTCCGCACGGCGGCGGCCAGAACATACTCGAATGAGTAGGCGAGTCGCCGCCGTGGCGGGAAGTGCTAAAAGGGTGATTTTTCACTCGCTTGAGTTTTGCAATTGCCTCTCTAGTTGGATACAAAAGAACTGACGTCGGTAAGTGGAAGCAAAATGGATAGAACCACGAGACCGACAACGGCTCCTAATGTGATTAATAAAGCGGGCTGTAAAAAGGTAGAGAGCTGTTCTAAATGCTTTTCCATCTCTTCGTCATAAATTTCTGCAAGGCTGAAGAAAGCATCTCCCATTTTTCCCGTCTCTTCCGATAGAGCAAGCATGCGCAAAACGAGGGGGGGAATCAATCGAGCGCCCTTAAAAGCAGCACTGAGCCGCTCTCCCTGGCCGACTCGCTGCTCTGCCTGGAGAATAGATGCCTCGATAAGAGGACTTTTGACGACATTCCGTGCTAAAGATAGCGCTTCGAGCAAAGGAACTCCTCCTGCGAGAAGCATAGCGAGAGATCTGCAAAAACGCACAAGGGCAGAGTGGAGGAGTAGGGTTTTGACAAGAGGAAGCTTAAGAGAGAGCTCATAGAGAAGCGTTTTGCCCTGGCGGCTTCTTACGCAAATCACAACTCCACAAATGAGAGTCAACAATGTTGTCGTTAAAAAAATGAGATGGGCATTCATCCAATTGCTTATTCCAAGAACAATCGTAGTAATGGGATGGAGAGATCTTCCTTCAAAAAGCTCTGCCATCGAAGGAACGACAAAAAACATGAGCCCACATAGGATGCAAAAACAGAATAAAGCTAGGAAAGAGGGATAGGCAAGCGCTGAGGTTAGCTGCTTTTTCAACTTCTGCTGGCGCGTGATGAGTTGAGCCAATTGTTCGAAAATTACAGGCAGGTTGCCACTTTGCTCTGCGACTTGCACCATGGAGAGATAGATTCGATCAAATGTCGAAGGATAACGTTTCAACGCTTGTGACAACGAAGATCCCTCTTTCAAATGATCGCACAAGTCGAGATAAAGAGGATGGACTTTATGGCGGCGGTGCTTTTCTTCAATCGTTAAAAGACTTTCATAAAGAGGAAGCCCTGCTTTGAGAAGCTGGGCTAGCTCGCGCGTGAAAGAGAGGAGCGTTGAGGGTGGTAGAGCAAGCTGGTCCTGTTTACTCTGAAGAGCGCTCAAGTTTGTAACCAACACCTGCTGTTTGCGCAATCTTTCTTTAGCGGCATCGAGGGAATCTGCGTCGATGACTCCTTTGACCGCTTTCCCTTCAGAGCTGACTGCAAAATATCTAAAAAGAGGCATAGACTTTAATCTCAAAGCCAAAGGTTACAATTCTTCACATCCCCGTGTCACACGCAAGACTTCGCTCGTCGATGTTACTCCCTGAATCGCAAGGAGAGCACCTGCCTGCCTTAAATTGGCCATCCCGCTCGCAGTTGCCACTTTTTGCAGCTCCAATGCATCAGGACTTTGTAGAAGCTGCCGCTTGATCGTCGACGTGACGGGAAGCAATTCGTAGATCCCATGTCTGCCTTTGAAGCCAGAACCAAAACAATGTGCGCAACCTTGACCTCTGGAGAGTTGACCATCGAGAAGGCAGCTTCTCTTGATCCCGAGTTCTTTCAGTTCCTGATCAGCGGGAATATAATTAACGCGACATAAAGGACAGATCATCCGCACCAGGCGCTGCGCCAAGATGCCAACAACGGAGGAAGTGAGAAGATAGGGCTCGACTCCCATATCGACAAGACGCGTAAGAGCAGATGGAGCGTCGTTTGTATGCAGCGTACTAAAGACGAGGTGTCCGGTCAGCGATGCCTGAATGGCGATCTCCGCTGTTTCTTTATCGCGGATCTCCCCGATCATGATGATATCCGGATCTTGGCGCAAAATGTGGCGTAAACCGGTCGCAAAGGTCAAATGAATTTTAGGGTTTACTCCAATTTGAGCCATTCCTTGCAGCTTGTATTCGGGGGGATCTTCGATCGTCATGATATTCATTTCCGAGCTATTGACTTCGGAAAGCGCGCTGTAAAGCGTAGTTGTTTTCCCACTTCCCGTTGGACCTGTTACCAAAACAATGCCTTCACTCAGACGGATCAACTTGAGAAAAGAAAGTAGCATATCTTCAGGCATGCCGATATTATCCAATCCGACGAGAACATTTCCCTTATCGAGGATCCTCAATACAATCCGCTCTCCAAAAACGACGGGGACAGTGCTGACGCGGAAATCGATTTGGCGACCACCCATGTTTAGCTTAATTCTACCATCCTGAGGAAGCCTGTGTTCCGCAATGTCGAGTCGCGCTAAGACTTTAATGCGTGTGACGAGCTGAGATTGAAATTCTTTGGGTGGCGCATGCCGTTGCTGGAGAACGCCATCGATCCGGTAACGCACACCGAGTCCATTTTCCAGCGGCTCAAAATGAATGTCAGAAGCCCCTTGCTGAATCGCTTCCGTCAGCATGACATTAAGCATACGGATCACAGGCGATTCAGCACTCTTTTCCAGAAGGTCATAACCTTCTTCTTCATCCGATTGAATTCCATGAGATTCATTTTGAAGGCTGGCGATATACTCCGAAGCGGCATTTTCTTTTTGATGGTAGCAGAGCTCAATCGCCTCTTCGAGCGCAGCTTTCCCGGCGATGACGACGCGAATGTGGCGTTGCGTCAAACAACGCACCTCTTCAATCAACTCAAGATCGAAGGGATGAGTCATGGCGACAAGCAAAGCTTCGTCTTGCTCTTCCAAAGGAAGAAGAAGTTTGCTTTTTGCAAAGCCGTAAGGAAGGAGGGTAGTCTTTTCTTTGACGAAAGGGAATTCAGAGAGGTCGGCGTAGAAAGGAAGGCCAAAATGGTGGGCAATATCTTCTGAATCTCCAAAAGATTGGTGTGTTTGGGATTTAAGCAAAGAACCGCTTTCTAGCGTCAAGGATTTCGGATTCTTCTTAACTGCTGCAAGAAGATTTTCAATGAGTCCCTTTAAGCTTGTCTTTTGCTCAGATTCACTAGACATTGCTATTACCAAACAACGCTTTAAAACTATTTCTGAAATACCTTTTCCGTTCTTTATCTCTCGCTTCGACCAGACGTTGAAGATACTCAGGGATATCGCCCGGCCGTTTCATCAGCTCTTCGTTTCTAATACGTATCAAATCTTCTTCCGGGTCAAGAACAAGGCTCGGCGTGATAAAAATGTACATTTCTGTATTGTGATCGACCAGCTTCATAGAGCCGAAGAGTTTGCCAATGCCGGGAATGTCTCCTAAAAAGGGAACCTTTTCTTCGTTATCGATCGTGGACTTGCGACGCAGGCCGCCTAAAATGATCGTTTGCCCATCGAGAACCCTTACTTCATTCTCAATATGTCGTCTGTGAACAAGAGGTCTATCGTCATTATGGTTGTGCTGAGGCGTATCGAAAGTGATGTTGGTCTGCAGAGTGACAAATCCTTTCCCGTCAGGACTCATCTCTTCGCTGTCAGCGACATGAATCGTAGGCGTCAAAATCATTGTGATACCAAACTGCGCGCGCGAGAAGGATTTTTCAAAAGCGATGCCTTTATTCGTGTCGACGGGCGCTGCGCCATTATTAATAGAAATTTCTTCCACAATCGAAATGGTGGCTGGTGTCTGGTTGACAGTGACCACGGAGGGAGCTGCATTGAGCTGGATATCTTCCTGTGTCATCAAAAAACTCAAGGCCAAATCGTAAGCTGGAAAATGCTTGGACTTATGGCCGCGCAAGATGTATTGCAGAACGCCCGGTCCTTTAGGAGCGAGGTCTGAAGTGTAGCGGATTCCGTTTTTCTTAGAACCTAGCTTGAGCATATTCATCCCGTAGCTATTCTCGTTTTTGATCCTCTTTTCAAAGAGCATCACCTCGATTTGTACCATTTTTTTAGGTACATCGAGCTTGCGCAAAAGGTCTTTAATTTTCACCAGAGCATCTCTGCGAACGACCATTAAAAGATTCCCCGTTTTTGGGTCCGCAATAAAGTGGTCAGTTCCCTGTTCTACTTCGAGAGATGCATTACTTCCTGATTTGAGCGGCGGTGGAGCAACGACGAGGGGCGCCGTAGGTGGATAGCCATCGGGGGGGGTCTTGAATTGGGGACCTTGCGAGTTGAAGTTAAACTCCATTTCCTTGTTCGCTTCCGTCGAAGAAACGAGGAGAGAGTTGTAAACCTTTTCAAGAACCTTGGAGAGGTCCTCTGGATTGCTATGCTTGCATTGATAAAGATAGACTGTCATCTCTGCAGGGTCTTGCAGCTGCTCTTCCGTTTCTTTGATGATTTTTTCAGCGCGGTCAACAACGTCTTCTTGTCCGAGCAAAATTAATGCATTACCTTGATTAAGGGAAAAAATGTTTAAGCCTTCTTGTTCTGGTTTTCCAAAGGGGGGGCGCCCTTTTTCCATTGCCTCGCTAAAAAAGGATTGGAGAATCTTCTCCATCTCTCTTACTGCCATTTTACTGACAGGGACCACTTTGGAGACTTTTCCTCGAGAGTTATCCCAAACGGTATTATAAAGGTCGATGAGTTTTAGCACTTCCTCCTTAGAAGCGACGATTGCGATCTTCGGCCCGATCTGGTAAAGGAAGGTTTGTTTGGCATCTGCAAACCTCTCAAAGAATTGGAATGAACTTTTGACCTGTTCGACGGGAGGAGTAAACACATAAAACATCCGCGTACGATCGGGAACCCACTGAAGTTGTTGCGGAGAAGAAGCAATCGCCTGGATAGCTGAAGGATCCTGCTTTAAGATGTAAAGCTGCCTTACATAGGTATTCACTTTTTTTACTCCTATTCCATTATGCGCAAGAATGATCTCAAGCATTTCGCTCCACTGCTCTCTTGGAATAGGAATATTCGAATGCATATTCAGCTTTAGTGAAGACATCTCAGGTGGAACGATGAAAAGATAGTCCATCGCGCCATATTCCATGACAAGTTGAGCAAGCGTCGTCTCCTCTTGGTCCCAAAGGGCGTACCCCTCTTCATCTTTTTTGGATTCATTAACCGCCGAATCACGCCATCGGTTTTCGAGTGTGTAGATGCGCGACCTGATTTCATTGACATGTGTTAAAAGCTCATGGAAGTCGGTCTCCCCTGCACCTTCGTGATGAAGCATCCTTGCTCTTCGGTAGCACTCTTTCAACTCGTCTTTCATGGAGATAAGCTGCTGATTCACATCCGTCAACATGACATCAAAGCTCTCTTCTGAATTTTTAGAGCCGCTTGCCATTTTTTCTGCAATCGTTTGAGAAAAAGTCATTCCTCCAGTTGTGCAAAATAGCGCAGATAATAGAACAAACTTTTTCATCCGGCCCTCCCCTTAGCGGTTTGCATAGGCTTTCTTCTTCGAGATGTTTTTCCCGGCTGTTTTTCGACATCAATGGGCAAAGTCACGGAAAGTACCTGAGTTCGCGTTTCATCAAACAAATGCCCTTTTACCACTAATTGTCCCTGCTCCTTCTCAATCGCATCAAAAATAAACAATTCTCCTTTTACCCGGTGGTTTAAATAGAGTTCGATCTCGTCTGATCTTCTCAAATTTCTCCAACCTGTAGAAGTTTTTAATAACCAATCTCCTTCTCTCAAAATGACACGGCGTTTTCCTAGGGCACAGCTTACTTGACTGCTATTGCGAAGACGTATTCTAGTCGGCATCACCTCGGGATTCTGCTGTAGCCGACCGATGCTTTCGACCTCCACCTTAAAATGCAGAGGATAAAAACCCGTTTCATCCCACGCCTCTACTTCGATTGCTCTTGAAGACATGGCTTTTACGTAGGCAATGGGCCGCTCGCTTTTTAAGCTCTCATAAGAAGAAACGCACCATTCTCCTTGATCGTACATTAGATAATCACCCGCGGAAACGAAACAAGCATAGGCAGTTGTACCTTTTGAAAGATAAAGAGCACGTTTATCTTTCAATGAAGAGTACTCTCGGCCACCATATTTTTGAATTAAAAGATCTTGAGAAAAGCACCGAGCCGTTTTGAGCTCTACAGCAAAGGGTTGATGGTTAGAGTTATAACATGAAGGAACTCCACCTTGAGACGCCACGATAAATTGTCCGTTTTCCTCGCCTTCGCCCAACCTTCGCCCAGCTTCGACAAGTATAGCGCCATTTTCGAGCAAAATAGGCTTCACCCACAACCCTGTTTGATCATCTGAGGAAAGAAGTCCTCTGCCCCGCTCGCTCTCCTTCAAATAGAGACGACGTCCATTGGAAAGTGTAAGCTGTTCTTTGCCATGTTTAAGAGAGATAAGAATCTTGGCATCAGGTGCTTCTACATCTGGGCGGCTATTGTAAGCAATTAAAGCCAGCTCGTTGGCTAGACGAGAAACCCATCCAAGGGCATGGCGCGAATGAAGAGCGAGTCCGCCTCCCCCGATCGACTCATAAGGGAAGTGCGTTTTTGTTCTTTTTGCTTGTGATCCTACTTTCTCCATAGTAAAGCGGATTTTTTCCGAAGAATAGAAAAAAAAAACGAGAAACAATCCTACTATACTGCAAGCAAGGACGCAGGCAGCGCATTTAGAGCTTTGATTCAACCATTTATCGATACGCAATTTTGTCGGGGGTAGAATCAGCACTCACTTGCTCCTTAGAAAATGTCCCAGCAGAGAAGGAGCAGTTTAATCCATTCCAAAAATAAACTAAAGAGTGAATTCAAGAGGATGACAGCGTCTATGACTGCTTTCACGCGAATTGAGTTGATAAAAAAATAATTTAATTCTTTAATCTTAATTAAGTCGAATGAGAATAATTTGAGGGTATATGGACAAGAATAAGCCAAAAGAAGGAGTTTCTATAAGAGAAATCGAGGAATTTACAAAAAAACATCGCTTTGAAGTATTTTTCTGCCTCGCTTTCATACTCGCCTGTTTGTTCGCTTTTGTCATATGGGGGGCGGGTTGGTCTGTGATTACAGCTACAATTGGAGCTGTCATTGGAATTCTTTTCCCCGGAAAAGTGGCTAACTTTTCCATTGCGACCTTCAGATTTGTTTTTAGACAAGAACAAACCACCCAATTGGTATTGGGTATCGTTTTCCTAGTTCTGGCGATTTTTCTGCCGCCTCTCTACTTTCTTCTTTTAGGACTGCACGGAGGCAAGGACTTACATCGCTTCGCGAATGAGCATTCCCATCCTAGAGAGTGATTATTGAGTTAATTCCTTTCTTCTCTGCTCGATGTAATCGAGCAGAGAAACATCGCCTTGAGTAAAATTTTGAGCTAAGTGTGCATAAGCCTCAGGATCGTACATCTTTTGGTTATGGGGAGGCTCCTTCCATCCCGAATTCCTGATCAGATCATCCCATGCAACAAGTTCGCCTTCTTTGGATCCAAGTTCTTTTTCTAAGGAGGCGATCCTCACGAGATTATAGGCGTAAAGAATCACACCCGAACGGATAAACTTATCCCGACTATCCCAAAATGCATCATCCTGTTCTAAATCGGATTTGAGACGCTTGGCTTCTTCTAACGCTTCAGGATACTTCCCTTGAACAATCGCTAAACTATTCTGCGAGAAGCGGTCGTAGTAGGGTGTTTTAAGATCATGGGATCTCTTAAGGGATGCGGCAGCGTATTGTTCAGAATGCTTTGCCTCTCCAAAAGCTAGCAGTCGCTGCGCAATATGTGCTCCAAACTTTGTCTTGAGTTCAGGGTGTCGGCTTAAAGGTTTAGAAAGGGCAACAGGGATTTTTGGATTAAGTGTTTCACTGGACACCCATGCCCTGAAAGCATTTTGAGCCTCGAGGTAATCCGATTTCCCACGCGTGGAAAACTTTCCGATAATTTGGGAAAGGCAAAAAGAGAGGCCGATCAACACCACAAAAGAGCTAAGAATTTTTTTACTGTGTTCAGAAATCCAATCTGAGCAAAAAGCTTTGGCAAACGCAGCTCTTCCTATAGGAAGACATCCTTTGGGTTGATTGTCCACAAAAACCTCTCCTTACGAGTTATGATTATAATAAGTTTGAGAAGAATTAAGGGGAAGGGACAAAAACAGAGAATTGCAGACAACAGAAATGGAGCTCAGGGCCATTGCGATCCCGGCAATGAGGGGATTGAGAAAACCCAAAGCGGCGATCGGGATAAGAAGACAGTTATAGCCAAACGCAAAAAAAAGATTTTGATGAATTTTTCGCAGAGTCGCTTTTGCCAAAAGGACAGTTTTTTCAATGTCTGCAAGATCCGATTTCACCAAGACGACAGAAGCGGATTCCATCGCCACATCAGTTCCCGCTCCAATGGCAAACCCGATATCTGCTTCCGCGAGCGCAGGAGAGTCGTTGATCCCGTCACCGACCATAGCGGTGACTTCACCTTTTTTCTTCAAAAGACGAACTTGCTCTGCTTTGTGCTCAGGCAGGAACTCCGCTTTAAACCCATCTGCACCGATTTCTGCAGCGACCCTTTCTGCTACCTCCTTTCGATCTCCTGTCAATAAAAAAACGGAAATCCCTAAGCGATGGAGATGCTCAACGACAGATTTCACACTGGGCTTCAACCGATCTTCTAGAATAAAAAAGCCGAGACATTCCCATTTACTGGCAAGCCCTACAATGCGCTCAGGTCTTTGCTGCCATTCACTTTCAAACTCAGAAATGTCAACTCCCATCTCTTTGAGATATGCCGGCGATCCCAAATAATACGTCTTACCCAAAGCCTTTCCTTCCACTCCTTTTCCAGCTGAGGATAGAAATCCTGAAATTTTTTCGGAAAAAATTTTTTGTTTGTCGAGATGGTTTGCCACGGCTTTTGCGACGGGGTGGTCAGATAAAGAGGCGAGTCCAAAAGCGACGGATAAAAAATGGGGGTCGGATTGTCGCTTACTCCATATGACCTGTTTGACTTCGAGTTTTCCTTCTGTCACAGTTCCCGTTTTATCAATGAGAAGTGTTTTAATTTTTTGGGCGCGCTCCAAAACTTCGGCGTCCTTAATCAGGATGCCTACTTTTGCACCCAGCCCAGTGGCAACCATGATCACAATGGGTGTTGCAAGTCCAAGGGCGCAAGGGCAAGCGATTACCAGAACGGCAATCGCGTTGATAAGTCCCCGCGACGGCTCCCCTGCAAACGACCAAATCCCCAGCGTCAACAAAGCGATCAGCAAAACAACAGGGACAAAAATCCCCGTTACCCGATCTGCAACGCGTTGAATGGGAGCCTTCGTCGCTTGTGCCTGCTCAACAATGCGCATAATCACTCCAAGCGCTGTTGTGTCGCCTATTTCAACTGCCTTCGCTCTTAGTGCACCTTGCTGATTGACCGTGCCAGCAAAAACTTTGCTACCGATTTTTTTTTCAACAGGTAAGCTTTCTCCCGTTAACATCGATTCATCGACAGAGGAAGCACCCTCTTCTACGACACCGTCGAAAGGAATTTTTTCTCCCGGTCGAATCAAGAAAAAATCCCCGCGTTTAACGCTTTCCGCAGAAACCTCCTTCACTTCTCCATTGATCATGACTCGAGCTTTTTTCGGCTGTAGCTGCATCAGCGATCGCATACCTTCGTTAGCGCGACCTTTCGCCTTGGCTTCAAGAAATTTGCCGAGCAAAATAAAAGAGATTAAAAAAGCGCTTGTTTCAAAATAAAGATGAACCGTTGGTGAAAAAAAAACTGAAAACAGGCTGTACCCATAAGCTGCAGTCGTTCCAAGAGAGACAAGCGTGTCCATGTTTGCAGAAAATGTTTTTAATCCTCGCCATGTTCCTACATAAAAGGAGAAGCCACATCCGAATTGCACAGCTGTTGCAAGAGTGATTTGCAGCCAAATAGGCAAAGCGGCTCCGAGCATGTGAAAAGCCAGCGGAATGCTCAGCGCGAGTGACACTAACGTCTGCAAGGCGAGAGCCGAACTTGAGCCGTGTGAGTGGGAGGAATCCATGCGGTGCGCCGAGTAACCTGCTTCAGAAATGGCATGAATAATGGCGCGTTCGCTTGTTTTCCTCTTGTCGTAATCGATCAGAGCCTTGCCACTGCCAAAGTTTACCGAGGATTTAATCACCCCATCAATCTTTGAAAGACTCTTCTCAATTTTTTGAACACAAGAAGCACAATGCATCTGATCGACCTGGAGTACGCAGCGCTCATGAGATTTTTCCAATGTTGAACCTATCCGAATAAAAAGTTTCAGTCGATTTTCGGGTTCTTAGACCTCTTTTGAAATTGCCTCATAAACTTTTTCCATTTCGTCGAGCATATGCGTAAGCGTGAACTTCTCCTCAACGAGTTGCTTACCTCGCATTCCAAATTGCTGTCTTAACATAGGATTGTCAACTAATTTTACGACAGCCTTTGCAACCTCAGCGGGAGAAAAAGGAGAAACTAACAAACCCGTTTCCCCATTGAGGCAAACTTCAGGAAGTCCCCCTACGGTTGTAGTAATCAAAGGTCGTTCAAGGAAGGCGGCCTGCAAGCTAGCTTGCGATATCCCTTCATGAGCGGTGCTAAGCAGTGCAAAAATATCTATGGCACGCATCGCCGAGTATGGCATCTCAATATGCCCCGTAAAGGTGACGATCCTTTCTAGCCCCAGTTCGGGTATCTTTGCTTTGTAATCATTGACATGGCCTCCTCCTACAATCACCCACTTGATTTCCTTGCGCTCTTTGAGAAGTACCGCTGCCTGTAGCAGATCATTAATCCCTTTCCAGGAGCGGACAAAACAAACTGTTCCGATGAGAACATCGCTTGGGCCAACGCCGAGAGAAGCGCGAAACTCCGCCGCTTTCATGAGATCTGCTTTAAGAACGTGGGGATCGATACCAGTAGGAATGCATTGAAGGCGCGAGGGAGAGAGTTTAGCCTGCTTTTCGATTGTCCGTAAAATCGGCGAGGATGTCGTCACAACAAAATCAGCCAAACTTTTATACAGTAAACGGCTATTGAGTCCTTTACGGATCATCGTCGACAAATGGCGCGTCCGGATCACCTTTTTTTTGGCAATGCGCGCAGCAATCCCTCCTAGCCAAGCATCGAGCGAGGAATGGGTATTAATCGCATCGATACGATGCCGTTTGCAAATTTGAACAAGTTCGTAGATGGTTTTAAGTGCACAAGACCGTCTAAAAGCAAGTTCATAGACAATGAATCCTGCATCTCGCGCCCGCGAGATCAGCCCCCCTCCTGAATTTACAGCGAGAATCACCTCATGTCCACGCTTTCGCATTCCTTCCGCTTCACTCAAAATGCGGATTTCTTGACCTCCCCAGCCGCGAGAACTTTCCGTATGCAATAATCGCATCAGCGCACCTCAACACTTGTCGCTCCATTTTTTTCCGATCCAGTTTTTAAAAGCAACCTAATCAATAACTCCAACAGGGATAATCTGTAAGAGTATTTTTTTGTGCCCGGAGGAAAAGGGATAATGATGCAATTCATTGCGATCAATCCATGTGCAGCCTTCAAGATCTGCTTTTTGTTCTGCTTCCCATCGAGTAGGGAATAGGCGAACCCGAAACCGCGTAAAACTATGACCTACCTCTTCCAGTGTAGCCACTTTTTCTGCTCTAAAGGAAAAAGGGAATGCTGAATCCGCTCCTTTTTCAATGTAGGGAAATTCATAAAGCCCTGCCATCACCTTTCCCTCTATTCCTTTTTTCACCAAAAAGCTATTTCTATGCGTAATGACGAACACTTCGCGAAAAAGAGTGGTTACTTCTATCTTTTTACCTTTTTTAGGAAGTTCTGACTGCGTTCCTTCTCGATAAGCGGAACATCCCGAGATAAGAGGACAAGCCCAGCATTGTGCCTCGCGCTTACATACGATGGCGCCAAGCTCAATGAGGCCTTCAACAACAAGCCAAGGTTCCTCTTCAGGCAGGATTTCTTCAGCGATCGACCAAATTTTTTTAAGGGTAGCGGATTTCTGAACATCTTCTGCAATGCCGTAGTAACGCGTCAACACACGAATTACGTTTCCGTCTACAGCAGCGACTTTCTGCTTGAATGCAAAACTCAAGATCGCTCCGATCGTATATGGCCCCAATCCTTTCAGCCCGATGAGCTGCTCTCTAGTCGATGGAAAAATGCCAGCGTGATTCTCAACAATGTACCGCGCAGACGCGTGGATATTTCGCGCTCTTGAATAGTACCCCAATCCCTCCCATGCTTTAATGACATCGTCTAGAGGGGCTGCAGCAAGGTCTGAAATTGAGGGAAAGCGACTCATCCAACGAAGAAAGTAATCTCTGACGACCGAGACCTGAGTTTGTTGGAGCATGATCTCTGAAATCCACACAGCATAAGGCGTAGAATTGTTGCGCCAGGGGAGATCCCGAGCTTCATTAAGGAACCATTGTTTCAGTACTTCTGCTTCAAAAGGAACTTTTTTCACGATTTTCTCTTTATGGCCGGCAATTTTTGCCCACTAGTATTAAGCTCCCGATCTTTCCTTGCAATGTCCTTTACTTTGGCACGCTCATTGCATCTCTTATATAGCACCGACAACGCGGCCTTGTTCAAGCGCAAATAGACGAGGCAAGCGGGCCCAAAATGTAAAAAGGCGAGGACAATGGAGAGGCATATGGATCATCAAAGTCTGGTGAATAACGAAGATTGGCAAACATTGCATTGCACGCTTCGCGACAACCTGCAAAAGGAAATTAACCTGACGCGAGAGCTGCTTTCTAACTTGCATCAAGAAGAAGTTTCCTTGATTTTACACGATGCAGGAAGCTTAAATCAAATCTTGCAGATGCGCCATCCGATGCTTGAATCCTTAAGCTCTTTACGTTTGCATCGCAGAATGACTACAGAGAAAATTGAAAAAATTATAGCCTTGAAAAACAAGCAGCCTTCTCTCGAAGAAATCCTCCCTCCAGGCGAACTGATTAGCACAGAAATTCTTTCTTTGAGCGACCAGCTCATGGCACTAACGGAAAGACTCAACCGGCAACACACCCATAACCAAAGATTGTCTATTTCGGCAGACTACATTCGCTATCCCCAATACCAACTTGCCACCGAAAACCGTGCTAAAAGAAAAGCTTCTGTTACAACGATCAATATTGTAAAGTAAGTGGTATAAGCTCGACTTTGTAGAAATCGAGGTAAGAGGCGTTCATGCTTCATGACTTTCGCGCAGCAGGATTGATTTATGGGCCTGAGCTGCATCATCTCGACCATCTTGGTCCTTTATGCAGTATGATGGGCATTCCCCTCATCGTCACCGAGGAACGGATTTTCGACCTTGCCAAACGCTATTACCCCGGTCTTCATCCCATCCTTTTCGATTACCTGGCAATCGCGGAATACCTAGTCTCCCATTACGATATTGTTTTCTACTCCATGCCTCGCGCCATTTTTGACGAAATTTTCTTTTTTGCCCAAAAGCTCCTTCAAAAAAGGATCCGCGCGATTTGGTGTCCACACGGGAACTCCGACAAAGGGGATTCGATTTTTTACATGGAAGCTCTAAAAAAAGAAGAAGCGGTCTTGCTCTATGGGAAGCAGATGTTCGAATTCTTCAAACGTAAAGACGTCTTTGATCAACTGAAGGGATGGGTCGCCACCGGCAACTTCCGCCTCCAGTTTTATCTCGAAAATAAAGCCTTTTACGATCAATGTGCCGAGAAAGAGATTTTTACAAAACTCCCTGAAGCGGAACACACCTTGCTTTACGCTCCTACATGGCAAGATTACGAAAAATCTTCCTCCCTTTTTAATGCGATAGAACCGCTCATTAAATCATTGCCCTCAGATAACAACCTGATCATTAAGATCCATCCTAACTCTTTGCTCCAAGATGAGTTCACCCTTGAAGAGCTCATGAGAAAACATGAAGACAAAGGCAACATTCTATTTCTCACTGAGTTTCCTCCCATTTATCCTTTGCTCGCCCGTGTGGATGCTTATATCGGAGATATGTCGTCGATCGGCTATGACTTCCTCTATTTTAACAAACCGATGTTCTTTCTGAATCCCAATGGGCGCGATCGAAATACGGATGCGGGTCTGTATCTCTTTCGGTGTGGCATCGAAATCCATCCCGAGGACTATACCCATATCCACAAAATCATTAAGGACTATTTTCTTTTTGAGCTGCGCAGCTTCTCAGAGATTCGAAAAGCGGTGTATGAATATGCATTTGGTCATCCCAAGCCCTTGGACAAGCTCAAAGAAGAAGTCCAGCAGCTTTACACGTGTTTTCCCGATCGAGAACTCGACTTCTTCTGAGGAGCGTATGCGACACACAGCGATACTCTCCGGACCCGATACCCATCTCGATCATCTTGGTGTTTTAAGCTCTCTCCTCAAAATTCCTCTTATTGTCACTGAAGAAAAAAACTTTAGACTCGCCAAAGCTCTTTATCCTAATCTTAATCCCGAACTCAAAGGCTTAGATGAACTGACCATCGAACATTTGGCATACAGTTATGATGTGATCTACGAAACGGGGAAATTTTTTGCAGCCCAGCTAAAACCTTTTCTCAAGCTGCTTTTTCAAAAGGAAATGCGATTCGTGTTTTGCCCTCACGGTAACTCCGATAAAGGCCATTCGATAAAAAACCATATCGAACAAGATATTTCCCTTGTCTATGGGGAGCACCTATACGATCTATTAAAACGAACGAGCGCTGCCGATAAAATCAGGCATATCGTGAAAACGGGCAACTACCGCTTTTCTTATTATCTCAAATACAGACAATTTTTTGACGCCCTAGCTCAAGACACAGTATTTAGCCACTTTAAGAATGAAAAACCCATCTTGATTTATGCGCCAACGTGGAACGATGCTGAAAATCCCACGACATTCTTTACTGAAACTGAACGCCTCATCGAAGAATTGTCACCCTCATATAACCTCATCATCAAGCCTCATCCCTTTCTCGCTGAACATCATCCTGCGCGCGCCTACCGTTTGATGGCGCTCTATGAAAATCATCCCTCGGCGCTCTTTTTAGTTGACTTCCCTCCCATTTATCCACTGCTATCTAGATGCGCGTTATACTTGGGGGACTACTCCTCGATAGGCTATGATTTTCTCATTTTTGATAGGCCGCTGTATTTTATCGACCCTAAGAATTCTACCACGTCACCCCTTCACTCCTGCGGGTTTAAGATTCCACCCAAAGGAAACCTGAATAAGTTTATAAAAGAAACCTGGCAAGAATCTCTCTTCACCTTTTCTGCTCAACGGAAAAAAGTCTATACTTATGCTTTTGGAAATGAAAGGGATTTTGAATTAATCATTCGTGAGATTCTTCAGGCGTTGCACGGTTAAGGAAATTATTTCCTGCTGCGCGATATCACAGCTCCGACCAAAATCGCCGCAATTCCCCCGAAGATGTACCACATCGTCTTATCTGTGTAGTGTCCCGTAAATTCCTGAGTCACTTTCTCGCCAAATTCTTCTGTCGCCAAAATGCCAAATACCAGGACAGCAATACCGAAAAGCATGATTACAAACCCTATGATACGAGCCAAAGTCATAACTTCCTCTTCAAATTTTTAAATATGTGAGTTATACCGAAATCAAGAGGATTTTATTATGCGCATACATCACCCTAAATCTCTGATGCCGGCTGACGTCTTCATCAAACGTGTCTTAAGAAACCTGCTCATTGGGCTTATCATCATTGGTATTTCCCTAGCGATTGGAATCTTTGGCTACAGACATTTTGAACACTTGACTTGGATCGACGCCTATGAGAACGCCTCAATGATTCTCTCTGGGATGGGGCCTGCAGACAAACTCAAAACAGATGCCGGAAAAATCTTTGCCGGCACCTATTCTCTTTTCAGTGGAATCATCTTTCTGATCGTTATCGCAGTGATCATCGCTCCAGTGTTTCACCGTTTTTTCCACAAATTCATCATTAGTCAATACCCGACGAAGAAAACACGGAAAAAGTAAACTTACAGTTTCCCTAAGAGAGCCAAAATGATAATGATTACAAGCAACAATCCCAGTCCACCAAAAGGATAATATCCCCAAGTCCGGTTATATGGCCAAGCGGGAAACGCACCTAACAAAAGCAAAATCAAAATAACAATTAATACTGTACTCAACATAAACCTCTTTATTTTGAACAAAGCACTTTATCTTTATATTCGAATTATTCCAATTATTATTCAAATAAAAAATTAATCCACGACGTTCTTTTTGTTCACAACAAACTGATCTACGTAATACTTGGGAAGTTCTTGGAAAAAAGAAGAGGAAATGCCCATACATGCCCCTAAAACCTCATCGGAAAAGGCACGGACCCCTGCAGTAAAGCCAACATCTTGCGGCATCGGCTGATCGAAAAAGATTAAAAAATGCAAGTCAGTTTTACTTAGGTTCTCGATATGATGAGGATAGGCTTTGGGAATAAAATAGATATCCCCCTCGCTCAAAGTATAGGTCTTCACCTCTCCAGTACCCATCATAACAGCCATCCGAGCTTCTCCTTGAGCAACATATCCTAATTCTGCTGTTTCAGGGTGCCAATGCGGCTCTCGCATTCCCGAGCCACTAATCACAAGAGAATAAAGAACATGAGAGCGTACTGCAGGCCAAACATTCTTTCTTGCGACTTTTGCATTTCCCTGCTCAGGAATGAGTACGGGCAGCGAGCCCTCTAAATCATAGTGATAGGCGGAGGTGTAAAATGTCTCCTGACTGAGTTTTTTTGGGTTCGTCTGTAAAACTGCGAAAGACTCCTGGGTATCTCGCTCGAGTTTTTTAAAGACAGAACTCGGCCTATCCCAGGTATTTCCGAGGACAGCATCGGAAAACATCCCCATCGTAGAGGAAAGCGAAAAATCTTCGGGAAGCTCATGGGAAAATTCGAGAAGAAATTCGCAATTTCCTTTGCCAATGTTTTCGATGCAGTGGATATAGCCAGAAGGAACCAGGAACACTTGGCCTTTTTTGACGATAAAAGATTCCCTCATATTGCCTGAGCCGAAAAAAGTTACCACAGCTTGTCCTTCCAGACAGTAACCCAGTTCATCAGCATTGGCATGCCAGTGTGGTTCTCTAACGCCGTTGGGATAAAGAGTTAGCCGATACAAGGACATTCCTTGTAGGCTCGGAAAGTTTTCGCGGCTAGCTTTAACCCTCTTTCCACCTTTTGTCGCGTTATGCGGTTTTAAACGTCTCAAGTGAAAAACCGGTGCATCCGATGAACTCTTGACTTTTTTTACCACAGGAATTCCTCTATTTTACATCACGTTGGGGATAGAATCCTGTCATAAGATATCAATTCATTTAAGGGAAGGAGGAAGAAAACCCCTGAAATAGAATGCACCTTGACCCATCTCCTCGGGGATTTTCACTTCAAGGCCATTGGGGAAAGACAACTGAGCGCTTTTTGAAAGAGCCGCGACTGAACTCACTGTCAGCGCCCCCTCTTGGCTGATGAAAAAGATATAATCTTTGTCTTGTGCATCTCGAATAAAGCCCACAAATGGTTTTTTTTCTGCGCGATTCTTCTGTAATAAATGATTTAGGGTATTCCCTAGCGACGCCGTTTTAAGCACGGCCACATTCCAATGAATTTTTTCAAATTCAAAAGGAAGCATTTCTATAGATTCCTTAAATCCAAGAGTTCGAGAAAAACTTCCAGCTGTAAAACTTATCGAAACTTCTTGAGGAATCGAAGTGGGCGAGAGAGGTTTTTGCCAGAGATAAAAAGCAAAAGCGATCACCACAAAACTCAAGAATCCGGCGAAAAATTTGCCGTTTCCTAAAAGGGGGTAGACCTTCGCCAATGCCTTCAACCGAACGCTCCTCGAAGATTGCTGCAACATCAAAACAACAATTTACTTTCTTCAAGGATTTTTTGGCAGCTTATACCGAATAAAAATATAAAAATATTAGCGCGCTTCGCTGGGGCGAAGAACGAACACATGCGCCAAATCATCTAAATTCCCTGCTGTGGGAATCGCTTCAATCTCGTAAGAGGAAGCGCCTTCCTTGAGCGTTTCCACAAAAGAAACGGTTGCAACGCGGAATCCAGGAGGAAAAACGCCATCAAGCCCTGTTGTGACCAATAAATCCCCAGGACGCAGCAATTGAACAGGTTCCTCCTTGGCGCCGTAAGGTTCACCCGAGCGTAAATCTCGGGCTGGTCCCTCGGCATCAGGAAAATCGTAATTGAAACCGATTCCTTTTAACACTTGGCTGCGAGATCTCCACAAAGGATTGCTCGTCCCTTTTAACTCCCCCTTGGCTAAGTAGTGATCGCCCGATTGCTGAAGCATCGCTCTTTTTAAGCGATAGAGGACATGTGCAGCTGTTTTATATTCATCTTCTGAAGAAAAGAGATCATTCCTAAGTTCTAAAGCGAAGATCAAAGAGTCGAGATGCTCGAGAAGGTAACGGTTTTGCTCATCGCCTCGGACAGCTCTTACAGAAGGAGAAAGCCTAGAATCGGTGATCAGACGCACTCGGGACTGATTTCTTCCGACGTACTCGACGATACCCACAATCGAAGTCGCCAAAAGAACAGGGCTATTTTTGCCGACAATTTTCATGCCCACTTTTTCATTGTCGGATTCACCGATATCAATCCAAAAAGTGCTGCTCCAAGAAGCAGGCTCGCGAAAGATTACAGTCGCTGGAAGCGAGCAAGTTTGAAGGTCCAAAGATTTGCATAACTCCTGACTTCTACGCTTAAAAAATTCCTTCCATCGATCCTCTTTAAATGGCGTTTCGGTCAATGATTTATAGCGATTAGCCTGATCGTGAATTCGATCATCGTGTAATAGCCATTCCCGCACATTTTCAATTTGAGATTTCAGAAGTTGATTTTCTTGGGAAAGGCGTTCCATTTCTAAAGTCTCACTGGACGATTTGATATGAGAAGGCAAGGGGAGAGTAAGAAGGAAAACTGTTTTTTCTTTAAGAAAACTAAAACCTCCCCAGCAGGGAGCAAAGGAGCATACAACAGCAGAACGGATTTTCTCAGCCCCACCCTTAGGAAAACTCATCAAGCACAGAAAGAAAAAAACCAACAGGAAATACGGTCGATAGGAGATTCTACGCATTTTTGCACCTTAAATCACAGACTCAATCGCTTGCACCACACCTTCGAGATTCTCTCTATTTAAACCACATACATTGATTCTACCATCACTGGGCATATATATCCCATGTTCCACTCTCAAAGCCTCCACCTGAGCGCTGTCTAACCCTGTAAAAGTAAACATCCCTGTCCCTTTTCCTATCGAACTGAAATCGCGTTTTTTACAACGGGAAACAAGCTCTTCTGTGAGAAGCAACCGCATCGACACGACGCGCGCGCGCATTTCGTTTAGCTCCACCTCCCAGTTGCCTCGAAGCTCGGGCGTGCTCAAAATGCGCGCGACAATCTTGGCTCCATGCATTGGGGGATTGGAATAGTTGACACGGATCATCTGCTTAACCCGCGACGCGATCTTCTCAGCAATTTTTTCGGCGCTAGCAATGATTAAAAGACAGCCTGCGCGTTCGCCATAAAGCGAAAAATTTTTGGCATTGGAAACAGAAACGAGCATTTCGATTCCCTTCTTCAAAAAGCAGCGAAGGCTTTTCGCATCTTCCTCAATACCCCAACCAAACCCCTGATAAGCGAAGTCAAAAAAAGGAATTAGCCTTCTTTCTTTAAAAAACGAACTAAGCGTTTCCCATTGCTCCTCGGAAGGATCGCACCCCGTTGGATTATGGCAAGCCGGGTGAAGAAGCACAATAGAACCCGAGGAAAGTTTTCCCAAACAATCCATCATCCCCTCAAAATTCAAACAGCTTCCCTGTTTGTCGTAGTAGGGATACTCCTCTACTTTCAACCCACAGTGAGTGAAAACGCCTCGATGATTGGGCCATGTTGGATTCGGAATCCAAACCCCATTGTTCATCTCTTCCCTTAAAAAAGTGCCGCCTATTTTTAAGGCCCCCGTTCCGCCAACAGTTTGAAAGCAGGCAATTCTTCGTTTCTCTGCGATCCAAAGTTCCTCTCCAAAGACAAGTCCCCCCATTTGCTCCAAATAGAGCTTTTCTCCCTCGATCGGAAGGTATTCCTTATTTTTTTCTTCTTGCAGAAGAAATGCTTCAGCCCGCTTCACTGACTCCTGAACACTCGTCTGCAAGTTCTCATTCCTATAAACACCCACTCCCAAGTTCACTTTCGTATCCCGAGGATCGCTTTGAAAAGCGGCAACAAGCCCTAAAATCGGGTCTGGGGGCGCCAAAGGAATTTTTTCAAAAAAACTCATAAAATAACCTGTCAAAGAAAAAACTGGATCATATCCGCGCGACAGTTTTTTTTACAGTGGAGCAAAATCTTAGAACAAATTAAAATCCATAACTTCTTCTCAGGGGTGTTAGCTCAGTTGGTAGAGCGCAACGATGGCATTGTTGAGGTCAGCGGTTCGATCCCGCTACACTCCAAGATTTTAAGATATTCTTTTTACTTAACAGAGTTCTTCCTAAGCTCTTCTTTTCGAGTCAAATACTTTTCTAAGTAAAGTTGTGCACTTTCATTCGAAAGAGGATGAATGCCCTTAATTGCTCCCACATTTTCAATGAATGCATCATTTTTATTGATCAAAAGCATGTAGGGAGAATCGTCGTCAGTTTGCAAAAAAATGCGCATTTCAGATTCTTTTGCAACAACCCACACATTTTTAAGCTTAATTCTTTCGTTTTGAATCTTCCACTCTTCACAAAGAGGAAATCCTAGAGAAGGAAACGAGAGCTCCTCTACTAAAAACTCTCGCTCAAAGCGATCGCTTTCGAGAGGCCAAAAAGCGTTGAGAAAACCTCGATTGGCTTTGAGCTCAAGGCACTGGATAAAATGACTGCTACTCCCTGGCAGGATCGAAATCAATGAAGGGATCTTTCTATCGTTGTGTAAGATCAGAGTATAGGGAATAAAAGAAGTATCGAGCAATACCACATCTGTTTCTTCCGTCGATTCAATTGTCTTTTCCTCAGACTTCCACTCTAAGAGAAGATCGGTAATCTGCAATTGAGTCTCTGACAAGAGCGTTGTAAAATGTTTCGCATTCGGGAGACGAATCATTGGAGTTGTAGAAAGCAAGTCAGGCTTTATAGTCTTAAATGTCTCTTGCAGCCAGCAAAGGGGATCGCCCGTAAAAGAATGGGTTTCCACATCAGCAAAAAACTTTCCCCATTGATAATGCAAGTTAAGAGCGATCGACCACCCATTTTTTGAATCGTACAAAAGATCGCTTGCAGTGAGCTCATCTCCATATTTATTTGGCAGAGAAAGGGTCTCTCCAAATGTATAACTCACCGAATCTCCCAGACAATCAGAGACAATTGCATAGGAATAAGGCATATCTCCAAAAGCCAGCTGACCGTGATTACCACTCCCATAGCACGTTCCATAGAATAAAGATTTTGTCAAAATCTGCTTTTCACAGAAATTGAGAAATTTTTGAAATTCTACCAATTGAAGATCTGCAATCATCGCGTAAGCTTGTGGCTCAGGATTTTCCTCATAAAAAGCACCGCCATGTCCTGAAAGATAAATATTCCAAGAATAGCGGGAACGATTTGGCACAAAAAAATAGGACAACGCATCCGCTAAAAGAAGCTCTCTGGGATTCCTCAAATAATAATAAGCGGGATCTTCTAAGTTCTTCACAGGCAAAAGATGATCTAGCTGCAATCCAAGGAAATCTCTGCGAGAAACCTGCTCGGAGGAGAGGTTTTTCTTCTTCGCTTCATACTTTTTCGGAAGTAAAAGTAAAAGAGAATGATTCGGATGTAAATATCCTTCCCATTCTGAAGAGTTAAAACGAGTCAAATAACTCATAAGCGTCACATTTTGCTCATGAGAGATCGAATGCCTAGAAGCGTTTCGATAAAATGCTTGGTTGACAACGTCAAGCATCCATTGCTTGCTTTGAACCGGATCAAATCCTCTGTCTTGAAATTCTTGAAATGCCTCATTAAGCTTTTTATTAATGGCTTCATAAGTCTCAAGAGTTTTTAACTCCTCAGATTTCTCTCTCCTTGCCATTTGAGAAATACTCATTCTTTTCTCCAAAAAGTTTTCCCAAAGAGAAGTACTGATAAGCAGAGGAGCTTCCTCTTGCTCAAGAGCAGATTGTAGCTTATTCATTAAGTATCTGTACGCAGGACGCCCAATCGTTTCATAGATCCCTTTGCTATCCAGCAAAATAATCAACTCTCTAGAATTGTCTGCAAATAGCGCTGGACAGATTAGCCCAATGCATAAGTGGAATAGGATTCTCATGGCTTCCTTAAAAAGGGAGAACTTTAACACCGACCAACTTTTTCGATGCACACAAATATTTTTGACACCAAATGCAACAGCTTTATAATGAGTCTTTTTTTGAATCTTGTAAGGAGACTCATTTTATGAAATCACTCTATGCTGTAGGAATTATTACTCTAATGTTTTCAAGCACCCTCCCCGCAAATGAAATGGAAACAATAAGTGATATTTCACTTTCATCCGAGATCCTAAGCCTATCCGAGCTACTATCGCACATTGAAAATACTGTTCATTTAGTCATTAATGCCGACTATGAAACCTGCCAGCTTGCCTATCATGAGCTAAAAGAAAGCTTAAAAATTGTTTATGCCTTTGACTGTTTACTTCCTCAAGATGCGTCTACTATTCTGCAAGTACTCGATGAGTGCTACGCAGCCCTTATAGACGCAATTGATAATGAGTCTGTCAGGACCAATTTTTTAGAGAAAAGTTTGTCATTATTTGCCTCTGAACGCAACTTTGACCATGAGACGCTGATTGTGCAGTCTTTACAAGACTGGACTGGTACGACTAATTCTAGCAAACTAAAGTCTGCTGTAGAAAGTATTGATGCTGATCTGGTCTATATCCCAGAGACTCTGCAATGGAATGTCCAAAAGGAGGCACCTAAGACTGCAGTTCGCCAGCCATCTCTCATACTTTACAATAGCTATTCTTTACAGAATTCAAGCCCAAAAATTCTTATTATTAAACATAAGGACAAATCAAAGCATAAAGTTGAGGTAGGAGTTGATGTGAAGTTGGGAGGCAAAGAACATGGCAAACCCACTTTCTATTTTGAAGGTGAGTTAAAAGATAAAAATGGGAATTATGCAAACGCTAAAGTTTCGAAAGAAAAAAACGATGACGGATATGATTGTGAATTGAAAGTCGGTACAGAAAAGGAATAAAATAGAGTGAAAAAAAAGATCAAGATTGGGCTAGCTATTTGCTTTATTGCATTAGCCGCTGGCTGGGTTTTTAAATTATATATGCCCTGTCATGAACAAGACCATTCTGCTTTACCCCCTAATTCTTTCTATTCCTTTACACTTACAGAATCTAACAGCCGCATCCCTTGTTTTCAAACAGAAATTGAAGGAATCCCATTCCTCGCAAAACTAGACACCGGATATGATGGCGTTCTCAGCCTACCTAAATATTTGTTAGAACAGCTGACAAATAAGTGCGATGGAGGAACTGTTTTTTTTACCGGCATTAGAGGGAAAAAATATGAATCCTCAATGTTTAATATACCGAAACTCTATATCGAAAATGTCGCCTTAAGGAATTTGCCTGCAAAGGAAGCGCATCCAGAATTCGAATACGACGCAAGTCTAAGAGCCGACAAAAATCTTGAACCTTCGGACTTAACAGCACGGATCGGCTGGTGGACATTTTTAGGGACGATTCTCCTTATCGATCTTCAAAAGTCCGCTGCTATCTGTTGCGATAGCCTGAAAACGCTGGAAAAAAAGGGATATTCACTCGCACAATTTATCTCCACGGATCTACTTTCTAGCGAACATCTCTTAGAATTTGAAGCAAACATTGATAATCGCGTGATTAAATGCCTTTTGGATACAGGATCCTCCCTTAACCTTATTCAAGCGTCCTCTTCTCCCGCAAACGAAGAACCCAAGTTCGGTGAAGTAGACTTTGCTAATCCCCCACGTTTAACTCAGTTTAGTATTGGAGGGCGTTGTTTAGGACCTTGTGAATTCTATGAGACACAACTTCCCTTTGGGGCGGAAGCCATTATCGGCATTGACTTTTTAGAAACACAGATTGTCTGTATTGACTTCATCAGTCGCAAACTCTTTTTGTGTCCAGCTCCTGAAGATAATTCCCCTGATTCTGAAATACCACAAACAGGATCAAGCGCTCTTTAGGAAAGAGGCTTCTTTTTCGTTCTTTCGTAGAATAGTCGCATTTGAGCGAGAGCCTCTGCTTTGGGAGCAAAGCAGGTATTACACTCGGGAAGACTTTTTAAAAATTGCTTCCCATAACTTTTTTTGACAATTCGATGATCGAGACAGACAACGCAGCCTCGGTCATCTTTTTTGCGCATCAATCGGCCGAAGCCTTGCTTAAACTTGATCACTGCTTGCGGCACGGAGTAATCGGAAAAAGGATCCAGTCCCTCTTTCTCTAATGATTGCGCATAGGCTTCATAAAGAGGGTCGCTGGGCACTGAGAAAGGCAGCTTAGCGATGACAACACAGCGCAAGGCTTCTCCGGGCACGTCCACTCCCTCCCAAAATGAATCTGTCGCAAATAAAACGCTCCCCTCTTTCTTTTTGAATTGCTCTAGTAGGAGATGGCGGGGGATCTCACCTTGTTTGAGAAAAGGATAGCGTTTGGATAAATCTGTAGAGGACAGCGCTCGATAACAACTCTGCAACATCTCATAGGAGGTGAAAAGGAGGAATGTGCTACCTTTGCTGACCTCGATCACTTCTGCCATTGTCTGAATGCATTTCGCCGAGAAATCTGGACTTGAGGGTAAAGGCAAATCGGTGGGGACGACAAACAGCGACCTTTCTTTGTAATTAAAAGGGGATTCAAAAATCTCTTCCGTCATTTTCTGCGACTCATCGTACAGTCCCAGACGTTTCTTCAAAAAAGAAAATGAACGTGCTGTGGCAATTGTTGCGCTGCATAAGACGGATGTGCGCTGCTGAGAAAAGAGATGTTCATTTAAAAAATTGGAAATGTCCAGAGATGCATCCACAAGAGAAATATTTACCCCGTTACTTTCGTACCAGCGCACTCTCTTTTCTCTAGGCGTATCCTGTGTGAACTGATCAAGAAATGTCGCCGATAGCTCTAATCTCTGAGTGACCGCTTGAAGTTCTAAAAGGTGCAGCGACAATTTTTCATAAAAGGGAGCGTCTTCAAACTCCTCGAGATCGGTAAGAATACCTTTGACCATTTGAGACAGACGCAAAATTTCTTCAGAAAGCCTCAGTAAAGAGGGAACAATGTCCTTTTTCCAAAAAGGATTTTCTGCAACGAATTCTGTGATGCGTTTTTTCGATTCTTTAGAAGGGGTGTTATTCTCGAGGACTGTTTCAAAGAAATGGGTAAGGTCGGCAAAGGCCTGCTCGAGCTGCGTCTGACACTCCCGCTTTTGCGCAGGGATGTCAATTTCAAGTTTTTGCAGCAAGCGAGGGGGAATGACCGATAAGACGGATAGCTCTTGCCTGAGCAATGTCGCGCGAGAGCGCTCGGGATGAGATTCGGAGTAGAGCCTTGCCAGTTGCCGGATAAATGCGATCCTTTCAAACTTCTGTGCAAAACTTTCAAGTGCGATATCTTCTAAATTATGCGCTTCGTCGATCACAAGACGCTTATAAGGTGGCAAGATCGACTCCTGCATGGGATTGCGCCGCCTTTTTTCGATATCGGCGAGGAGCAAATGGTGGTTCACAATCAGTAGTTGCGAGTCGGCTGCTTGTTTACGCGCTTTAAAAAAGAAGCATGCTTTATAGTGGGGACATTTCACATGATTACACGATTCTCCCTCTGCAGCGACCTTCTCCCAAGTTCCCGGCGCCACCTGAAAAGGAATGTCGGAACGCGAACCTTCATCCGTTTTTTCTGCCCATTGCTCAATCGCTTGGACTTCTTTTGACTCCTCCATGGAAAAGAGAAGAGGTTGTTCCTGCAATTCCCGAAGTTTGCGCAAACAGAGGTAGTTTCCCATTCCTTTAACGAGACACGCCTTAAGCTCGATACCCATTGTTTTGAGAAGAAAGGGGATATCTTTGTGCAGAAGCTGTTCTTGAAGCGCAATCGTGTTTGTCGTGATGACTGTTTTTTCATGATGCTTGAGTGCCCAATATGCTGCAGGGACGAGATATGCGAGGCTTTTCCCAGTTCCTGTACCTGCTTCGATAAGAGCGATGTTATCTTCTTCGTAAGCGTCGAGAATTTTCTCAGCCATTTCTTTTTGACCGGGACGCTCTTCAAAATTTTTTAGAGAACGGCTTAAAAGGCCGTCTTTGGAAAAGATGAGCGAAAGAAGTTCCTGTCTCGGATTCTTTTCCTGCACGGCGTACCTATGGAAATTGCATTAGCGGCTTACGCTCTGGTAGGCGTAAGCCTTAAAAGAATTATTCTTCTTCGAGCAAGTCGAGGAACGCTTGCAATTGTTTTGCACGCGTCGGATGGCGCATCTTGCGGAGCGCCTTAGCTTCGATCTGACGTACCCGCTCTCGGGTGACTTTGAAGCGAACGCCGACTTCTTCCAAAGTTTTCGGCTTGCCATCGAGAAGGCCAAAGCGTTCAATGAGCACGGTTCTCTCGCGGTCAGTCAATGTGGATAGAACTTCGCCCATTTTGTCTTTGAGGATTGCATAGCCCGTCGCTTCTGCTGGGGATTCAATCCCAGTATCTTCGAGGAAGTCGCCGAATTGACTTTCGCCCCCATCCCCCACTTCCGCCTGTAGAGAGATCGGATGCTGCGCGATCTTGTAGATTTCGCGCACGCGCTCTGGGGTTAGTCCCAGCTCGCTTGCCAACTCTTCCGGACTCGGCTCGCGGCCTGTTTCCATCATCAGTTTTTTTGCACCGCGCAAGACTTTGTTGATGGTCTCAATCATATGCACAGGAATACGGATCGTGCGGGCCTGATCGGCGATTGCTCGAGTGACCGCCTGGCGGATCCACCAAGTCGCATAGGTGGAAAACTTATAGCCTCTGCGATACTCGAATTTCTCGACCGCCTTCATCAAACCCATGTTTCCTTCTTGGATTAGGTCGAGAAAGGAAAGGCCTCGATTCGTGTATTTTTTTGCGATCGAAATGACCAAGCGGAGATTAGACTCCACCATTTCGCGCTTGGCTTCCTGGCTCTTATCCATCCAGCGCTGGAGCATGCGGACGTCTTTTTTAAATTCATCCAGTGATCGACCTGCTGCGAGCTCGCGTTTGGCAAGTTTTCTTCGGACAGCGGCAAGTTTCCCCGCAGCAAATTTATTTTTTTCAGCGCGAGGGATCAGCTCTTGGATTTCTTTTTCTAGAGTGAGAAATCTATCATAAGCGGTGAGAATCACCTCGCCGAAATCTTCAATGATATTGTGACGGCAATGCATGCGGCGCAAATAGGCCTGTGTGCGAATGCGGCATTTTTCAATTTCTTCCGAAATCTTGACCTTGTCGATTTTTTTCGTATCGGGATTAAAAAGATCGAACAGAAGTCTTTCCAGATTGCTATCCTCTTGGCGGAGCAATGTGGAGAGTCGCGGAAGCATGGCGAAATAGAGATTTTTGTCAGAGACTTCCTTTTCCGCGATAATTTTATCGAAGCGCTCTTTGCTCGTAATCAGATAATTCGCAATCGAGATCGCTTCGCGCGTTGAATAGCGGAAGCGCATAATGATTTTTTCAATTTGAATCTGAGCTTTTTCAATCCTTTTGGAGATCTCGACTTCTTCCTCGCGCGTCAGAAGAGGAACTGAACCCATTTCTTTCAGGTACATCCGTACCGGGTCGTCTGACGTTCCTTCTGGGCGTTTAGTGATGCCGTCGAGTTCTTTGGCCTCTTTCTTACGCTCTTTCTGCCTTTCAACTTCTGCCTGGTTGAGAACTTGAATATCCATACCACTCAAGAAGATCAATACCTGATCGATCTGCTCGGCAGAGTCAAAGGTCATGGGGAGGATTTCATTGATCTCTTCATACGTGATGAAGCCTTGTTCTTTCGCGATCGCGACGAGCTCTTCAACTTTTTGCTGATGCTGTTGACTAAACAGGGTACTAAAAGAACCTTTTGCCATTTTCTTCCGATTTTGAATCAAACATGCAAATTCTGAGGGGAAAGTTTCTTATTGTCAAGCTGATCTCTACTTTATTATCATGCCGAGAATTTATTTAAAAATAAAAATCGATGCAATTGTACGCTCTTGACGGGACTTCTCCCGTATCTTCCAGTAGCGCAGAGAAAGGGAAAAATTACCTCTGTCCCGAGTGCAAAGCACAAGTTCGCTTGCGTGGGGGCCCCTCCCGCCAGACTCACTTCTATCACTATCGACCGTCTAAAAACTGCCGCCAGAATCAAAAAAGTTTAGAACACCTGCAAATGCAGCTCAAGCTCATTGACCTCATCGGATGCGGAGAAGGGCACATCGAATGCCCCTTTCATGAAATTAACCGCATCGCAGACGTCGCCTGGCACGCCAAAAAAATTGTCTTTGAAGTCCAGTGCTCCCCTCTTTCTCTTGAAGAAGCACAAACGAGAACACTCGACTACCAAAAGACAGGATATCAAATCCTTTGGATCCTACACGATAACCAGTTCAACCAGCAGCGCTTATCCGCAGCGGAAAGCTATCTAAGAACTCAATTTTGCTATTTCACAAACATCAATAAAATTGGGGAAGGAATCGTCTACGACCAGTTTGAAGTACTAAAAAGAGAGCGCCGCCTTTTTAAGGGGCATCCCCTCGCCGTATCCCCTGTAAAAATTCTCCGCCTCCCCAAAGCTTCCTTATCCACAGAGCATTTCCCTAAAATACTGTTAAGAAGATTGTTGAACTGGAAATCTTACGCTAAAGGGGACCTGCTAGACCGCCTATTGAAAGAAGGTATTTTTTCCTCCTCAGCAAAAAGAATGCTCATTATCGAATCCCATCTCGAAAAAGAAAGAAAAGAAACGCTCAAATCCCTTCCCTTGCGCACTCTTCTCGCCAAAAGTTATCTCGCAGCTCTGAATTGGCTGCTTCGAAAAAATAGCTAGTTTCCTGCAAACAAAAATCTTGGTCAAAATTTCTGTTTGCAGGAAACTAGAAAAGTCGAGAAAGCATGGATCTTGCAAAATAAAAATAACCAAATACTCCTATTGTCAGAATAGCCTGTAAACAATCTTTTTGTGGAAACTCCCTCTCCAAGCTCGATACCGACGGACTGCTTTTTCGATACCACGCGTTCCAGTTGCTCACTCGGAGCTGTTTCAAATAATTTTCTGCTGCGAAGCGATTGAGGAACTGAGGATATTCAAAAATGGTTTCACCTTCATAAGCAACACTTCCAATATCATAGCGGTAACCCCCGGCAACCGCAAATCGAGAAGAAGGAAGATCCAGAATCTCCCACTTTGTAACTGTCGCGGGAACGGTAGCGTTTAGGCGGGCGTATTTCCAGATTTTGGATCCTGCCGTTACGGAAAACCACGCAGCTATTCCCCCAGAAATGAGCAATAAAGTCATCCACACTTTATAGAGATTACGAGACATCTTCATAAGACCAATCAAACTATTTACTTTACAGGCAGAAAAGAATCTACTCTTGAATCTAAAGAAAATTCGGTTTTGACGAATTATGGCAAGACAGCTATATTACTTTCCATCTCATAATTGAGAACGTCAAAATGGGTTTTTTGAGCGTTCTCTGAATTTTAAGGAAAACGCTCCTATGGCAGATGATAAAAAAGCAAAAGCTAAAGTAAAAAAGCCGTCTCCTCAAAAAAGAGACGAACAGAGCATCAAGCGCAATATGCGCAACCGCTCTTTTAAATCAAAAGTGACGACAGCAATGCGCGCTTTTGAAGAAACACTCACTAAAAAAGATTCCACAAGCGCAAAAGCAAAACTTAGCGACGTTTACAGCTTGATGGACAAAGGCGTCAAAAAGGGAATTTACAAAGCTAACAAAGCAAGCCGCGTAAAATCCAGATTGAACGCCCGCGCGAAACAACTCTCCGCATAATTCCTACTCCTCCAAACGCAACCCTTTCTTTGGGTCGCGTTTGGCCTCATTCCCCCCCCATGACTTTTCTATACAACTACTTTTGAACAACTCCTTGTTTTTCACGGATGTATAACAAGCATTTACGAAAGTCGATATACACGATATAGTGCCGCAGAAAATTCATTCCTATTAATCCATCAATTTCCTTCATCTCAGGGGTAATATTCAAAAGATGCAAAGGCATATTGCCAAAATCATTTCCCATGATGCTGAACTGCGAAGATAGAAAATATTCCAGACCATGCGCATCTTTTCTATACATTTCTTTCGCGCAAGGAAATGACCGGATAGCAGTTGTGCTGCTGCCAGTGTCCAGAAGAAATCTTTTTTCCCCGACATCTGTTCCCACTGTTATAGTGACGCCCAAAGATGTCAATGTGAAAGGGACTTCTAACATTTCTTCTAAAACGTAATTTGTTTGCTTAATTGTATCAACTATTGCAAGCCTAGAATCAGGAAAATCTAAAAGCAAGTTTTTCCTTTTTAGCAATGTCCAACCAATAGACCCTTGATCTTTTAAAAAGTTGTTCTCGGCTGGAAGAGATATGATGGTGTTATTATTGAAAGCCTCGCTTCTTTCCTCCACCATTACTTCATTAAACAAAACATCGCCTAGTTTTATTTTTTGGATGAGGTAATTGCTTGATTCATATCGGTTATCTTTGAAATCTCTAAATTGAGTTTTTCCGTAGATGTTTTTATTTATATTTTCTAAAATATTTTGATCAAAGGATGCTTGCGCTTTTGATCCAAGATCAATGACAACCCGATAAGATTTTCCTTCGACCTCAACCTGTACCATCGGTAAGCCAAAGTCATTGAAAGTCGTGGGTATAAACTTAGTATGATTTTGTAAGGAAAACCAATAAAGGAAAGAACCACATCCAAAGATTATAAATAGGGAAAAGAAAATTAATCTATTTTTTTTCATTATAATAAGTTAGTTTTTTTCCCCAATGTAGACGATTTTACTTCCAAAATCGATGTAAAAAACATGCTCACTCAAGAAATCCATCCCAATTGTCCCATTAAACTCAGAGAGTTCTTCGGAGAAGTCTTTAACATAAAACTCATGAGCGCCCCAATTTTTCCCGCCTATTTCAAATGAGGCGCTTGTAAACTTGGCACCTAGATCACTATTTTTGAGTTTATCTATCATTGCATAAGAAGATCTAATAATAGAAAGAGAAGACCCTGTTGATAAAGCCAATTTTATTGCTGCTTTATCAACCGAAACAGGTAAAACAATGCCTCCCGCTCTTTCTATCATTTCAAAGTGAACTGGTGTCATATCGTCAAGGATATAACCTATTTTTTTAAGCCGATCTTTGCTATTTGAAGCAATGATTGTTGAGTGAGGAAAATCAAACAATAAGTTTACCTGGTTGAGCATGGGCATTCCTATTTCACCTACACACTGAACATTGTCCAAGTCTTCATCTCTTTCAGCTACCGTGATATTCTTAAAAGTAAATAATCCTACCTTAATCCTTGGAACAACGTAAGCAGGACGATGAACGATATCGCCATTGACATTTATAAATTGGATGGGTTTTGCAGGTTTTTTTTTGATTGATGCGAGAACATTTTTATTAAGCGTCAAAGGCACGATAGAACTAAGATTCGCCAACACGGTATATGATTTTCCTTCAATTGTGATCTCTGTTTGAGGAAGATCGCCCATTCCAAAAGAGACCCTCATTCGGCTATGTTTTTCAGTAGAGGAGAAAAAAATTCCTAAACAAATTGCAACAAATACCAGAGAAGCTATTGCAGTGACATAAACTGCTTTTCTTTTTAGCATTTAGTTCCTGCCTAAAGGTATACTAAGTTCCAATTGGGCTTTATGAGATAGATTACCATCCTTATCTTTACTCAATTCACCACTTAAAGTCGTCTTTGAACCTCCTGGAGTAGTAACATTTAAGCTACCAAAAAGACGTTCCCCTTGATGATTGTTTTCCGTTCCTAAAGTGATTTCTAGTCTAGAACATTCTTCGCCGGCGCGATCATTCCCCTCTTTGCTTTCGGATTCGTTTCGATTATTATCGTTTCCTTCATTTGCTTCGCAAAGAATGATGTAGCTGGCGTTACTTTTGGATATTTTTCTTGGAGAACGTACAGTTAAGTGAGAAGAGGAGTGATCGTGTTTCACTGACTTTTTGATCGAACTAAAAACCGCTTGATGATTTTCAGACATTGATAAAATCGAGGTTTCAATCTGATAATTTATATCTTTGGAAGCGGGCGCATTTAGCAGAAACGTATTTAGAAAAGCGCATCCTGTACCAAAGGAAAAATAAGCCTCGAAAAGCTCTTTCGATTCTGGTTCCTTCAAATTGCAACACAAAATAAAGGGAATATCTTCCCGATATTGGGATTCCATTGCAGCGAGAATTTGTTCTACCTGAACTATTTCTTTCTGATTTGACTCTGACTGGACCGCATACGCATGTCCGAGAAGTGTTGCACCGCTCTTAAGGATGAAATGGACATATCCATTATCTTTGTTCTCTGATAGGGGAACGAATTCAGGATTTTCCATAGAACACTTACTAGCAATTAATAAGCTTTTATTGGGAAGCAATGCTGAAGTAAGTCCTCGGATATCAATTGTCATAAAAAAATGGGCATAGTGTCGCTTAAGAAAGTCGTACAATTCGTAGCTGCTTCCGTCTTCAGTAATATCTTGGATACAAACGACATCTGGATCCTCAGCGAGAATCTTTTCTACAAGATGCTCTAAGGAAAGCTCCCCCTTTGACTTTGCACTTAGATTGAGAATCGTTAGACGCTCCCCACTGAAGTCATTGTCTTCTATAAGGCCTTTTAGGTGCGTATAGGTCGGGGAATCGTCTTGATGTACCTTAGACAAAAAGAGGTCTAAGGATCGCAATTGATAGGGATTTAAAGCTTCATGATCAGGTGGGCAATTGGCATAGGCGATTAAAGCGCTGTTTAAGTCTCTGTTTTGGAATACTGTCATATCCACAAACACATTCCAATCATGGATCAACATAGGGTTTCCGATCGAAGATAACGCACGTGATGTTTCAGCGACCTTGTATCCCAATTGATTCCAAGCTTTTAAGGTATTTTCAAACGTCCGTTTCTCGAAAGAGATCGATGCAATTTCATCTGTTTGGATCTGAATTTCTTTCATGGTATTGAAATAGCAGGATTCCTCCACTTCAACTGGCTTAAGAGGGATTTCAAAAGAGATCCCTGACACTGTCTGAAACAAAAGCATCATTGAAGCACATAAGTATGTAAGATGAATCCGATGGATCATAAAATCCCCTATTGTTTTTTTCCATCACCATCCTAGGAGGTATAAAAAATTTAAATCAAAATATATTTTCCCACCCAAGAGACGCCAATGCTGAAGAGAAGAGAAACAGCTACTTTTGAAGAGTGGGAATGTCTCTCCATAAATCTTTCTTGCCCCTTTTAAGCGAGCTATTTAATATCTCGGCATTTTTTAGTTTGCTAAAGTTAAAGGAGGCTTTATGATTCCCTTTGTCGGACTTGCTTCAGGTCTTGGGGCCGGAAATGAAGGTTGCCAAGGTGGACCTATCGTTATTCAAAATCATACGCCAGACGCACACTGGCAAACGATGATCCACTCTTCACCATCAATTTCTTCCAAATGGGAACAGATTCCTGCCCTCAACACACAACTTGCAAAAGCTATCTTCTCTTGCGCTACAAAACATCCTTTTGTCGTCAGCATTGGAGGAGATCACTCCTGCGCTGTAGGAACATGGTCTGGAATCGCCGAAGCCACTCGCTTGCAGCAAAAAGACATTGGTCTGATTTGGATTGATGCGCATATGGACTCCCACACACCTGAAACCAGCGAGACAGGAAACATCCACGGCATGCCCCTGGCTGCCCTACTCGGCCACGGTCCTACATCTCTTTCACACATTCTTTCCGAAAAACCCAAGATCAAACCGGAAAATCTCTTCCTCGTCGGTATACGCAGCTATGAAGAAGCAGAAAAAAGGCTTCTTGAAAAACTCAATGTACGCGTCTATCTCATGAATGAAGTGAAGCAAAGAGGACTCCATGCCGTGTTTGCTGAAATCCTTCAAAACCTTTCACATCGCAAAATTCTTTACGGCATCTCTCTCGATGTCGACTTCTTCGATCCGAGCGAAATCATTGCAACGGGGACCCCCGTTGCCGAAGGCGGGCTCCCTCAAGATTTCCTCGACAGCTATTGCCTTTTTGAATCCTATCCCCCCATTGCCTTCGAGCTTGTGGAATTCAATCCGAGTAAAGACATCGGCAATGCAACCCTTAAACATATTCTAAACATCCTCAGGCGCGTCACGCAACGTATGTAAAACATGCTTTGCACATTCTAGAGGCTTACAATACTTCATGGAAGGATTGTTTTCTGAGGAATAAGCCTTTCAACGGCGGAAGATATTTCTATACCCAGCGTGACTGAAAATTTGGTTTAAGACCGAAGCGAAAGCTCCCGCGATTGGCACGATTGAATCGTCGCCCCTATTAGACATAGGAACTAGATTCGATCGTCCAATCCCGGGGCTTTGGCTAGGTCTTAAATCCACATTTTTCAATCACGTTGGGCATAAAAACCCTTACTCATGTTATACCTCTCGTGAATCAAGAAACCGTTTGATAAAAATTCAGCTTGACATGTAACCTGCTGAACATGATTTTCTTAAGCGAAGCTCAACGCGCGCAACTCAAAACC
>JAJPIB010000075.1 GCA_021324995.1 Chlamydiia bacterium | reverse complement strand
GGTTTTGAGTTGCGCGCGTTGAGCTTCGCTTAAGAAAATCATGTTCAGCAGGTTACATGTCAAGCTGAATTTTTATCAAACGGTTTTTTGATTCACGAGAGGTATAAATGCTTTCATTGTAAATTAATTAAATTGATGTTAATGCCTTTTTAATATATAATAATAAATTATCAATTTTAGCAAAGGGTTTAAATTTATGTCTTATATCACAGATCGTTCTCCAAACCGATTTGGCGGCCAACAAGCAAATTACATTGCGCAAACAAGCGGTATTGTCGAAAAAACTGCAACTTCATTTCGGGACCACATCGATTCGCAAAAAGATCTTAACGCTTTGTTTCATACTACTCTTTCTTTCCTGGGGTCAGAACGCCAACGCATTGCACAAGAACATGTTACTGAAAATAAAGAAGAGTTTGGCGTGCGTCGGGATCAACATGTCAACCATTATTTTCAGACAATCCTTGCTTCACCCTATGAAAATTATAATAAAAAACTTCTAGCCCTTTTTAAAGATGACTTGAGGGCTTTGCGAAGAACAAAAAGAGAGTTTGAGCAAATCGAGTTGCGGATAGATAAGGGAATGCACTTAGAGAAACCTTGTCACATAGAATATAATCTTCTGACATTTGAAAATCAGAAGAAATGGGTATTATTACCTAACTTTGAAGGGGTTTCGCATCTATGCGCCAGTGCAGGAGTAGCTTCCCCTAAATCAGAGTCGGAAACCCAGGATGCTATGAGCCAATTGTTTTCTGATAAGGCTGCAATCCAAAAGTTAATGCAAGAAGCGCCTACCGATTATCTGAATTTTCTAGTGACTCAAATGACTCTAGATCTTCGCAAAACTTATCCAGGCGAACGCAAGACAGACTGGATCTGTGCTTCGATGCGTATCGAAATCGAAGGCACTTTGTACACTCTCTCCCAATACGTCACCTGGTTGTGTCGGGATTTTATTCATGACCCTATCCATACGATGGCAGAACGCTCGGTGGTTGTGATCCTTCACCATGATAGAAATAGAATAGAGTCCACTCTTAATATTGCCGCAAAACTGTTTAAAGAAGCTCTTGAATGGGATCAAAAAGAACTTCCGCAACTTAAAGAACGGGTTGTCTTATTGACTTATGTATTGAATCATGCCACTCCTTTCATGCGAGGAAGTGCCGCAGTGTCTGAATGGTTTGAAAAGTCTATCTATAAGTGCTTTGGTATGGATCTTACTTATAATCCTGAAAAATGCCTCAATTTAGAAGCTTTGACTACCCCTTTTCCTGAATTTGCGAGAAATTACGATTCTATGATCCAGTTAAAACCAACGTGATTGAAAATTTGGTTTAGGACCGAAGCGAAAGCCCCCGCAATTGGTGCGATTGAATCGCCGCCCCCTATTAGAAATACGGGGCACTTTTTGCACCAGCTGCGCCTGATCTAAATTCTGGGCGCATGCTTTGCCAAAAACCGATTCTTGAATCATTAGAGTTGCTCATCCTAAATCTTTACAAATCTTAGGGAGCAGGGTATAATTGCTGTTTTGAGGGAAGTTTCACTGTTTCCTTGATAAAAATTTTTAGAGGCAAGAGGTCACCATGCACGATCCATTCAAACAAATCGATAGAAAGGAAATTGAACTTCCTGAAACTGTTTTCATTCGGGATATCGAAACCAAAGTTTTCCAATCAATCGTTCTGCAATCCTTGAGTCAAATCGAGGGAGTTGAGACTTTGGAGGGGAACCTCTTTGATAACCTGCTCGGGGATGGTCTGGATGGAGTTAAAGGCATTCATGTCGATCAGGACCAGAAGAATCACTCGATCAACGCTCGCATTGAGATCAATGTCGCTTATGGAATTTCTATACCGGAGAAGGCAGAAGAGATTCAAAATAAGGTAGCACAGGATATCAGTAGACTCACGCATTTACATGTAGGTCTTGTGCATGTCATTTTTAAAAACTTGATTTCCTCAAAGCCGAAGCCTGGCATTGACATCGAAGAGATGTTAGATAAACGCGCTAAAGTGATGAAGTCCTCCTCCGAGCGTTACGAAGAAGTGTTTTAACGATTGCGAGCTCCCCATGAAGATAGGTAATCTTCTTTTTTCTGCGGTGCAATTTGTTTTTGCAGCGCTTGTCATTTTAATCGGCGCTTTTTTTATTGGGCTGCATTACGCCTCTCATTTGCGCTTTGCCATTGCTCGCTTTTTTTCTGCTGCTGCTGCGCCTTTTTCTCTCATCGGCTATCTCATTTTAGCTTGCGGAATTTTTCTTCTCATGGGCTTCTATGCGATGTATCGCGGTGTTTTCTATCGTGTTAAAATGGGTGGGGGCACAGTGAGTATCGATCCGGGGATTATTAAAAAGTATGTTGGAGATTACTGGGAAAAGACGTTTCCGGAACATAATCTCTCTGTGGACATAAGCATCTCTAAAAGTCAAAAAATCGAAATGTTCGTCGAGCTGCCGCCTCTTTCTGCAGATCATCACAAAGCTATCATGGAAAAAGCGGAGCTTGAATTGAGTTCCCTTTTGCTAAAGAGAATCGGTTATAAAAAAGATTTCTCTCTTTCTGTATTAGTTAAATAATATTTTCCCATTAATATATGTATAAATAAATTTAATCTACTTTTTTTAATCTACTTTATTTATTGAAAATAACTAACTAATTTTGTTATAATTTTTTTTATAAAGGAGTGTTTTTAATGAGTAATGTAATTAATTTCAATAATGAGGTTTCAGCGGTTGTTGCCTCTGCTTATAATAAGCTACTTGATCGAGAAAATTGTGAACTAACGACCACCTTTGAGATTAAGGACCTTCTTGAAAAAATACCCGAAACGGCAAGCGATCTCGGCTTACATCGATCTATGTTAACCCTGTGTCTGAATCAAGTTGAGCAACACGAGGCTCAAAGATTGGCTAATGCAGTCATGATGAGAAAGTCAGATGAAAACGCGTTCGCATTTACTGTGAATATGGCCTATGAGGGGCCGATTGCGCTATACTGTCCAGCTCAATTTCCAGTGCGTATTCGTCGGCTGCCCGAAATTGGGTGTTATGGCAGTGGGAGTATGCCAATGGAGCTATCTTATATAAGGATCCATTCCTTATTTTTAGATCGGATTCCTGACTCAATTAAGCAGGTTTTAAGCCGGGAACAAATCAATAAATGCGACTTTATTTTTCATGCTTGTAGGACATCTTATTTGGAGAATATCGCAAGAAAAAAGGGGCTTTATCCTCGCTATAATTTTCGGACACACGCTTGGGTGCATCCGAGAGCGCAAAATGGAGAAGACTGTAAAAAGTTTCCAGACATGGGTATTTTTGAACCCATCAATATTGTAGAGATAAAAGGGAAAGACGGGATTTCTTTTTGTTCCTTGAAGCCCATGGAAGTTTATGTTCATCCTATAGAAAGTTCTATGGCGCTTTCTCCTAACAATGGGCATTTTGCTGTTGTGGAAGGGGCTCCTTTTTCAGCATTCTGGCATGTGACGGTTTGTGAGGAAAGAACGCTGATCACAAGGCAATGGATCATTAATGATGAGAAACATCCTTTATCAGCGGTTCTTGAAAGATCTTTCAACGACGCTCGTTGTGTAAGTGATCATTTATCCACTTTAAAATTTCAGAAAGAAGGGGCAATGCAGGTAGCTAAGAAGCGCTTAGAGAAAATAGCCTGTGCATTTTCAGGAAGTGATCACCTGAAGGCATTTACCCTATTTGAAAAACTTTCTCAAGGAGAGAAAAATAGAATTTATCTTTTAGCATACAAAGAGATGGGAGAAAAGCCAAATATTCATCATGATTTTGGAAGAGCGTCTTTCCATGGTACTGAAGATCTCGCACTAGAACATCGCTGCTCTTCTGAACAAAGGGCTATGATCATTCTTCAGCTGTTAAAGGAGCAGCTTGAAAGTTTTGGAAAGGTGATCAACGAACAAGAATCCCTTTTTACAGCGCCAAAAGGCTACCCTGAGCTTTCTCCTGAACGGGCGCGCAAGGAGAAGCTATTTAGGCCCATTTTAGAAAAGTTGAGAGGGGGAAATAGAGATAGTGCTAGGGAACAATTTTTAACACTTCCCCAATCGGATCAAAAGAAAGTCTTTGAAAGGGTATGGGAGTTGAAGAAATGCCCTATGGGGATTCACGATGATTTTGGAAGAGCCGCTTATTTCAGCTCGAATGAGATCGATTCAAAATACCATTGCACGGTTACTGAGCAGCGACATGCCATTAATATTTATTTGAATCAATAGATCTTCTCAAAGAAGCAATGTCTTTTTTGGTGATGCCCTTGACCGATAAGATTTCTTCATCTGTGGCACGGCGTAGATTTTCGATACTGCCGAAGTGCTGAAGCAAGCGGGAGCGCTTGATAGGACCGATTCCTGCAATAGCATCAAGAGAGCTTGTAAGAGTGCGCTTTGTTCTCCGGTCGCGGTGAAATCCAATCGCTTTTCGATGTGCTTCATCTCTGACTTTTTGCAATAGGAAGAGAAGGCTAGACCTGGGGTTTAAATGAATGGGATCGCGATGTTCAGGGAGGAAAACTCTCTCCGCTGTCATTCCTTTGTCGTGGCGCCCTTCTTCTTTGGCAACAGAAATCGCATCGACAGAGGCGATATTCAATTCTTTGAAGACTTCGAGTGCGATATTAAGTTGTCCCTTCCCTCCATCGACGATGATGAGGTCGGGAAGATCGTCTTTTTCTTTGGCGCGTGAGAGATGTCGGGTAAGAACCTCGCGCATCGCACCGTAATCGTCGGGTTTATGCGTGGTTCTGATCTTGAACAAGCGGGTGCGCTTGGTATCTTTTTCTCCATCAGTAAAGGCGACCATCGAAGCGACGGGATCTGTACCTGAGATGTTGGAGGTGTCGAAGCATTCGATTCTTTTCGGGTAGCGATTGAGTTTGAGCGTTTCTTGAAGATCCAGAAGCATTTTTTCCTTTAGCTCCTGGTGATCTTTCTCTTGCTGAAAGGTGGCCTTTGCATTTTGCTCAGCGATTCCGACGAGTGCGCGTTTTTCTCCTTTTTGCGGATTCAAGATAGCGACTTTCTTTTTGTGCGCATCGCGAAGAATTTCAGCGATCAGATCTGCGTCTTTTAAAGGGACAGGCACAACAATCTCGTCAGGAAGACCTTCTTGGTGCTGGTAGTGCTGTAAAATGAAAGAGGAAAAGAGTTCTTCGTCGTCTTGCAGGATATTTGTAAAGGGATAGTGTTCTGAGCCGACGAGTTTCCCTTCGCGGAAAAGAAGTTGGACGAGCATGACTTCTTCACCTTCGCGATAGAGAGCGAGAGCGTCGCTATTCTTGCCGTTGACTTTAACGACGATTGTTTGCGATTGCACGTGTTCGATTTGACGGATTGTTTGTAGGAGGGTCGCAGCGCGCTCATATTCCAGGTGGTCTGAAGCAGTTTTCATTTTTGCATAGAGATCTTTTAAGATTTCTTTGTCCTGACCTTTAAGGAATTTAATGGCGCCGTCGACAAAGATATCGTACTCCTCTTTGGTGCACTTGCCTACACAAGGAGCGATACATTTTTTGATCGAATAGAGAAGGCAGGGGCGGGTGCGCCTTTTCAATTCTTCATCGGAACATTGTCTAAGGGGAAAGAGACGGGTGAGAAGCTCATAAGTCTGGCGAGCGGAATAAGCGCTGGTGTAGGGTCCAAAGTGAAGTCCACCTGGTTTAGGAGTGCCTTTATTGCGGATGATTCGAATCATCGGCCAGGGATGCTGAGTATTGATCATGAGACTGACGAATGTCTTGTCGTCTTTAAGAATCGCGTTGTATTTGGGTTGGTGCTTTTTAATTAAAGTGTTCTCGAGAAGAAGCGCCTCTTTTTCAGAGGGGACCACGATCGTATCGATATGGGCGATCTGCTTGATGAGAAAGGGGATCATCGCGCGCTGATCACCGCTCAAGGCAAAGTACTGCTTGATCCGGTTTTTAAGCTGCTTTGCTTTTCCAACGTAAATGACAGTCCCTGAAGCATCTTTCATCAGATAGACGCCAGGTTTTACGGGAAAATGCTCGAGCAGTTTGGTGTCGAATTCCATTAGATCTTTTCCTTCCACTCCATGATTTTTTGGAGAGCTGACAGGGGAGAGAGACGATTGGGGTCAATCGCTCTGATTTCGGAGCTGACCCTTTCCCATTTATTTTCCTCAGCGCTCATAGAGAAGAGGGAAAGCTGCTTATCTTTCACTGGTTTAGTGCTCGAAGTCTCAGAAATTCTGCCTGTATTCTTTTCCAGTTTTTGAAGCATGGCTTCCGCGCGTTTTAAAACGTCAATAGGAACGCCGGCGAGTTTAGCGACATGGATACCGTAACTTTTGTCGGTGCCTCCTTTGACAATTTTGCGCAGGAAAACAATTCCTCGCTCAGATTCATGCACGGCGACATTGTAATTGACAGCGCCTTTGATTTCTTTTTCCAGCTCTGTGAGTTCCCAATAATGCGTTGCAAAAAGAGTTTTGGCTTGTTTCCCTGGTTGAGTCAGGAGATATTCTGCGACAGCCCAAGCGATGGATATTCCATCATAGGTGCTCGTGCCTCGTCCGATCTCATCGAGGATGACAAGAGAGCGGTCTGTAGAATTGTGGAGGATGTTGGCAGTTTCGGCCATTTCCACCATAAATGTGGATTGGCCGCGTGAGAGATCATCGCTGGCGCCAATGCGGCTAAAGACTTTATCGATGATGCCGATGTGCGCTTTTTTGGCGGGGACGAAGGAACCCATTTGGGCAAGAATAGCGATGAGGGCTGCCTGACGAATGAAAGTGGATTTGCCGGCCATGTTGGGCCCGGTAATCAGATAGAGTCTTTGATCCTGTGCATCGAGGAAGACGTCATTCGGAATGAAAGCTTCTGTGGAGAGTGTGGATTCAATGACGGGATGTCTGCCTTGCGAGATATGAAAAACACTGCTTTTATCGACGACAGGTCGGACATAGTTGTATTTTAGCGCAACAGCAGCTAGGGATAGAAAGCAATCGATGTGCGCAATGGCTTCTGCGATTTTCCGCACATCGGCGGAATAGTTTGCCGTTTCTTTGCGGAGTGCATGGAAAAGCTCGAGCTCTAGCACGGACATCTTTTCTTCCGCATGAAGCATCTTGTGCTCGAATTCTTTGAGTTCCGGCGTAATGAATCTTTCGGCGTTAGTCAGCGTTTGTCTTCTTTGGAAGGTGTCTGGAATGCGCTCCGCTTGCCCTTTGCTGACTTCAATGTAATAGCCGAATGCTTTGGTATATCCTACTTTGAGCGTTTTGATCTGGGTTTCTTCTTTAAGTCTGACTTGGTAATTAGCGATCCAGGTATGACTATCGGTTTGAAGAGATTTAAGCGCGTCGAGTTCAGCGTGAAATCCTTGGCGGAAAATCCCACCATCGCTGGCGCGGAGTGGAGGAGCATCAGCTAAAGCAGCCTGTAGCTTTGAAACGATAGGGCTGACATCAGCTATTTTTTCTTTTGCACTTCGGATCGCTGCAACCGAAGCGAAGGGCATAAGAAGCGCAGAAAGAGGTTGAACATGTTCCAGAGACAAGCGTAAACCCGCTAAATCGCGAGGGGAAGCATAGCCTGTTTCAATGCGCATCATCAGGCGCTCCAGATCGCGGATTTGGTTCAAATGAATGCGAATTTCTTTGCAAGTTTCTCTGCAATTTAGAAATTCAGCGATGGCGTCTTGTCGGGCGTGGATCGCTTCTGGATCAAGAAGGGGATGAGTGAGCCACGTTTTGAGGAGGCGTCCTCCCATAGGCGTTTCTGTATAGTCCAAAACTCTGAGAAGCGTGTGGGATTTTTTATCATCACGTGTCGAATCGAACAGCTCCAGATTTTTCTGCGTAGAGCGGTCGATTTGCATATAACTGCTGAGAATTTCTTTGTTGATCGACTTAATGTGGTTGATGGAGAGGTTGAGGTCTTCTCTAATATAGTGCAAAATCGCTCCAGCAGCATTGATCGCCGGGAGCATTCCTTTGAGCCCAAATCCATCAAGGCTATGAATCCGGAAGTGTCGAAGGAGGACATCGCATGCGTGATGATGATCAAAATGCCAATCCTCTTTGACTGTCATCGCAGCGCGAAACTGTGTTTTAAGCTCCTCGACAAGTTCTGGATGTTTTCTTTGCCATTTTTCGGAAAGAAGAATTTCTTTCGGACTCAGGCGGCAGAGTTCGTCAACGAGCGCTTTGGCGCTATCGAATTCCATCGCTTTAAACTCAGCTGTCGTCAAATCGAGTATGCTGAGCCCGTGAATTTCCCCGACTTGTGTGATGCTCGCTAAAAAATTATTCGCTTTGTCGGAAAGCAAAGTTGAATTCACGACTGTGCCCGGTGTAACGACCCGGACAACCTCTCGCTTAACGATGCCTTTGACATCTCGGGGATCTTCCATTTGTTCTGCAATCGCAACCCGATACCCCTTAGCCACTAATCTGTCGATGTAATTATCGCTTGAATGTGAGGGAACGCCAGCCATGGGAATCTCTTGCCTTTTGGTCAGCGTCAGATCCAGTTCTTTCGATAACAAAACAGCATCGTCATAAAAGGCTTCGTAAAAATCCCCAAGGCGAAATAATAAAATCCCTTCGGGCGCAGTCTTTTTGCAGGAGTGCCATTGCGCCATCATGGGAGAAATCTTTGAATCAGTATCTATAGTCATAAATTATTTTATTTTAATGAAAAATAAGTAGAAAGTTGATTTAAGGCGCAAAAAGGAATTAACAAAAATCCATTAACACACCCTAAGACTAAAATTATCAAGAACAAACAGGGAAAAGCAAGGATTATTCATTTTCGGGAGTGCCGAGCAGCTTCTCCCACCAGGTTTTTTGGGCGTGCGAGTCGGCGGTATACGGAAAGGGAGGAGTTTTTTTCTCATGAGCTGGGTGTTGCTGAAAAAAAGAGCTTTGGGCGGAGACAGCCTCATTAAAAGATTTTGCTACTGCCGGATGCGTAGATGAGGAAGGAGTGGTTACTGTATTTTTTTGCTCTTCATCAGAAACAGTAAGCGCCCTATAGATCTGGCTGCGGCAGCTTTGACACCAGAGAAGGAGTATTTTTAAATCGTTATCCAGAGTTTTGAGTTGATCTTGAATTTCTTCTGGAGAATTTTGATTTTTCGGATTTTGCAATCTGGAGGGCACGCTAAGGGATTGACTTAACTCCAATTTGAATTGAAATGTTTTGATCAAAAGCGGGATCATCACCTTTTTAATTTGATCGCGAAGTTGACTAAGCGAAGGATCGCTTAGCGATCCTGTTTGAGTGAAATGGGAAGTTTTTTCCTCAGAGGGTGGGAAAGAGTTTAAGAATTCCGTCTCGAAATCGCTCATCATTTACCTTAGATCTTTAGCACTCAGTTACACAATTTTTTGAGTTCACAGGGTATATCCCTAAATCTTTTAGAGTTCCTCAGCTTTATTTTAAAGAGAATTTTAAGTTTGATTTCTGAGAAGAGCTCTTTGAATTTATACCCAACGTGACTGAAAATTTGGTTTAGGAGCGAAGTGAAAGTTCCCGCGATTGGCGCGATTGAATCATCGCCCCTATTAGAAAGTAGGGGCTAGATTCGATCGTCCAACCCCGGGGCTTTGGCTCGGTCTTAAATCCAAATTTTCAATCACGTTGGGTATAGGTTCTATCCGTTTTGGATCATTGTGATTTTCAACTCAAAATCCACCTGGACGATTTGAAGGAACTCAGCCATAATGACGGTGAATGAGGTTATCATGTTTACGAAGGAAAGCTTGGAGCAATTGCGCCAGCGCATCGATCTTGCCGATGTATTATCCACACATTTGAGCTTGCAGAGGTCAGGATCTTCGTACAAGGCTCTTTGCCCCTTTCATGAAGAAAAAACTCCTTCTTTCATCATTCAAAAAGGGGGCTCGCATTATCACTGTTTCGGTTGCGGGGCGCATGGAGATGCCATTGCTTTTCTAATGACCCATGTGAAAATGGGTTTTTCCGAAGCGGTGGAAAGTCTGGCCGAAAGGTTCCAAGTTACTCTCGAAAAAAACGAGGAACCACTGGGGGAAAAAGGACCGAGCAAAGCGCATTTGAAGCAGGCCTTAGATCTTGCTTCCCAACTCTACCACTACCTCTTGCTTCACTCGGCAGATGGACAAGTCGCTCTCCGCTATCTCTATGAACGAGGGATAGATCTAGACTTTATTCAGAAATTCCAGGTCGGCTTTGCGCCACGCCAGGGAGATATTCTTATGCGCTATCTTCGCGCGCATAGTATCGATGAGAGGATTCAGGAGATTGCCGGATTGATCTCAATTTCTCAGTCGGGTAGGGTAAGGGATTTTTTTTGCGAAAGAATCATTTTTCCTATACGCGATGCGCTAGGTGCTGTCATCGGTTTTTCAGCGCGCAAGTTTAAAGAGGAAACCTTTGGAGGAAAGTATATCAATACGCCTGAGACCCCTTTATTCAAAAAATCGCGCGTTCTCTTTGGACTCAGTTATTGCCGGAGCCGAATTGCCAAGGAAACTAAAGCCATCATTGTGGAAGGGCAAGTCGATTGCTTGCGGCTGATTCATGCAGGTTTCAATTATACAGTAGCGGGTCAGGGAACTGCTTTTGGAGAAGAGCATGTGAGGGAACTGTTGCATCTCGGCGTGAAAAAGATTTACCTCGCACTAGATGGAGATAGCGCCGGTCAGGAGGCTGCCGTTAAGATCGGCAACTTCTTTCAGAAAAAAGGAGTCGAAGTGCAAGTTCTTGCTCTTCCTGATAAAGCAGATCCCGATTCCCTTCTCATCGAGAGAGGTCCGGGTTTTTTTCAGCAATTGCTTAATGAGAGCCCTGATTATTTATCCTTTTTATTTTTGCATTTGTCGAAAGGGGTCAAAATTTCATCTCCTTCCAAGAAAAATGAGATCGTCAGCGCAATCGTTGAGAGAATCAAATCCTGGGAAATGCCGATCATGATTCACGAGAGTTTAAGGAAATTGGCGGAGATTTCTCAAGTTCCTGAAGCAGCTCTTGGCATTGGCCAAATCTCTCTTCCCGATCTTTTCATTAAAAAGAACGCTTCTGTACAAATCCAAGAAGTAGATCCAAATCGGATTCTTGAAGGGGATTTCATCCGTTGGCTGGTCTTTGCTTCCTCCGAATATCCGCAACTTGTCAATCTCGCAAAAGCTAATATTGACAAAACCCAACTGTGCATCTCTGGTGCAGCGAAGCTTTATGAAAATTTCTTAAGTGCTTTTGATGAAAAAAGGATGTGTGATCTTTTGGCCTTAGGCTCCTGCTTGGAGACGGAAGAAGACCAAAAGCTTCTCAGTGAAATCATGCAAAGAAAGATCAATATTTCTAAAGCGGAAGATGGTTTTAAAGAAACTGTACGCAAAATCCTCATCCGTCAGTGGATGCAGGAGGGCGAAGAGATTCGCTGCAAATTGCACAGCGGTACGTTGACGGATGAGGAAGCTGTGGAATTAGGTAAGCAATTTGTCGAGATTAAAAAGAAAGCTCCTGAGGTCATTATCCCTTGAGATTGCCTAAAAAATCAAAAACCTCGCAGCATCTGATTTTATTTGACGATACATGCCGTTTATGCTGGCGGTCCATTCATCGGATACATGCTTGGGATAAGAAAAAAGTCTTTCGATTTGTGCCTATTCGAGATCCGTACGCAAAAAAAGTTCTTCAGAATCGATGGGAAAAACTTAAAAATGCAGACACGTTGATTTTGATCGAGAATAACGCGCTCTCAGAGCCTAAAATTTGGATTCGAGGAAAAGCGGTGTTTCGCGTTCTTTGGCTTTTGGGCGGATGGAAGAAAATAATCGGAGCACTTGCTTTTCTTCCGTGGGGAGTCGATGCCCTCTACGCCATTATAGCTAAAAGAAGGCATCGGTTTTGAAAAATTAGACACGTCGTTGAATTTCGTCTCGGATTATTTTCGACAGCGGCAGCGAAATACAGTGACCGCACCGATAACCATAATAATCACGCCGCCAGTGATTGTCCAAAAGACAGGGGAATCATAAGTTCCAATCTTTTTCTCTATAGCACCGCTAATCTGTTTGTTAACGGGATTGTCGCCGAAAAGCCCAGAGCTTTTTTGGACATTAGATCTTGCTTCACTTACCCGACTTCTTGCATAAAGTCCGAGTAGAAAAACAATTAATCCAATAACAATCACAACAATGCCGATGATTTTCTTAGTTTTATTCCTGGATGTCATAAAAAACCTCTAATTTCCTTCTAATATTTCTTTTATGTAACTTGGTGTTATTTTGTAAATAAGTAATTCTTAAAAAAGATTTGTACCCAACGTGACTGAAAATTTGGCTTTGGCTCGACCCCAACCGAAATTTTCAGTCACGTTCGATATAAAGTCCGATGAAATAGTTTTAGACTCAAATTCTTACTAAGTGATAGATTCCTCAGCCAAAAGGCTTTTGCCGCCTGCCGTCCCCACTTGTCTTCTAAGTTCCTTGTGGGTTAAGAGGCAAGGATCGATGGCGGCTTGAGAAAAAATAAACACTCACATTACACAACCTGAGCATTATGAAAGATTTTATCGCCTATCTGATTAAGAATCTCGTCGACCAACCGGATGCTGTAGAAGTACAAATTTTTGATGGCCAGCAAGGAACTGTTGTCGAAGTCAAAGTTTCCGCAGAGGATATTGCTAAGGTTGTCGGCAAACAAGGACGCACGATTAAATCCTTACGTACGATTGCAATGACTGTTGGCGCACGTTTTGGAAGAAGGGTAAGGCTGGAGCTCGTTCATTAAATCTTGATGCAGCGGGAAGATTTTAACGTTTTTGAAATAATTGTTATCCTTTTTCTGGAAATAGTCTACACTGCTGGCACTTGAAAGCTGGAGAATTTGCAAACGCTGAAGCAGATTTGTATTCGATCCCGCCCAGATTACTATTAGAAAACTAATAGACTTGCTCGAAGATGAAGGATTATTTTAGAGACGCATGTTAAGAATTACTGAAGAACAGCATGGCAAAACCCGAATTTTAAGACTGATAGGGAGCCTTGATGTTCAAACATGGTTGTTCTTGAAACAAGAGATCGACTCTTTGCTAGAAAAACTGCATTTTCATCTTCTTTTAGATTTGACTCAAGTGGATATAGTCGTTGAAGAAGCTTTGCATTTTTTGTTTTCAGCAACGGAAAAATTTAAAAAAGCTAAGGGCCGGCTAGGGATTATTGGAATGCGGGATAATGTCTTAAAAGCAATGCAGCGTGAGGGTTTAGATCAGCGTTTGCTTCTCTATGCGAGCGAAAAAGAAGCAATGATGGGGATTTAAGCGTGGGATCTGGGTCAGGACTAACTTTTGAAGATAAAGGGGTACGAATTTTTATCGGAGATTTTACACTTCCTGAAAAAAAGATAAATCCTCCAGGAGTCAAAAAAAATAAGGTCATTGTCATCGCAGGTCCAACCGCAGTGGGGAAAAGCCAACTCGCACTTGATATCGCGAAGGCGATTGGAGGCGAGATTATATCAGCAGATTCGATGCAGGTCTACCGCGGAATGGACATTGGCACCGCGAAGGTCAGCCTCGCTGAAAGAGAAAAGATTCACCATCACTTAATCGATAGCAGAGACCTCGATGAGACATTCAACGTCGTTGAATATTACGAGGAAGCCTGGCATGCGATTAAAGAGATTCAAGACAAAGGAGCTGTTCCTATCGTTGTCGGTGGGAGTGGCTTTTATATCCACGCACTGATTTATGGCCCGCCTAGCGGTCCTCCCTCTGATCCAGAAGTCAGAAAAATGTTCGAAGAGGAAATGGATTCCAAGGGGACTCAGATCCTGTTTGACAAGTTGAAAACGCTTGATCCGGACTATGCCAGCACGATTACACCCAACGACCGCCATAAAATCGTCCGCGGCTTGGAAATTATTGCACTTACGCGTCAGAAAGTTTCCCACCTTCCTCCTGTTACCTCAGAGATTTCCGAGCAGCATGATTTTCGTTGCTGGTTTCTGGATCTACCTCGGGAAGAACTCTATCCGCGTATCGAGATGCGTTGCGATAAGATGATCGCTGATGGCTTTGTGGAAGAAGTCAAGAAATTGGAAAAGGAAGGACTAAGTAAAAACTCAACAGCATCACAAGCGATCGGCTATCGTCAATGTCTTGAGTATCTCAAATCCGCACAAACTCAGGAAGACTGGGATCATTTCATTCAATCATTCAAGCAAAGCTCGCGGCGCTACGCAAAAAGACAATTCACTTGGTTTCGAAAGGAGCCTTTATTTCGCTGGATCGATATGACACGTGTATCCATTGCAAATGCGACAGAAATTATCCTTCAGGACTTTGAACTCGATCATTTGTAAAAAGCAATATTAACCCAACTTGTCCCCTTGCCCTCGCTTATCCGCGTGCTGCGACAGGCGATCTGCTGCGCTTTGCTCCTTCCCCAGGTCTAAAGACCTCCGGTTCGTCGCAAATCTTGCATATCATCTATCTCGCGATGCGCCTAAGGGGGGCAAGTTGGGTTAATCCCCATTTTTATTCAGCTTTAAGAAGGGTGGGTAAAATTTTAAGTTTTCTCGATGCAGCTGAGCCTGTTCAAAAAACTTCACTAAAATACAAGGTTGTTATACTATTTTCTGCTTATTAACATCTGAGGTCTATTGGCTTTAGATTTTTTTCAAATTTCCCTCCAAAGTCAGTGGTAAAATGGACGAAGATAATGAGATGATAGGTAACTCTGAAGATATTCTAGATGAAGCATTTCTGGATGCATTGAATGAAAGCGAAAAAAAGGCTTCTGATGCTGGTATTTCAGAATCTTCGGCGCTAGAATCTACAGAAGTTGAAAAAGAGAAGGATCCCGGCGAGGAAAGGAAAGGAGTTTCTCCTTTGTTTGCAGAATTTCTACGGCAATTCCAAGAAGAATCTACTCCAGAAGGAAAAATCCGTCAAAGCATCGACTTCATGCGCGCAGCTCTTTCGAATACGGGAACGCCTCGATTTAAAGATTTTTGGGAGGGGCGACGCATTTGCTTGCCTCTGTTCAAAGAAAATATTTCTCCCAAGGTGCGTTCTCAGCTCTGGGGACTTTACATCGAACTCTCAACAGAAGCCAAACGATTAAAGGAAATTCTGGATGAGCAATCGGCTTTTGCCATCGAGCAAATCGAGCTTGCAATCCAGGCTTTGGAGAGAGATTTAGAGCATTATGATCTTATTTTGAGTCAAACCCAGGCGGAGTCTTTTCTCTTTCAGAGCATCGCGCTTAAAGGGAAAGAGCAGATTTATAACGCCATCCAAAAAGAGCTAGGATTGCTGAATACTTTAGCCGCCCGCGTCAATGCAATGCGGAAAGAAGTTGTGAAAACGGAGATGAGGATTCGTATTAAGAACAAGCTTCTTGAGCGCCTTTCGCTTTGCGGAGATAAAATTTTTCCAAGGCGCAAAGAGATGATTAAAAAGATCTCTCTTGATTTTATAGGCGATGTGGATAAGTTCATCACATCCCATTTTCAGGATGAAGAGTTTCAGGATTTGCCTCTTTACGCACTACGCGAAGAGATCAAGGTGTTGCAATCGATTGCTAAGGTTCTCACTCTTAATACCCATGCGTTTACGGAAACACGTCTTAAGCTTAGCGGTTGCTGGGACAAAATTAAAAATCGTGAAAAAGAGCGCAAAAAGGAAACGCAACAAAAGCGTCAACTATTTAAACAAAGTTACGACCAAGTCATGGAAAAGATCCGTCCCTTTGCTGAAGCATGCATCGCTGGAATTTCTATCGAAGAGTGCAATAAGCAGGCTGCTGATATCCTAGATTTCATGCGCACTGTAGAGCTGGGAAGAGATGAAATTCGTGCTCTTAAAGATGAAATTCAAAAAGCAAAGCGTGGCCCTTTTGAGCGAGAAAGAGAGCTTGAGCAGGAGCGTCACAGAAAAGAAAAAGAAGCAGAGACGCTGCGTCGTGAAAAAATCAATGCTTTGAAAGAAGAGTTGGCTACTCTTTCAGCGCAAGCAGCCAACAGCTCAATCGAGGAACTTTCGGTTAAGCGCGAACAGCTTTTGAAAGAATTTGAAGTAATTTCTCTCGCGAAAGCAGAAAAGCAGATCGTGGACCGGCTCTTTAAACAATTGAAAGATATCATCGATGAAAAGAAGGAAAAGGCACTGCTCTCACTTTCCGATGATGATTTGAAAGCTCTAGATCAACTTAAACAGGTTCTCAGTGAGCGGAAAAAGCGGCGGGTTGAAGTCAAAAATCAACTGGAGCAATACCGAAAAATGCTTGGGGGCTCAGGTTTTGATTTTGAGAAGGCAATGCTGTACCGCGAGATGATCGAGGAAGAGAAGGCTGTTCTAGAAAAGATTAATGGGTTGATCGACGAGATTGAAGAAAAAATTGATCAAATTGAGGGATAGCAAAAACGTTTAGCATTAGCCGAAGGGGCCTCTTTGCATCCAATCGCCCAGGCTCTAGTTTCTCAATAGTAGCCTGGGCAGGGATCGGATGCAAATCTGCCGCCTTCGGCGTTGGCAAATTCTCCAGCTTTCAATTGTCAACAGTATAGCTTGCTTGCGTTTCGTAATTGCGTCTTTATGTTGCCACAGCTTAAAAGAATGAAACATGCTTTATCGTTTTAAATGCGAGAGCTGCCGATAACTCTTTTTTGAGTGGTTGAATTTAAGAGCAGGAGGTAGGGGATTGTGAATTGGTCCCATTTATCAGTTTTTGATCTCGACAACACAATTGTGTCTGGCAATTGCAGTCTTGAATTTTGCCGTTATTTGGTCGGTAAAAAAGTGCTTCCTTATTCTTCCCTTTTTTATTCATGCTTTTATTATATAAAACATGTTTTATTCGACACTAGTCTGATAGATCTTCATAACAAAGTTTTCAAATATCATTTGCGCGGAAAATCCCTTAAGTTGATTGAAACCAACGTTGGACCATTTCTCGAAGAGTATCTCCGCTCAAAGCTTTATTTGCCCGTATTGGCCCAGCTAAGGCTTGCTCAGCATTTGGGTCATTACACTCTTATTCTTTCAAACTCACCCAGTTTTCTCGTGGAAAAAGTCGCAAAATTTCTTGGGGTCAATGAATGGCGCGCCACAGAATATGCTGTTGATAAACAGTTGAATTTGTGCCACATTTCATCTATCTTACAAGGCGAAGATAAGGCGCAGTGTGTTAAAGAAGTTGCGGGGAAATTAGACCTTCGAAAAGAAAAGATTACTGCCTTTTCTGATAGTTTTCTCGACTTACCTTTGCTTCTTTCTGCTGGCAACCCTGTCGCTGTCTTAGGAGCTTCTTGCAACCCGGATCGCAAGCTCCGCAAATTCTCCACAGATATGCAATGGTCGGTGTTATGAAAAGGGGAATATTTGGCGGAACCTTTGATCCGGTGCATTTAGGGCACATTAATCTTGCGATCGCACTTAAAGAACAATGCCTTCTCGATGAGGTTATGTTCATTCCTGCAAAACTTTCTCCTTTCAAAGAAAAGGCTCCCCCTGTCGTTTCTTATGAACATCGCCTGGCGATGCTTCAGCTTGCTACAGCCCCTATTCAAGGGTTCCGCGTCATCGATGATGAGCTCACACGTAAAAGTCCTTCTTTCACCATTGATATCGTCCGTAAACTTTTTGAAGAAAATCTTGGTCAGCTGCATCTGATATTAGCGGATGATCAAGTCTCAAGCTTTTATCTTTGGAAGGATGCAGATCTTCTGGCGCGCATGGCTCCCCCTTTGGTTGGATCTCGAGTCGGAGCCAAGGTTTTGGATATTCCTTACGCCACAAAAGTAGAAACCCCTCTTTTTGATATCAGCAGTACGTGGGTGAGAAGTCGCCTTTCTAAAAAAAAGTATTGTGGCTATCTCGTTCCGGCCTCGGTGCTGGACTATATTGAACAACATCGACTATACTACTGACGCTTGAAAGCTGGAGAATTTGCCAACGCTGAAGGCGGCAGATTTGCATTCCATTTTGCCCAGGTTACTATTGGGAAACTAGAACCTGGGCGGATCGGAGGTGAAGATGCCCCTTCGGCTAAGGCAAAACTCCAGGTTCCAAGAGGAAGTAGTATATACTACTACGCTTGAAAGCTGGAGAATTTGCCACCTTTAGTTAAGCTAATTTTCGGCACAGTCTTTTAGAATGTCCTTATGGCGATCAAAATTTCTTTTAGCGAGATTTAAAAGTATGACCCAGTTTGATTCAACATTTTTTTTAAACGCGATTGCCCAAGCAATTTTTGACAAAAAAGGGTTTAATATCCTGGCTCTGGATGTTCGTGGAATTTCCAGTCTGACCGACTATGTCATCATCGCTGAAGGAAACATCGAAAGGCACGTCTGCGCCATCGCAGAAGAAATCATGAAACAGCTTGAAGAACGCGGTCACAAAGCGGTGTATTTCGAAGGAATGAGTGATGGGGACTGGATCGTATTGGATTACTTGCATATCATGGTTCATCTCTTCACTCCAGAAATGCGCGAAAAATATCATCTTGAACAACTGTGGAAAGAAGGGCAAATTGTTGATTTGCAGATTGATGTAAGTCAGAAAAATGCGCTTTCTCAAAGCAGTATTTCTAAATAGGTTTAAAGTGACCTCAGGCAATTTAAATTTTTAGCCTCTTTTCTCCTTTTCTGTCTTCGATGTAATGTAAAATTTTATTTATTCACTTGCTTGATTCAAACCTCGGTTGCGAAATTAGTTGATTTCGTGTATCCTTACGAGTTCAAAATTAGGTGAAATGCATGAAGAAAAAAAGAGTCGTAGTCACAGGAATGGGACTGGTTTCTTGTTTCGGAACGGATGTCGATGAGTTTTATAATCAGCTCCTTGCGGGAAAAAGTGGTATTGTTCCCATTAAAGAGTTTCCCTGCCAGGATTACCCTACGCGATTTGCGGGGTCGGTGAGCGATTTCGAAGTTGGGAATTACCTCGACAAGAAACAAGCGCGCCGAGTCGACCCATTCATCCGGTACACAGTTGTTGCGGGTAAAAAAGCGTTAGAGCACGGAAAGCTTACTGGCGAGACCTTTGAAAAACTCGATAAAACGCGCGCAGGAATCCTCATTGGCTCTGGCATGGGTGGCATGAATGTTTTCTACGAAGGGACAGAGACCCTTCTTACGAAGGGTTTCAACCGAATGACCCCGTTTTTCGTGCCTTTCATTATTACCAATATGGGGGGGGCCCTTCTCGCGATTGATTTGGGTTTCATGGGTCCCAACTATTCGATCTCGACTGCTTGCGCGACATCCAATTATTGCATTTACTCCGCTGCAGAACACATTATGCGCGGCGATGCCGATGTCATGCTGTGCGGGGGGAGCGAATCCCCGATCAACCCTATTGGGCTTGCCGGCTTCGTTGCTTGTAAAGCTCTCTCTGAGCGCAATGATGACCCCAAAAAAGCCTCAAGACCTTGGGATTCACAGCGCGATGGCTTTGTGATGGGAGAGGGGGCCGGAGTGCTTCTTCTCGAAAGTCTTGACCATGCTTTAGCGCGCGGCGCGCCTATTCTTGCTGAATATCTCGGCGGCGGTATTTCCTGCGATGCTCACCACATGACTACCCCGCGGGATGACGGTTTCGGAGTGAGTCAGTGTATTGAAGCCGCTTTGAAGCAAGCTGGGATCGATAAAGAACAGATCAACTACATCAATGCGCATGCGACATCGACACCGGCGGGAGATCTCTGCGAAGTGCGGGCGATACGCAAGGTTTTCGGTCCTCATGTCGAAAACATCAAGATGAATGCAACCAAATCGATGACTGGCCACTGCTTGGGCGCAGCGGGAGGGATCGAGGCAATTGCTGTTATAAAGGCGATTGAAACGGGTATGCTGCACCCAACCATCAATCTTGATAACCCTGAAGGGGAAATTGATGGAATTGATGTTGTTCCAAATGTCGCAAAACCGCATAAGGTGGTTGGTGCTTTGAGCAACTCATTTGGTTTTGGCGGCCATAATTCGGCTCTCATTTTTGGACCTTATCATCCGTAGGACTCATGATTAAAGTGGAATCATTTGGCATTGTTCCCTTTCGCAAAGAAGGGGAGACATGGGAGGTTCTTTTGATCCTTCATAGCCAAGGTAATCATTGGGGATTTCCCAAAGGAAAAGCCGATCCTAACGAAACTGCTTTAGAAACTGCAGTCCGCGAGCTTAAGGAAGAAACTGGGCTTACAGTGACGGAAGTACTCCGCGAAAATCCGATGATAGAGCAGTACCAATTCCGCAGGAAAAAGCAATTCATTGTGAAATCAGTGCAATACTTTCCCGCCTTTGTCTCAGGATCTTTAAAGCTTCAAGAAGAAGAGATCCGCGATGCCAAATGGATGAGCATTTCAGAAGCCATGCATCAACTTTCTTTTAAAGAAGCGCGTCATATTCTACAGGAGTTTGTGCGCAGTCTCAATATTCAAAACTCTTAAGATCGCAGCACATGTTCAAAACTCTTGTTGAAAAATTTGTCTCTTGGAAAAAGAATTTTCCCAAGATCGATCGCCCAATCGAAGTCTTTGTTCGTCATTGCAACTATTCCTCGGTAAGCGCCCATAAGGCGCGCTTTCCCGGTTTCAGCAAGGAGATCTGCTTTGATAATCTCATTGCCACTCTTGAGGGAGGGGAGGGGATTCGTCTGACGCTTTTTCTCGACACATTTCACCCAATGGAAGGAGAGCATTTCATCCGAAAGCAGAACCGCTTTCCGATTATCGAATTTAATGCTGGTTCAGAAGCGGGTGCCTTTCTCTTTATGCTTGAGCATGTATACAACCAAAAGTTTGCACCTGAAACCATCGTCTATTTTCTGGAAGACGACTACCTTCATTTGCCCGGCTGGCCTAATATTTTGCGCGAAGCTTTCACCCTTCAAGACGTCGACTATGTGACGCTCTACGATCACAAAGATAAGTACTTTTTCTCTCAATACAGCGAGCTAAAGTCTAAGATTTTCCACACGCAGTCTTGCCACTGGCGAACCACACCTTCGACAACGAATACGTATGCAATGCTTTTTAAGACTCTCAAAAAACAGATTGACTGGCACCGCTTTTACTCTCTAGGCAGAACGATTTCAGCAGACCACGAGAAGTTTCTAAAGCTTGCAGAAGAGGGGGCTACTTTGATTTCATCGATTCCTGGATACGCAACGCATGCGGAGCCCGACTACGCCTCTCCTTGCACAGAATGGGGAAAATTTTTTGCAGGAAAAGGAAGCGAATCCCTAGCAAAAATTTTAGAGGAGTCTAACTTTTAATTACCTTCAAATTGACAATCTCATTTGGTATAAATGCTCTGTCTTGTTATTCTACTGCTCTGTATACCCAAATGCATTCAAAAGTTGGGAATTTGGCAAGAAGGCCACGCAAATTTTTGTGTCTGGAGTGAGTGACCATTGCCGAGGAGGCAAGGCACGAATGAAGACCAAAAATTTACCGCGAAGCCGACGCAGCCAAAAACCAACTCTTGAATGCATTTGGGTATTAATCAAAATCTTGGTCTAATCCCAACGTAAGCGGGAGAAATCGCCGATGTTAGGCCAAGATTTTGATTTACAGAGCACTAGCTAAAAATTCTTAAATCTGTCCTCTCAAAGGAGATTATTATGGCAGTGAATTCCTCTTATCTTACCAGAGAGATTGCACGGGACAACTCTTGGTTCAAGGAAATCGCATTGATTTTAGGGGCGAGTGTCATCATTGCTCTTTTTGCCCCCGTTTCTATTCCTTTGCCTTTCACACCTGTTCCTCTTGCTACGCAAAGCCATGTCGTTCTTTTGTTTGCCTGTCTTTTGGGAGCAAAACGCGTCTCTTTTGCCGTTTTAGCTTTTTTGTTCCAAGGTGCGATCGGTTTGCCCGTTTTTGCAGGAGGAGCAACGGGAATTTTACATCTCGCTGGCCCACGTGGTGGCTATCTTCTAGGCTATTTGGTCGCAGCATTTATTACAGGGTTGATGATGGAGCGAATGACGAACCGTACACCTGTAAAAGTCTTTGCGGCAATGGGTTTAGGTAATCTTGTCATTTACTTCTTTGGCATCCCCTGGTTGTCTCGCTTCGTAGGTTGGGAAAAAGCTTTTATTTTGGGAATGCTGCCTTTCCTTATCGGCGATGCATTGAAGCTTGTCGTTGCGACAAGGTCTTTGAAAAGCCTACGCTTTTTTAACGCTTAAGAATAACCCGCTCAAAAAAGCGGGTTTTTATACCGAAACCAATTCTTGTTCAGTATTTATTTTGAACGTTTTTTAAGGCTAAGAGAAGGGGAAGATCTTGCAACTGTCGCTACTCTTTCTGAATCTCTCTGAGGATTTTTTGAGACCTGGGGGTGTCGGCCTGCGCGAAGTAGCGCCATGCCGCGGTCTTTCATGAAAGTGGCAGTTGCATTTTGAATATCATTGAGAGATTTAGAGGCTTTTTTCCCACCTTGGGCTTTCTGGGTTTGTTCTACATGTTTTTGCGTTTCATTTTTAATCGGTCTAACCATACTTCCTCCTGCTGCTTAATCACAAATCGGTTTATCTCATTGACCGATTTGTGTTCACAAGGCCAAAGGGGGCTTCTGAATCACATTCGGCACAAAAATAAGTCGTCATTTTTTGTGATTATAAAAAGCGAAAGATTTAATGAAATGAAATTATTTTTAGAGTTTATTTTTTCTTTGGCTTTTCTTTATTGATTCTTAATTTTTCCATGTTTAGAAGACTTCTTCCATAATGCTTTTTTGATTGGACTTGAGTTCTAAGCATTAAGGCGACCTGTTCTATAAAGTTGTGCAGAGAAGGAAGCGAAGAAGAGGGGATGATTTTCGTTTGACGATCCTTCAATTTAATTTCTGTGCGCAGCAATTGGGCAACTTGTTCGAGAGCTACTGTAAAAGAGCGCTCTTGTAATGCGCGAGATTCTTCTTCTTTTTTTTTGTTTTTCATTGTTTTAATTTTTTGTGCACCTTAATTATATTATTGATTATATAATATTATTAAGTCAAATTTATTAATAATGTAATTCCCTTTCTTTTTAAGTGTGAGCATTTTATGCTGGTGGGGATTCCTAATTTATTTTAGAATTGGATGAGGTGCGGATAAGGGTCGCTTCTATAGACAACGTGACTGAAAATTTGGTTTAGGACCGAAGCGAAAGCTCCCGCGATTGGGACGATTGAATCGTCGCCCCTATTAGAAATAGGGGCTAGATTCGATCGTCCAAGACGGAGGCTTTAGTTCGATCTTAAATCCAAATTTTTGGGTATATACCTCGATTGCAAGGTTTGAGACAAAAGCAAGGATATTTTATGAAGAAACTCGGCAGTTTGTTCCTCTATCCTATTGTTTTGCTGGTGCGTTTTCTCGTCGCATTACGCTACAAAGTTGTGATCAAGGGGATGGAGAACTTATCTCGAGACAAAATCAAGCTTTCTGGGGGTGTCCTTTTTCTCCCCAATCATCCCGCTGAAATAGATCCAGTTATTTTAGAGTCAATTCTTTGGCCCAGGTTTGAGCCGCGACCCCTTGTTGTCGAACATTTTTACAACTTAAAAGGATTTAAGTTTTTCATGAAGCTTGTGAGAGCTATGCCTTTGCCTACAATGGATACCCAGGCAAATAAATGGAGGGGTAAACGGGTAGAAAAACAATTCGTCAATATAGCCACGGGGCTAAAAGAGGGGGTGAACTTTCTTATTTATCCCTCTGGAAGGCTCAAAGTCACAGGAAGTGAGGTAGTTGGAGGAGCTTCCTTTGTCCATAAGCTTGTTCAAGAAGTTCCTGAAGGAAACATCGTCTTAGTGCGTACTACAGGCCTTTGGGGAAGCCAATTTTCCAGGGCATTGACGGGATCCTCACCCGATTTTGGAAAAGTGCTGTTGCAGTGCATTAAGATCCTTCTTAAAAATGGGATTTTTTTTGCTCCTCGACGGAAGGTGTTGATTGAATTTGAGCTTCCCCCTTCCGATTTTCCCAGAAACGGTGGACGGCTTGAATTCAATAAGTATCTAGAGAACTGGTACAACCGCTATCCCGAACCAGGTACGGAAGCGCTTAAACTAGTTTCCTACGCCTTTTGGAAAGAGGATATGCCCACGGTACTTATCTCCGCGGAACAGTACCAAACGCTGGAACAACAGTCCCTGCCTCCAGAAGTACAACAAAAAGTACTTTCCTATCTCGCTGCTTTATCCAAGAAGCCCGTAGACCAAATCGATCGGAAGATGAGCCTTTCCGTTGATCTTGGATTGGATTCTTTGGACGTCGTCCAGGTTTATGTATTTCTTGATGAACAGTACAATGTGTCAGGATTAAACCCAGGTGATCTTCAGGGCGTTGAAGATGTTCTTCAATTTGCGTCAGGTCATCGTAAGCCGCCGGGAAATGCGCAGACGGATACTTCTGTAAAACGGGCTTCTTGGCCAAAAGAGACGCGTCAGAAAATAGAAATCCCTACAGGGAAGACCCTTCAAGAGGTTTTTTTGCGAAGCGTAAGCGAGCATGGTTCGCTTACAGGTGTTTTAGACGCAATGTCCGGTCCGCTCAGTTATTCTAAATTGAAACTGGGTGCACTCATTCTTTCTAAAAAGTTCTACCAGCTTCCAGGGGAGAAACTGGGAATTATGCTTCCGGCGTCTTCAGGGACTTATTTGATCATTTTTGCTGTTTTGCTCGCGGGAAAGGTGCCTGTCATGCTCAATTGGACAGCTGGAGTCAAAGCTCTAGACCATTCGCTAGATCTAACGAAAATGCAAGCGATTATTACTTCTGAAAAATTTCTCGATAAAATGGAAGGCGGCGACCTAGGAAAGATCGAAGGGATGCTGCATTTGATGGAAGACATTCGCAAAACAGTGACCCTTAAGGACAAACTTTGCGGCCTATTGTCAAGTTATCGAAAAACTGACACCCTTTTAAAGAAATTAAAACTTACAGCTATCAAACCTTCCGATCCTGCTGTGATCCTATTTACAAGCGGCACAGAATCGCTTCCCAAAGGAGTGCCCCTCTCCCATGAAAATATCCTAAGCAACCAACGCTCTGCGCTTCAGACCGTAGATCTTAAAAATGAGGACATTTTATATGGAGTTCTCCCGCCTTTCCATTCTTTTGGCTTTTCAGTGACTGGTCTTTTGCCGATCTTAGCCGGTATGAGAGCTTGTTATGCCCCCGATCCCACTGACAGCCATGGAATGGCGCGGGATATCCACGAATGGAAGCCGACACTCTTCTGCTGCGCTCCAAGCTTCATACGTGCGGTGTTTCGGATCGCAAAGCCCGAAGAGCTCCAATCGCTGCGCCTTGTCGTCTCAGGTGCAGAAAAGACGCCTGAGGAGCTGTTTGACTATGTCAATAAGCACATGCCTGATTCACGGCTTCTAGAAGGCTATGGAATCACAGAGTGCAGTCCCATCGTGACGATCGATCGAATCAATGAACCTCACGCAGGAGTTGGCAGGCCGATTCCCGGTGTCGAACTGTTAATTATCGATGAGACACATAAAAGGGCTCTCCCTTTAGGGAGCGAAGGGGAAGTTTGCATCTTTGGGCCGAGCGTCTTTAGTGGGTATCTCGGTTCTCCTCGCGACCCTTTTGTTACTGTTGGCGATAAAAAGTGGTATTTGTCAGGGGATCGCGGATATATCGATGAAAGGGGATATCTCATCCTTTCAGGACGATTGAAGCGGTTTGTAAAGATTGGCGGCGAAATGGTCAGCTTGGGCGGTCTTGAAGAAGAACTTGTGAAGCTCGCTAAAGAAAAAAATTGGTTAAAAGAGGAGAAAGAGGGACCAATTCTTGCGGTGAGCGCCCAAGAAAAAGAGAGCGATAAGCCTACTCTTATCCTATTTACGACTTTCTCCATCAGCAAGGAGGATGTCAATACAGCACTTAAGGAATGCGGCTATGGGCGGATCGTCAAGATTGCCGAGGTGCGCACTTTAGAGCAGATTCCCTTGACGGGGACGGGTAAAACCCATTATCGTCTTCTCGACGAAATTCAAAATTAATCCAGCGCATTCTTTCATGAAAAAACACCGTTTAAAACTTTATAATACTGAAAGCAGCCAAAAAGAAGAGATTTGGCCTTTAGATGGCAAGACGATTCGAATGTATACATGCGGTCCGACCGTTTACAATTTTGCGCATATCGGCAACTTCCGCACCTACGTTTTTGAAGACTTGCTCCGCAGAACTCTTAAATTTTTTGGCTTCCCTGTCACTCAGGCGATGAATCTCACCGATATCGATGATAAAACGCTCAAAGGGGCAATTCAGAAAAATGTCTCTCTGAACGCCTTTACAAAGCCTTTTAAAGAGGCTTTTTTCGAAGACCTTAAAACCTTAAATATTGAAACCGTCGAATATTATCCGGAAGCGACTGAATATATCGATGAAATGGTAGCGATTATCCAAAAACTTTTGGACAAAGGAATAGCGTATCACTTTGAAGGAAGCATTTATTTTTCTATCGAGAAATTTCCTTCTTACGGACGGTTATCCCATTTACACATGAGAGACTTAAAGACCGGCGCATCGGGTGTCGATCTCGATGAGTACGATAAAGAAAACGCAAGAGACTTTGTGCTCTGGAAAGGCTATGAGCCAGAAAGAGATGGAAAGATCTACTGGGATTCAGCGCTCGGAAGAGGCCGACCAGGCTGGCACATCGAATGCTCGGCCATGGCGATGGATCTTTTGGGCGAATCCATAGATATTCACGTTGGTGGCGTCGATAATATTTTTCCTCACCATGAAAATGAGATCGCCCAATGCGAGGCGTATTCCTGTCGTCATTTTGTTAAACATTGGGTGCATGCCGAGCACTTGCTCGTCGATCACAAAAAAATGTCGAAGAGTTTAGGCAATTTTTACACTCTCCGCGATTTGCTAAGTAAAGGCTATACGGGTAAACAAGTCCGCTATATGCTGCTACAAACGCACTACCGCACGCAGCTTAACTTTACGTTTGCTGGTCTCGATGCCACCGTTGCTTCTCTGGAGAGGCTTTCTGATTTTATTGAACGACTGCATGCGATCCGCAAAGAAAAAATGGGAAAGGCGCTTGATGTCATTTTAGAGAAGGCTCTTCCCGAACATCTGGAGAAAAAACACATCCGCGAAAGAATCCTTTTCGATGTCCATGCGAATAAGACACGCGACATCTTTGATGCGCATGAAATTCGGCCGATCATCGAACGCAGTCTTTTGCAAACGCCGGAAGAAAGTCACGTGCTTGACCACATTTTGACCGCTATCCAGGCCGAAAAAGAACATATCCTATTGAAATCCCTTCTGAAAAAAAATCTACAGGATCTGCCCGATGCCCATAAGATTCTTTCCCATATTATCCATAATGTACGCGATGAAAATGAAACAGACATTTTCGATCCTTCCTTCATGAAGCCCATTCTGCAAAAGACCCTGAAAGCAGCTCCTGAGCATGTGGAAAAAATTCTTCACGATCTGAAAGTGAAAAAAGACCATGGATTTATCCTCCCTCTTTTGCAAAAGACGATGGATCACTTTGTGGCTCATCTTGCAGATGATTTAAATATCTCTCCTGCTCTCGCAGCTGTTTTTGATATGATTCGGGAAGTCAACAGTTTGTGCGATCAAGAAAAGATCGGGATTTCAGAAGCGGAAGACGTTTTAGATTTTCTCCATAAAATCGATCAGGTTTTAGGTGTGTTGCCGCTAGAAGTAGAGCCAGAGGTCATTCCTCCAGAGTTGGAAGAGGCTTTAAAGAAAAGAGAAGCGGCACGTGCAGAAAAAAACTGGAAGGTAGCCGATGAATGCAGGGATTTGATCCATTCTCGCGGTTATTTCATCGAAGACACTCCCCAAGGCTCGCGGATCAAAAAGAAGGATAGATTCTAATGTCGAAAAAAGGAAGAACGAAGGACGAATTATTTTTAATGAAGCTCTATGAATTTGCTTCTAAGCTTGGCGGCCCACAGGAACCTGTAGACCGCTACGAGATCGGAAGGGCGATCGGTCAAAACGATCGAGGCACCTATGTGATTTCGCGAGATCTAGCCCAAGCCAATTTCGTCAAAAAGGGAGAGGGAGAATCCGTCTATCTCACTGATCATGGACTGCGTCTTGTCCAGTCTCTGTTAGAGAACTAACAAGGGCAGTTTTTTTATTCCCCTGGGCGCATGATCGGAAAGAAAAGAACATCGCGGATCGATTGGGCTTTTGTGAAGAGCATGACGAGCCGGTCAATCCCAATGCCGAGGCCGCCGGTAGGGGGCATTCCTTGACAAATGGATTCAATAAATTCTTCGTCAAGGGGAGTGCCACATTCATCGCCAGCATCCCTTTTTTTTGCCTGCTCGACGAGGAGTTCTCGTTGCAAAACGGGGTCGTTGAGTTCGGAATAGGAATTGCAGAACTCGCTTCCCAAAATGAATGTTTCAAAGCGTTCGACAAATCGCTCACTACGCAGTTTGGGATCCCGGTGAAGTTTACACAGTGGTGTTGTTTCAATGGGATGGTCGATAATGTGGTGCGGTTCAATTAAGTGTTTTTCCACAAACTCTTCAAAGAGGTAGGCGATCAATTTGCCGCGAGGAGCGCTATTCACAGCTTTCGGATCGAGTGTTCCGACATCGAGCAAGATCTTGCGGATCTGATCATCATTGAGGTTCTCTGCGTCAATTTCTCCATACAGTCGGATACTATCGACCATCGAAATTCGCTTCCATGGCGCTTTTAAATCGATCGTTCTTTCCGCACCTGTTTCAGAAGAAAAAGTCAGCTTTGTAGTATCGAATAGTTTTAACGCAATTTCTTCGAAAAGATTTTCCGTAAAGACCATCATGTCGTTGTAATCCCAGTAGGCCGCATAGGCCTCGAGCATTGTGAACTCAGGATTGTGCGTACGATCGATCCCTTCGTTGCGGAATACCTTTCCCATTTCAAAGACCTTGAGCAAACCGCCGACGATCAATTTCTTTAAGGGAAGCTCCAAAGAGATTCTTAAAAACATTTCTTGGTCCAAGGCATTGAGCTCTGTGATGAAAGGACGGGCTTCAGCACCGCCATAGGCGTTTTGCAAAACAGGAGTCTCTACTTCTATAAATCCAAACCGCCCGCAATATTCGCGAATGAGTTTTTGGATGCGGGAGCGCAATTGAAAGACGTGAACGACGTCTGGATTAGCGATCAAATCGAGCCAGCGCTTGCGATATCTTACGCCTTTGTCAGAGATTCCGCTATGTTTGTCGGGGAGTGGGAGAAGCGTTTTGCAAAGAATAACGACCCGTTTTGCAAAGAGTGTCAATTCTCCTTTTTGGGTGCGGAACAAGTTCCCTTCAACACCGATGATATCGCCGAGATCCAGTTTTTTTTCGATGAATTTGATGGCGCTCATTTCTGGAGTGGGGTGGAATCCTTCCACCAAAGTCAAATCGCGGTTGAACATGATTTGAATGCGTCCGGTTTCATCTTGAATATGCGCAAACGCATTTTTACCCATCGCTCGAAAAAGAACGAGGCGGCCCGCTACACTCGCTTTTTCCGTTTTTCCTTCACCTGCTTCTTCGCTATGCCCTAGCTCCTTGCCCTCCCATTGGGCATTCAGCTCTCCTGGAGTTGCGCTTGGGTCAAATTTGGGGGGGTAGGGATCGATCCCCATCTCTTTGATTTCTGCCAACTTTTGGGTGCGGTTGATGAATTCTTCGTGGTGGTGGTAATCTGGCTCTGTCATAGGTTTACGTCTTTAAATTAAGATTTGAAGTGCCATTTTAAATGCTTTTGACCAATAGCGCAAGCAGAGAATCTTGTAGATTCAGGCCGCTATACCCAAAAAAATTGAAGATTTGAGAAAAATTTGCCAAAATCGCCCTTATTTATTAATTTTCTCCTCAGCCCCCCTACATTGTCTTGGCTGTGGAGAGGAGAAAATCCGTAAAATCATCGATTTTTTCAAGAAAAGCACGTTACGCAAGAAGTCTAAAAGAAAGTAGAAAGGGGATCGACGTCGATCGAGAGGCGAAGGTTTTCCGAACCCCTGTCTTCTCTTTTCAGAAGGGCGAGAAGTTGGCCAATTTTCTCTCCTTTGACGATAAACTGAAAGCGGAAGTCTCCTTTAATCTTCGCATGGCCGCAGGGAACAAGAGGCAGAATTTCGAAATCAGAAGGAAGCTGCATGATGAGCTGGATGCGCAATTCATCTGCACGCTTTTGGATCTCTTGAGAGTTCTTGCCGCGAAAAGTAAGCTTGACAAGATGCGTGAAAGGAGGATAGCGGAAAAGCTCCCTCAGCGCAATTTCTTGGGAAAAAAATCCTCCATAATTTTGTTCTTTAGCCAGCCCGATAATGGGATGATCCGGCATGTGAGTCTGGATGATCACCTCTCCTTTTAACTCTCCTCTTCCCGATCTTCCCGCGACCTGGGTGAGAAGTTGAAAAACCGTTTCGCTGGCGCGGAAGTCGGGAATTTGCAGGCTTCCATCGGCATTCAGTACACCAACGAGAGTGACTTGTGGAAAGTGCAATCCTTTCGCAATCATCTGAGTGCCGATGAGGACATCTGCTTTACCCGCGCGAAAGCTTTTGAAGAGTATCTCATGGCTTCCTTTATGACGAGTCGTATCGGCATCGAGCCGCAGCGTCCTAACCTCAGGCAATAAAGCATGCAGAGCGCGCTCCACCATCTCCGTTCCGGCCCCCTTAAACTTGAGAGATCCTTCCGCTTTGCAACCCGGACAGTATTTGGGAGGAGGAGTTAACCGATAATCGCACAGGTGGCAAGCGAGCACATTCTCGCCTAAGTGGAAGGTTAAATTCGTGTCGCATCCGGGGCATTGAAGAACATGTGCGCACGCGGTGCACATTTGCGAGGTATTGTAGCCTCTGCGGTTTAAAAAGAGAATGACTTGCTCTCCGATGCGCATGCGCTCTTCAATCGCTTTGATCAGAGGATTTGAAAAAAGAGTGAATCCTTTATTTTTTGCGATTTCATCCTTCATATCAATCACAGTAACATTGGGAAGTGTCGCGCTGTCGGCGCGGCCGGAGAGTACGCTGATCTTGTATTTGCCTTTTTGCGCATTATGGTAGCTTTCCACACTGGGCGTCGCGCTGCCTAGAATCACGGTCGCTCCCGTCAATTTGCCCCGCATCACAGCGACATCCCTGCCGTGGTAAGCGGGCGCCTCATCGGACTGCTTGTAAGAAGGCTCATGCTCCTCATCCACGATGATGAGCCCGAGATTTTGAATCGGACTAAAAATGGCAGACCGCGCTCCAATGGCGATCATTGCTTTGCCATCGCGGATGAGATGCCAGGCATCATGTCGCTCTCCTAGGGAGAGGCGGTGATGGAGAATCGCTATCTTCTCCTGAAATCTCCCTTTCAATCTTTCGATCATCTGTCCAGTGAGAGCGATCTCTGGCACCAAAAACAATACCCCTTTTTTCAATTGAAGCGCATGGTCGATCGCCTGGAGATAGACTTCCGTTTTGCCGCTTCCCGTCACTCCGTGGATTAACCGAACTTCAAAGCGGCTTGCATCGAGACTCTTTTTGATCTTCTCCAAAGCTTCTAGTTGCTCTTCATTCAGTATTTTTGGCTTGGTAGGAAAGTATTCCTCACCCGTTAAAAGCGACCGGTCGATTTGCACCTTTTGGCAGAGGAGGATTTTCTTTCTGACCAGGTTATCGACGGGACGGCGCGCAAGCCCGGTTGTCTCTAAAAGTTTTGTGAGAAGGATTCCTTTCGGGGATTTCAGGATAGCGTCCAGAACGAGCGCTTGCGCAGGATGCGATCGTCGCAATGTATCGCACATCTCTGCAAGGGCATTTTGGGAAAGAGCAGATTTAATGAAAAGCTGCTCTTTAATTTTAGCTTTGCCTCGAACGCTTGGGGGAAGCATGGTCTTCAAAACTTTGCGCAAAGGGCAGCAGTAATAGGCAGAAATCCATTCGGCGAGCTTGAACAATTCCTCAGTGATGTGGGCTTTCTCCGCTAAAACTGCGGCGATTTGCTTCAATTTAGCAAAAGGGCTCGTCTCTTTGACCCTAACAATGGTTCCTTGACGCTCTGAATTCCCAACAGGAACTTTTACGCGGCAACCCAACTGAACTTTTCCTAACAGCTCTTCCGAAATGCGGTAATCGAGAGATGTGTCAAGTGCATCATCGAGGATCACCTCGGCAACCGTACATCCTTTCATTTTTTTAACAATTGGCAAAGGGTTTTCCAGAGATGAGCTTTCTGTTCGATCGCCTTGTAAATAGAGGCATTCTTCAAGACGAGAAGAGGGGTTTTTCCTAAGAAAAATTGCGATTGGGCAGGGACAGAATGATAGAATGACATTAATTCCGGAAGTTTTTTCATCGCTTCCGTAGCGACGATCAAGCGGAACGGGTTCTTTTGTAAAAATATATCCCAACGTTTCTCTTGCTCCAATTTCTCTGCGGTGATGATCTTCGCTTTCGCGAGATTTTGATCGATGGCTTTCCCAAGGCTCTTGAGCAGGTCGAGCGTATCGGCGTCCGTTTCGCAAGCCAGAAGAACAACTTCTGCATCCTCAATTTTTTCTTTCCAGCCGCCGGCAATTTTTTTAGCCGTTGTGTCATCGGGCACAGCAGCGACGAGCTGGACATGGGGCGCTACCCTAACAAGAGTCATTTTTATTTTGTCAAAACCTGCTTCGTTCGAGGATTCTGGGATTTTTGCAGAAGGTTTGGCCACAGGTCTATACCCAACGTGACTGAAAATTTGATTTAGGACCGAAGCGAAAGCTCCCGCGATTGGCGCGACCGAATCGTCGCCACTATTAGAAATAGGGGCTAGATTCGATCGTCCAATCCCGGGGCTTTGGCTCGGTCTTAAATCCAAATTTTCAATCACGTTGGGTATAATTTCTTCGATAATGGGATTTTCTTGAGTAGGAAACCTCTCTTTTTTGTGAGGTAAAGGTGCCGGTTTAGGAATCGGGGGAGGAGCGGGCAGTGGCGACTCTTTAGGTTTGGGCAAAGCTGCTGTCGATTTTGAGCGAAAAAAAGACAGATCTTCTTCTGAAGCAAATAAAGTCTGTTTAGGCAAAAGAGGATCTTTTAAGAATAGCATTGTATCGCGAATGAGAGAATCCAGCTCGAAGCACAGATTATGCATGCAAAAGTTCTGTCAGCAAAAGTTTAAATTCTGGGATTTGGGAAAAGAAACCGCGCTGATGATACTGGTCGCACATTTTTTCGCCCAGAGTTTCCAGTTCCCAGGAATAGATTTTACAAAGAAAATTGCGCAGGTAGCCTTCGCCTTTCCATGCGTCAATCGTCGGCCGATTCTTAAGCAGAAAAAAAAGAAGGTTTTCACATTCCTTGCAGTTTTCGATGAAGGGTTCTAGCGCTAGATAGATTTTTTGGAGGATGGGTTCAAATTTTTCTGGGCTGTGATTTTCCATTTTGGATAAAGAAATTAAACTCTTTGAAAGGGTCTTTTCAAAAGATTTAACTGCACTTAGATTATCGGGAAAAGCTGCTCTAAGAAGAAGACCATGCTCTTGAATTTTGTTGAGATGTCCCGTTGTTATTGCCCAATCATAGGGAAAAAAGCGCGGGTGCCTTCTATAGATGCTGTCCCATTTGCGTGCGAGCATTGCTTTATAAGCTTCCATGTTTTCAAAGAGTACAAATTGAATAAGTAAGCTGCGGTGATGTTTTTGACTCAAAGCTTGAGGAGAGTACAGAGATAATTCTTGGCACAACATTTTTTGCTCTCTCAAATAACACGGTTTTCTTCTCAATTTGGCTCACTATGTCAAAATAAAAAATGAATGACAAGAGAGAATTTTAAGGGGAAACCGTCTTGACATTTCACCACTTGTTGCTATGGTGTGGAAAAAGAAAAGGTGAAAATGAAATTGCCTTTGAGTGTTTTTGCATTTATCGCTCTTATGCAACCCCTCTTTGGAAAAGAGCCAATGCTGCGCTGCGAAAAGAGATTCGGCCAGATCGATTGGGAAGGAATGATTTTTCACCGTTATACTCTGCGTGCGGAAAACTTTCCTCCCAAACAAACCTTCCGTCTGATCGTTAGAAGCTTCGATGGCGCGCAGACGGAAACCTTCAGATACTATGCAAATACGCGTGGGCATTTGATCTTTCAGCCCGCGGAAAATGAGAGGGGGGATGTGTATGCGATCTGTCCGGCAAAACGTGGAGAGCGTTTGACTTTCCTCATGAAGTCGGAAACAGGCAGCGAAGCCTACAGTGCAGAGCTGGTCCCTTTTCCCCTCGAAATGAAATCCAAAAAGGGGATCCATCTCAGCCTAGAGCTTCAAGGCGATCAAGGAGAAAAGTTCCTGCTGTTTGCACAAGGATTCGATCCACAGGAGAAAATCAACCTCATCCTTGATGTCGATGGACAAAAAACCGATCTGGAGCCTGAGGTGACTGTCTTGGGAGACTTATGTGCTCAGATACATCTTCCTGAGCATCGCGAAGGAGGAAAGGCAACCCTGCTCCTCTCTCGAAAAAAAGAGCAAATCGTCTTCCCCTTTGAATGGGGCGCCCTAGCCCTTAAGCTAGTTGGCGCCTGCTGCTTTGAAATCAAGTGATCTCTGAAAATTAGTGCCAGGAAGGGTCAAAACCTCTCACAATGGCGCCTAAAAAGCGGCTAACGCCTCTCACAAATCCCTTAAAAAGATATGTGAAAATTCCTTCCTTTAGTTTACCCTTCGGATGCAATGGTTTAATTTCAGGAAGTGAGGGATTTTTCGATATTTGAATTGAGGGAAGCCTATAATCCGGAATATTATTAGCCTCAACATTAGCTCTAACACGCGCAGCTAATTCTTTGATAGGTCTATCGCCTGGATGCACTAAGTAATGTTTATTTGAAATTGGACTTTCCGAGGGTAGGGGACTACCTTTTCTAGGTGGTAGAAGGGGTTTACTTCTTTTTTTGGGGCGGGTAGATGATGCAATATCTCGAGCAGGGTCAAAACATCCTAGAATCGAGTTAAAAATGCGCGTCACCAGCCCTTCTGCCGGCGGACGAACTTCTGACGGACGAATTCCCCCTTCAAGAGTGTCTGCATTTTTCCACCCAGCATAAGTTGTAAGATGGTTGGTTAATTCGTTGAAAGATCTGATACCGGTTAGCTGATTTGCCTGAGGTTGGTCACTTAAACTTTGTCTTATATAGAATGACTCTGAATCGGAGGTAAATGGGTTTATACCTCTAGATGCAAATTTCGTGGGAGGTGGGGGTAGCTCGGATGTATTTCTTTCTGTGGATGCGCGAATGCTAGCCGCAGTTGTAAAAGCGTGAGGCTCTTTCCCCTGTGTTTGTTGGTAGGGGATTGACGGGGGACGGGCTAAAGGATGGGTAGATTGAGATGCGGGAAAATTACTCTGTGCGCAATTCGGACCAAAATTCTCAGCGTGCAGCTTTTCAAGTATGGGATCATGCTGATTAATAACCCTATTATTATTTAAAATAGTAGACATAATAAAATCTCCTTATTTCTTATATATAATTATATCATAATCAATTTAATTAAAAACGTAAAAATAATTATTATCTTTTTAATCTTTAAAACATCAATAATCAAGGACTTATAATAAAATTTTACGAATATCTAAGTACTTGAGCATCAAAGAGAAGATAGAATTTTTTAATGGAGGATGAATCGAAATATTTAAAAATAAAGGACTTAGGTAAAAAACCGAGTTTGACCACAAAAGCGGCGGTTATTGCCGCTTCCCTAGGGCAATTGGTGTATTAGTCAATAATCCGATGGAGTGCTTTAGAGCGAGTTTCTTCTTCACCGGGCAATACTTCAAGATTAAGTTCTGCAAAAAATGGACAAAGCCCAAGTACCGCTGCGTCTGGGTTATCAAGCTTTCCTCGAATTTCGTATTCTTTTCCCCCAACGATATAGCCGTTGTCCCAACAACAGAGGGAGGCAAGTTCAGCCATTAAGTCACCGAATGCTTTTATAGCGTTCTCTGCGTCTAATCCATCTGGTTCAACAGCGCGCATTAATTTCTGAGCCTCATGGATCTTGCCGTTTTGACCAGTAGCCCCTACAAGTTCCATCATTCTTGAATGTGTTACGGCTAACAACTCGGTTAACTCAGAGATAATTGTCTGCTTGAGCCCTTCAAATTCGGGACTGGAAGTGTCTAATTTGGCTAACCTGTTCAGTGCGTCGCTCTGAGTTGTTCTGATAGCATTGCGAAGAATAGCTTCAATGGACACGATGTTTAGTATTGGGCAAAATGCTTGGAGTTCAGCAACTGCTTTCAAAAAGTAATGGGGTGTCATTTTGGTGATAGGCGAGCTTGCAAAGTCTGCGACTGCATCTAAGAAAACCTTCTCATTGAAATGATTGAGAATGGATTCGTGTAGATGATCTTCGCGTTGGACACCCGGGATAGATTCAAGTGCTTTTGAGAGATTTTCTCTAATCATTCTCACAAGAAAAGGAAAGTCGCTAGAATTCGGACACCCATGATAGGGTAGAGAGCAGATTTTAAATGCTTTGTAGAGATCATTTTCAGCAGTTGTCAAAGCGCAACTGGACTGTATTTTGGTTTCACGAATTGCTGAACAAAGTTGATTTGCTCTTTCGGTGAATTTCATTCTGTGAAGAAAACCCATTTCTACGAAATTTCTAAGTTTTAAAACTCTACCCGGACAAAAAGAAATTTCCATTGGAAGAGTTGCAGAAATTGCGCATAGGGTTTTACATGTTAAACCGAAGGCATGCTTATCCTTGGGAGATTCTATAAATCTAAATAAAAGTCCTATTAAATCTTCGGGAATCACAGAGAGAATAGGAGACTGTTTATTGATTAACATGCTGAAAGTATGAGCTCCATTTGCGGCATCTTCATAAAGTTCTATTGCAAATGCTTTCATCGAAGAAAATAAAGAGTTTAAGTTTTGAAAGAAGTCTAATGCCTTTGTTTCTTCATTCAAAATTTGGGTGATTAATGAGGGAGCCTGCAAAACGCTTTCAGGAGAGACAGTTTTCAGAATTGCCACAATTTTATAGTTTTGTTCTGGAGTTAGAGGATATTGCTCTAAGTGCTCTATGGCTACGCCTAAAAACTCGGGATTTTTTTGATCGTGGGCCTCCAAAGCAAGGGTCACCATTGTATTAATGTTTGTATTTGAAATTTTAGGATTTGTTGGGTGCATTTTTAAACCTATATTTTATATTTATTTTGAATAATTCTCTTAAATTTTAACAGAATAGATTAATTATTTTATTAAGATTTAGTTAAATTTATTTACTAATTTTAAGATGCTAAGCTTCAATGGGAAAGAGAGAATCAGCGTAGGCGAGGGGATCAAAGGGCTCAAAGTCATCAGCCTGCTCGCCGGTACCTACCCAGCGGACGGGGATTCCGAGCTGTTGGTAGATAGAAAGAACGATACCGCCTTTGGCGGAGCCGTCGAGTTTGGCAAGAATGATGCCATTTAGGGGGGTGGCCTCGTTGAAAACGCGTGCCTGATCAACGGCGTTTTGGCCGGTGGTCGCATCGAGCACGAGGAGAGTTTCATGGGGTGCTGTAGGAATGACTTTGACGAGGACGCGGCGGATTTTTTCCAGCTCTTTCATGAGGTCGGTCTTGTTTTGCAGGCGTCCTGCGGTATCGATCAGGACGATGTCGGCGCCGCGGGCTTTTGCAGCCGTGAGCGCGTCGAAGGCAACTGCGGAAGGATCGGAGCCGGGTGAAGACTTCACAATATCGAGCTTAAGTCTGTCTGCCCAAGTAGAAAGTTGTTCGATCGCCGCTGCGCGGAAGGTATCCCCAGCGGCAAGAAGCACTTTCTTTCCCTCGCTTTGGAAACGTTTAGCGAGTTTTGCAATGGAAGTAGTTTTTCCACTGCCATTCACGCCGACGATCAGAAAGACATAGGGCTCACCGGAAGCGGGTAGCGTAGGGGTTGTGGGTTGAGAAGTGTTAAGAATAGAGAGGGTTTTATCGTGAAAAATTTTCAGGATTTGAGCAATGTCGTTGGTAGGATGCAGGCGAAGGGAAGAGCGCAAATGTTCCACAAAAGAGGCAGCGCATGTTGTTCCTAAATCTGCCTCAAACAAGACTTGTTCCAGTTGGTCGAAGGTTTCCTCATTCCACGGCTTTCCGAAAAGTCCACGAATACGCTGTGACAGAGCGGAGCGCGTTTTGCTTAGAGCGCTCTTGATTTTTTCATACCCACTTTTGAGGAAATTAAACATGAGAGGGTGTTAAAATATTAATTGATGGAAATCCCAGTCTATCACATAAGGGAATTGAAGTAGAGGGAATTATAAAACTCCAGCGATGGGAAAAATCGATGGTTTTAGTAACCTGAGTTTTTGGTTTGTTTTATGGAGAATTGCTGTAGATTTCGAGACAAATCTTGTATATTTTGGCACGTTCAATAGCTGAAAGCACTATGGACGTGCCAAAATATACAAGATTTGGCCGAAAGATGCAGTAAGTCTCTATGAAAGGAACCCAAAATCCAGGTTAGAAGCTTCTTGCCAATCTCAACGAAAGCGGCGAGGGACATCAAAGGGCGATTTTTTCGTCCTTTCGAGTTTTCCAATTCTCTCAGATATGGAGCCTTAAATGGATACCCACGAATATCAGGCGAAAGAGATTTTAAAGCGTTACCACATTCCCATCCCCGAGTTTGGTGTCGCGAGCAAGAACCATGACGTTGATGTCATCATCAAGAATTTAAAACTCAAAGAGGCGGTCGTCAAGATCCAAGTTCATGCAGGCGGCAGGGGAAAAGCGGGCGGAGTCAAGTTTGCAAAGACGCCTGAGGATATTTTTCTCGTCGCGGAGCACTTGCTGGGGATGAAAATGATCAACAATCAGACAGGGCCACAAGGGGTCATCGCGCATAAGGTCATTATTTCTAAACCTGTGGATATCAAGAAGGAATACTATCTCGGCGCTGTGATCGATAGGGAAAAAGCAGAGCCTATTTTGATTGCCTCTCCTGAAGGGGGGATGGATATTGAAGAAGTTGCTGAAAAACACCCCGAAAAAATTTTGAAGCTACCCATTGAATTGAATGGGACGGTGAGAGGATTTCATTTAGTGCGTCTATGCAACTTCATGGGGTGGAAAGGGGAAGCGGCAAAGATAGGAACTCAGATTGCAAAAGGAGTCGCAAAAGCTTTCATCGATACGGACGCTTCTTTGCTCGAAATCAATCCTCTCGTCGAAGCGACAGATGGAAAGCTTTGGGCGCTCGATGCCAAGCTCTCTGTAGATGATAATGCGTTGTTCCGCCAAAAAGAAATCGCAAGTTTTTACGATCAGACGCAGCAATCGGAAAATGAGGTGCTCGCTAAGGAATTCGACCTCGCTTATATCGCTTTGGATGGCAACATTGGGTGCATGGTTAATGGGGCGGGGCTTGCGATGTCCACCATGGATATCATCAAATACAATGGAGGGAAGCCAGCCAACTTTCTCGATGTGGGTGGGGGGGCTTCTAAAGAAAAGGTTTCCGCAGGATTTAAGATCATTCTAAATGACCCAAAAGTACAAGCGATTCTGGTGAATATTTTTGGGGGAATTATGAATTGCGCTACGCTCGCTGAAGGGATCATCGATGCGATGAAGGAGCTGGGGATCAAAGTTCCTTTAGTTGTACGCATGGAAGGGACTAATGTCGAAGAGGGGAAAAAACTTCTCGAAAAATCTAAGCTGCCGATCATTGCAGCAGATGGAATGGCTGAAGCGGCTGAAAAAGTTTGTGCAGTGCTGAAAAAGGGATGAGGCAATGGCGATTTTAATTCATAAAAAGACTAAGGTGATCACACAAGGAATTACAGGCCAAGCCGGAATGTTTCATACGGAGCAAGGTCTGCTTTATGGCACGCATTTTGTAGGAGGGGTAACTCCAGGAAAAGGCGGACAAAAAGTGTTGGGGTTGCCTGTTTTTGACACAGTGCTGGAAGCGAAAAAACAAACGCATTGCGATGCGACCGTGATTTTTGTGCCGCCTCCTTATGCAGCTGATGCGATTCTGGAAGCTGAAGATGCAAAAATTCCTCTCATTGTGTGTATCACTGAAGGAATTCCTATTCGCGATATGCTCGAAGTTTCTCGCATCATGCGAGCCAGCAAACATTCTCGGTTGATTGGTCCGAACTGTCCTGGAGTGATCACCGCAGGTGAGTGTAAAATCGGCATCATGCCGGGCTATATTCATAAACGAGGTAAAATTGGAATTGTTTCTAGGTCGGGAACTTTGACCTATGAAGCGGTGTGGCAGACGACGATTTTAGGCCTTGGCCAAACCACTTGTGTAGGTATCGGTGGAGATCCTTTGAATGGCACAAATTTTATCGATATTCTTAAGCTCTTTGAAGAAGATCCTGAAACGGAAGGGATTCTGATGATTGGCGAGATTGGTGGCGATGCAGAAGAGCAAGCTGCGCATTGGATCAAAAAACACTGCAGCAAGCCAGTAGCGGGTTATATCGCGGGTTTGACTGCACCGCCAGGACGTCGGATGGGCCATGCAGGAGCGATCATTTCTGGCGGAAAAGGGGATGCACAGAGTAAAATCGACGCCTTGCGCATGGCTGGCGTTTCTGTCGCAAAATCTCCAGCGCAGATGGGAGAGGTGATGCTTGAGGCTATGCAAAGGAATAAGAAATGAGAATGCATTTTAGCGGTCGTATCCCTGTGACGATCCACCCTACTTTTTGGTTGTTTGCAGCACTGATCGGCTTTCTGAATAGTCAAAGCCTTATCGGTACTTTGATCTGGATAGGGATTATTTTTGTATCGGTTCTCTTTCACGAATGCGGCCATGCATTAACCGCTTTATTATTTGGCCAAAACCCTCGCATTGAACTCGTTGCTTTGGGAGGGCTGACTTATCACGATGGCCAAAAGCTTTCTTTTTGGAGACAGTTCTTTATCGTTCTGGATGGTCCGCTTTTTGGCTTTCTTCTCGTTGTCTTAGCGACGTTTCTTTTGCAAGTCCCTGCGCTGGCGCAAGGCATGACAGGATCGATCCTTCAGCTAACGCGCGTCGTCAATTTGTTTTGGACTGTAGTTAACCTGCTTCCCGTCATGCCGCTCGATGGAGGACAATTGCTGCGCATTGTTCTCGAGAGGATCTTTGGATTGAAAGGAGTGAGATATGCGATTGTGACGAGCATGGTCATTGCGATGGGCATCAGCATCTTTTTCTTTATCACGCAGGCGTTTCTCATTGGCGCACTTTTCTTTCTTCTCGCTTATCAGAGCTTTGAAACGTTCCGCAGAACGCGCCATCTCTCCGAGGTAGACCGCGACGATGCTCTGCGTGAGCAGCTCGAAAAAGTAGAAGAGATGATGCAAAAAGGAAATCGGGAAGAGGCCTATCAGCTTTGTCAGCAAATCCGAACAAAAGCAAAGAAAGGAATGATTTTCGAGCTTTCTACACAATACATCGCTTTCTTAAAGTACGAGAAAGGCGAGATTAAAGATGCTTATGAACTTCTTTGCTCGATTCGCGAAGAGTTAGGCAGCGACGCTTTGTGCCTTTTGCACAAAGCCGCTTTTGAGCAGAAAGATTTTCCTCTTGTTGTTGAACTTGCTGGCCCTTGTTTTCAATCGTGGCCAAGCATGGAAACGGCGCTTCGCAACGCATACGCGCATGCGCAGTTAAAACAGGCTGTTCCTACGGTGGGCTGGCTGCAGACAGCCATCAGCGAAGGCCTTGTCAATATCCCCGAAGTGCTTTCTGATCATCTCTTTGACCCAATCCGCAGTGACAGCTCTTTCCAAGAGCTTACGAAAACTGTCCATGAGTAACAAAAACAGCCTCTTATACCCAACGTGACTGAAAATTTGGTTTAGGACCGGAGCGAAAGCTCCCGCGATTGGTGCGATCGAATCGTCGCCACTATTAGAAATAGGGGCTAGATTCGATCGTCCAATCCCGGGACTTTGGCTCGGTCTTAAATCCAAATTTTCAATCACGTTGGGCATATCCTTGGATTAACAGGGCACAGGACATTATAAAATCTTATAATGTCTTGTGCCTTGCTTGGATTAATTCTGGGCTTTTCTTTTAAGAGTTTTCAAGCTATAACTCTCTTTTTATTTGCGCCACTAGAGGGGGTTTTATGGCATCGCGATTTATTCCCAACGTGATTGAAAATTTGGATTTAAGACCGAGCCAAAGTCCCGGGATTGGACGATCGAATCTAGCCCCTATTTCTAATAGTGGCGACGATTCGATCGCGCCAATCGCGGGAGCTTTCGCTTCGGTCCTAAACCGAATTTTCAGTCACGTTGGGTATATTATTTCTCTCACCGCATTTTCTCTTCTTTTAAGTGCAGTAGCCTTTGCCGAAGAAGAATCTCAGCCCCGGGAAATAGCAGAAACAAGCGAACAAGCTACGCCAATTGAGCCTGCAAAAAAAAGCAGGCGTGTCGCATTTCCGCCTAAGAAAGGAGAAATCGCCAAAGTAGAGGCGGAAAAAACTGTACTGCCTAAGCGCGCAAAACCTCATTTTGCTGGAGTGAGACGCACGCCTGAAACGGAATCTAAGCCAGCGACGCCACAAAAAAAATCGCGCAAGATCAAAAATGAATGGTTTTCTAGCAAGACGCAGCCTAAAAACGAAAAGAAAACGCCTGCGCCTTCCGAAGAGCGAGTTGAACTGCCTGACGACCGTCCTTACTTTGTAAAGACATCCAACATGTCTTCGCCGCAACTTCTTGCTTGCAATAGGGATCAAATTTCAATGTCAAATCCGGAAAATCGTCATGAAAAATCCGAGGGTCTCGAATATCCAAGAACAGGATTTTTAGCTCCCTTTGGCCATATTTACTTTACTGGGGAATGGCTGTATTGGAGAACGCGCCAAGAAGGAATGGAGTTTGCGACTTCAAAGCAGGTCAAATTCGATTTTCAATCCGGATTTAGAGCGGGTGTAGGAGCGCATCTTCCTTCTTTTGACGGCTGGACGATTTATGCAAACTACACGCGATTTAATCCGCATGGGTCGCATAAAGCACACAACGCCTATCCTCTGTTCCTTTTTCAAGGGTCCGGAGTAAGTGGAAACGCTACTGACCATGCTTCAGGTTACTGGAAGATCGAATTTCAAAACGTTGATCTGCAATTTGGAAAGGCCTATTACCTCACCAAAACGCTTGTTTTTTCTCCGTTCTTTGGAATGAAGGGCGCGTGGATCGACCAACACGCCCATTTCTCCTATCACGGCGGTTATATTCCACTAGGAGAGACATTCCGCACGCGTTTTAAAAATGATTTCAAAGGGGCGGGACCACTCATTGGAACTGAAATCAATTGGCAGCTTGGTGCGGGCTTTAGTTTCTTCGGTGACGCGGCAACATCGCTTGTTATCGGCCAATTTCTCAATACCCAAAAACAGTATCAGTTAGGGGGTACGGAAGTGGTCTATCTTTCGGACGATTTCCACTTAGTCAGCCCTTTCCTGCAGCTAGCGGCTGGACTTGCTTGGGACTATAACTTTCATCGGGATAAATGCCATTTCGGCTTAAGCCTTGGCTTTGAGGCGCAGCAATGGTGGAACCAAAACCAGACAGAGCAATTTACAGACGATGTCCGCCCCACATACTTCCGCCAAAGAGGGGATCTCGCTTTTTACGGATTAACGCTTAAAGCGAGAATCGATTTCTAGCGCTTAAATTGATGTAAGATCAAGCCCTGTTGCATTAGCCTCTGCTTAAAGCGATGGATAGCTCTTACAGCATAGTACAGTTGCTCTTTTTCAGTTTCCGTCTGACAACTTTTGATCTCTGAGATCAACCATTTTTGAACTCCATCCGTTAACTGTTTAAGACCTTTAAGATAAGGTTGATATTCTTCCGAGAGCATTTGCGTAGGCGTTATTTTCTCCATCTCGATCAGAAAATCCTCTAGGATCATTCGATCATCGAAGCGGAGGAGATCTTTATAAATTTTCTTTGCGCGCTCTTGAGCTGATGGGGTAAATAGACTGTCTGAATCTTTTTGGCTTTCTTCCAAAAACAAAATGGCAAGAAAGACCGCTTTCAAGCTTGTATAAACGCAATTGCCCACTTTTTGCGCTTTCATCGGCAGGTAGCAAACTTCAGTCGCTTCTAATTCTTCCTGAATTTTTTCGCGAGAGGTGTAGTTTTTCTCAGTGAAGTTCATCCTAGAAGCAACGCGCTTTAAAAACTCAGGAGTAATGGACTTCTCTTTTTCTTTGTCGATAGAGAAAATACAGATTCCAGGCTTGTTTTTGTGGTCTGAACCTCTATTGCAACAGCAAAGATAGAGTTTTCCTTTTATCCTGCGAAAGACCAGCTGTGTGGAATGCCAATCCCAACCCGAGCCGACGATGATAGAATCTGTGTGATTAGGATCATGGATCAGCTGATGGATTTCAGCGATCTTCTCATCAGAAACGGTGTCATTCCAAACCGCTTTGGAGAAAGCATTGCTCATAGAGACTCGCAAGGAATCCGAGACGAGATCGGGGTGTTTTGACGCGAATGCCTCAAATAGAGTTTTTAGCATCGGTAGAAAGAAGGTCTCATTGCTTCCTTCCAAAGATCGCGTTGTGCCGTCGATCAAGTGGATTTTTCCTTCGAGGCTAAAAACATGGCCCATTCTCTTGTGGCGTAGGGTAAGGCAAGTAGGATCGAGCCTGTTGTAGTTTCTTAAGTATTCAGAGGATAGGATAGTGGGATTTTTGCTACTGAGCTCGGCAACCGTTTTGCAAAAAGTAGATGTTCCTTGCACTTCACTAACGCTTTCATTGTCTCTGTGTTCATGATCGCGATCTCTCATTTCCTCTTTTGCAAACCCAAGAGCATGGAAAATCTCAGATGTTATTTGTACTATCTGTGGATCTAATAAATCTTGGGGGCGTTTTGGTCGATGGGAAAGATCTTCCGCGTGGGCAGTGAAAAGAATGCCTAAGTTTTCAATTGCTGTTGTTCTCTCTTTTTTAGGGAGCTGGACTAGTTTTTTTAAATGGGAAATCAATCTCTTTTTTTCCACGGTATGATTGAGAGTATCTTCATAAATCCTTTTAAAATGTTCGACATCCTTAGACTTCAAGAAGAACTGTAACTGGTTTAAAAAAATGCTTGGTAGATCTTTCCCTGATTGAATGCATGCAAGAAATGCTTCCTTTTCAAAAAGCACAATTGCGTCTGTTAGAATTTCTAAAGTCGTTCCAAGGGATTCTGAATTAGAAAGTATAGCGACAAGGTGTTTACCTGTGACATTCATTGCGTTTTCATCTCTCAAAGGTGGACAATCGATCCATTCTGAAAGAAAGTGGATAAGCTGTAAGCTAGCCTCAGAAGGCTTAGAGCTCATGGCTTGTTGGATTTCTAAAGCGATTTGAGGTGAAAGCCCATGAGCCACTAAGCGTGCTGTCAAAGCCGGGATCATTGCACTGCTGATGCATTTGGGTGGTGCATCTAAAAATGAAGTGTTCAAAGAGGCAAAAAACGCTTGCACTGCAGTGAGCCATGCTTTGGCAGGAAGAGAGCGCAGTTTTTGAATGACTTTGAGTTTTAAAATGAGAGCAAATTGTTTGGGGGTGATTTTATCTAAGACGCAGCGTCCCAAGAAATGAATTAAGCAGATCACAGCGCGTCTTTGATCCGCGGAGCATTTTATAGCGAGGGTTTCATTCAGTAAGGAATCAACATCTTTCCATTTTTTTTCAGCACAGAGATTCTTGAGCTGTTCAAAAATCTCCTCTATAGGAGCGTTGTCATAAAGAAGGTTGCAGGCCTTTATTAACTGAGGATAAGACCCCCCAGGTAAGCTGTAATCTCTAAGGGCCGGCACAGAAAATTCTGACTGGGAGAGGGCGATCAGGAAAATTTCAAGCAGGTCTCTGTAACTTTTAATCTGGTTCCGACATTCATTAATATTTAAAATAGGGGTAACCTTTCGCGCTGCCAGAATTTTTGCAAATTCAAGGGAAATAAAATCTCTCGATGGGGCATTTGGAGACTTAAGATAGTTTTTTAATATCCAAATACAATCGGATTCGATGATTGATTTGATCAGGGTTTGGAAGGCGAGTTTTCTTTTTTCTTGATCCTTAGCATACACAGTATCCATTTTGGAGAAGCAAGCTTTCAGGGAGATGGAGTTTCTCGGTATTCTTTTTAATTCCCATAACTTTCCAAGAAATGCTCCCAGTTTGCAGGGATCGATCGGGTTTTCGGGATGAAGATCAGGAATGCATTCAATTGGCAGTAAGGGGAAGATCTGAAAAAGAAACGGTGAACTATAGGGATACTTCAAAATGCATTGTAAGGCATAGCTTTGAGCCGGTTGGTTTTCATCAAAAAGTTCTAGTCCTTCTGGAACTAAGGCATACATGACCTTCTTAATCATTTTAATGAGGTCTTCTTGACTTGCATCGCGACCCAGTGCACACCCTTTTTCTGCAGCGGCTTGAGCAGCATACATTTTATTGAGAGCCTCTACTTCTTCTGAGAAATTGTCTTTTCCTTTATTGAAATGAGAAAAAGTTGGAAGGATGATCTCATTTTTTTTCCCTTTTTTGTAACGATTGGATTCTCCATCTTCCCAGCCCTTTTCAGCATCGTCATCGAAGAGAATCTTATACTCGAAATTCTTTTCACGCGTTGCCCAGGTCCACACATCTCCGCTGATGCACTCCATTTGCACACCTTTATCCCAGCTTAACCCTGGCGCATTGCCACGAATATAAAGATGGTGGCCGAGACCTGTATTGCATTTTGCGTAAAGGCGAGTCGAATAGAAATTGTCGGCTTTCGGAAAGAGAAGCCGCAGAAAAGGTTTTAAGACGGGGTGATGTATGATGTATCGATTAAGAAGAGAATTATAATCCCCCTTAATCGGTGCGACGTTCCCATTTTCGAAAAGAGGAAGGACGGCTTCAGCTAATCCTTCTATCGCGCGAGTTCTTTTTACATCTTTAGCCTCCTGACTATTCGCGTGTTTTTCAGAGATCGAGTTTACTGCCTGCTGTGCAGTTAATAGGGATTCAAAAAGAGGGTTTGTCATTTTTTTTACTCCTAATTAATTTTTTTATATTATTTTAAAATAATTTTAATTTAATTTGAATAAAAAAATATTTATTAGTTAAATAACTTATTATTAATTAGTTGATTAGATTTTAATTTTTAGGATATCTGCCCAAGAGGTAGTGTAGCAGGGGGAAAGGTGGTCTTTGGCCATTTTCCAAGGTTGGGAAATGCCTTCGGCCGCAAAGCGAAGAGTGTTATTTCCAAATTTTTTATTAACACTGTCCAGGGCTTCGATCGCCCTTTTTTGCCGCGTATTTTGCTTTTCGCAGGAAGCGAAAAGATCGGGCTGATAGTTGTTTTTAGGAGAGAAACCGCCCAGGACGATTCCTACCTTTTTATAGACATATCCGGGACGAAAAATTTTGCGGAGCGCTTCTTTGGCCCGAAGGGTGAGTTCAGGAGTGAATGCAGTGGGTTCGGCCAAAGTCAGAGTCCAGCTATTGCTGTAGGGCTGGCTGATGTGAAGCGATGTCATTAAAAACACGGTGAGGAAGGAGGGGAGAAGGTTTTCCTCGCGCAAACGCTTAGCGGCAGTTGCCGTATAAGAGCAAAGCGCCTCGTCTACATCTGCAAGCTGTGTTAATCGATGGCGAAAGGATCTTGAACAAACAATCGATTTGCGCGGAACCGGGAAATGACTTGACTCCAGGCAAGAGATACCTCGCAGCTCGTAAACTGTGCGCAGCAATGTGACAGAAAACTGCTTTTTGATCCAGTCATCAGGCGCTTCTTTTAATGTTTTCCCATTCCAAATTCCTCGATTTTTTAGATCTGCGGCGAGGTTTCTTCCAACGCCCCAGATATCTTGGGGATCGAGCTTTTCCAAAATTTCATCGATGTGAACATCGCTTGTAAACACGAAGACGCCGCCATTTTTTTTTGCGATATCATTAGCAACTTTAGCGAGAGTTTTTGTGCTTCCTACGCCGATAGAGACAGGAATGCCCGTCCACTGCTGCACCGTGCGGCGTATCGTATGGGCAAAGTTGCTAAGGTCGGAAGAGGAAATGCTCAAGAAGGCTTCATCGATGGAGTATTCTTCCATATCCACGGAAAACTGGGAAAGTGTTTCCATGACGCGGCGCGACATGTCGGCGTAGAGCGTATAGTTGGAAGAAAGGACGTGGACTTTTTGTGCTTTGAAAACTTCAGCGAACTGGTAAGCAGGAGCCCCCATCGGTATATTTAATGCTTTCGCTTCTTTCGATCTGGCGACGACACAGCCATCGTTATTTGAAAGGACGACGACGGGTTTGTTAAGCAATTGAGGATCGAAGACCTGCTGACAGGAAACAAAGAATTGATTGCAGTCGACGAGGAAGTAAAACTTAAGAGGCTTTGTGAATGACATAAGTTACTACGCCCCAAACTTGAAAATCGGTTCCCTCTTTCATTTCTAAACTAGGGTAACCGGGGTTCTCAGCAGCGAGAAGGATACGCCCTTTTTTCCTTTTCAGTCGTTTCACAGTGAACTCGCTGTTGACAATAGCAACGACAATTTTATTTTCCGCGGGTTCAATCGATCGATCGACGATGAGAATATCTCCTGAGAAAATTCCAGCGCCCTGCATAGAATCTCCGATCACGCGGACAAAAAAAGTGGCTGCGGGATGGGAGATTAATAGCTCGTTGAGATCCAGGGTTTTCTCGACATCGCTTTCTGCCGGGGAAGGAAACCCCGCTTGCACTGCCGTCGTAAAGAGAGGAAGAGGCAAGGAAATGCTTGCCTCTTTAGGTTTTGAACAGGTCATTCCACTTTGATCGAGTAAAATCTTGTCGCAGCGCCTTGGCGCACGAGCAGCAAGATTCGTTTGTTTTCAGGTTGGCTGAGCGCTTCATTAAACTCATCGAGGTTGGTTACTTTTTTGTGATTGACCGCCTGGATGAGGAACCCGGGTCTCAGACCTGCAGTTGCAGCAGGAGACCCTGGTTTGATCTTTGTAATCACCACTCCCTCTTCGCGTTGCGTGTAGCCAAGCTGCTTGGAAAGATCCGGTGTGAGATTGTCGAGTTCCATCCCCAGTTTTTGAATGATATTGCCTCCAGTGGACAGATTGTTGTTGCATGTCCCGAGCACTACGGTGATGGGGACGATCTGTCCTTTTCTGTTGACTTTGAGGTTAACGCTGGATCCGGGATTCATGAGGGAGATTTCGTTGCGGAAGCTTTGTAGGGATTTGACAGGCATCTTGTTGTATTCGATGATGATGTCTCCCTGTTTCAGTCCCGCTTTTTCCGCAGGGGAATCTTTGACAACTTCGGAAATGAGCGCGCCTTCTGGCTTAGGGAGGTTGAAAGCATCCGCGATGTCTTTGTCGACAGGCTGCAGATTAACTCCCAGAAAGCCTCGCGTGACCGATCCTTTATCGATGATTTGGGCCATGATGGTTTTCGCCATGTTGCTGGGAATAGCGAATCCGATTCCCATGTAGCCGCCGCTACGCGAGACGATCGCCGTGTTGATCCCGATCACTTCGCTCTTTAAGCTAAGCAAGGGGCCGCCTGAATTTCCGGGATTGATCGCTGCGTCAGTTTGAATAAAATCTTCAAAATCGGTGATTTTCAAGTTCTGCCTACCTTTTGCGCTAACGACGCCTACAGTGACAGAAGCCTCGAGTTGGAAGGGGCTGCCGATGGCAACGACCCATTCGCCGATATCGATTTCTTCGGAATCGCCCAAATTCAAGAAAGGAAAATCCTTCCCTTCGATCTTGATGACTGCCACATCGGTTTGTGGATCTGTACCGACGAGCGTTGCATCGATCTCTCTTCCATCATTGAGGACAGCAGTGATTTTGTCGGCGCCTTTGACGACGTGAGCATTGGTCATAATGTAGCCATCTGCTGTAACTAAAAAGCCCGATCCCTGGCTGAATTGAGGTTGAGGTTTCTGTTGTTGGCCGCCGCGGTAAGGCATTCCGAAAAAGCGATTGAAGAAGTCATCGTTATTAAAGTCGTAAGGATTTTGGTAGCCATAAGGATAGCCATATTCGTCTTGATCGGGGGCATTGCTTTGGATTTTGATGAAGACGACCGCTGGGGTCGCCTTTTTAGCGACGGCAGTAAAGGCCTTTGATGTTTGCTCTGGAGAACAGATGCAGTTTTCACCATTATTCTCTTGAGCAAAGACTGCGCTAGAAAACAAAGTAGCGCAAGCAGTAGCCATCAGGGAAACAGAAATTGAGGCATACCGAAAATGATTCAAAAATCGGTTTTGCCTGCGCCCGCATCCCAGACTTTCAATCTGAAAAAAGTGTTCCCTATTTCTAATGGGGGGTATTTTTTGCACTAGCTGCGCCTGATCGAAATTCTGAGCGCATGTTTTGCCAAAAGCCAATTTTTGAATCATTTTCGGTATAAAGCGCGACATATCTCACTCCTAGATTAACGACAGTAGAGATATCTTATACCTCAGATGGCGCCTAAAATGCAAATCTGCGATAAAATTGAAGCCCGAGAACGAGGGCTCCATCCAATAAGGTTGTAGTCATCCCCGCTTTTATCGAAAGAACCTCCGGCCTGGATTTTCTATTTATTTTGGATGAGAATGGCAATTTGAAAGAAACCAATAACCCTCAAGAGTACGAGAAAACATTAAAGATCCCCCTTGGAATCAGAAATCTAAAGATCCTTTGCGAGAATCCCCGCGCTGGAAAGAAAAACATGCCTATCTTTCGTTATTTTCTTCCTGAAATTCTCAATCAGTGTAATACCCACCCGGACAAAACGCATTTATCCTTTATGAGGAAGTGTATTGCAAAAGGAAGTAGAGGCAAGTTTTATCCCGACCAAAAGTTGCTTGTAGAAGGCCAAGGATTTGGTGTGACTTCTTTAACGGAAAGAATCTTTTTTAATGTTGTTTGTATACTTACATCCGGCACATGTCCAGATGTTAGAACGCCTAAGACCCATGCACGCACTCCCGATAGCGTTGCTCTTAACGGTGATAACTATCAATTGGCTGTTGGGAACTTCGACCCTCGCGGCTTGGACGTCCTCATGGGTAACTCCAATTCCGTTGATGTCGGCGTCGCCCCGGGAGTTCCTGCGGAAGTTCGGCCATCGGGAACTTGAAACATTGGGACTTGACAAAGGCCATTGATTTTTTTGGTTCCCCTTGGGATTTCTTGTTCCGAGGAGAACGGCGAAGCCGATCTTAAGATGCGCGAGGGCGGGCCGGTAGAGCCGCGCGCATCCATTTCGGGGTTTCATGAAGAGGGGATCTTTCCCGTTTCTTCGCGTATCCAATACGCGTTTTTTAGTGCTGTGCTAAGACTGACCCCACCCAACGCACCCATCATATGAAGCATTGCTGTGCTGTTCGGCTAAGGCAAAACTCGAGCTTTTAAATGAAAGCAGTACACTGTTTCTTAAATGGAGAAAACAGGAAGCATTTTGTCTTCTGCGGCAAGCAGTGCATTTTCTTTTTCGATGAGTTCTTTTCCCCCAAAAGTGACGATGACCCCGTTGTCTTTCTTAGGCAATAATTCCATTTCTACCGCATGCTTGAGGTCTTGGACCGTGAGGCTGAGGAGGCGACTGCGAAATTCTTGCCGCATCTCTTTTGTCTTGCCATCGCGGAGCCAAGAATAAGCGGTAAGGGCTCTGCTTCCTGGAGAAATGGGGATATCGAATTGCTGAATGATGCCCAGTTTTGCCTCTTCTAAATCTTGTTCTGAAAAGCGACCCGCTGCGATTTCTTCAACGGCCTGATGGAAGGTATGCAAGGTAGACTGGATGTGGGGATCGCGGAAGGAATGGAAATTAAAATGGCCTAGTGTCGAGCTGTATGTTGCGCCGCAGCCATAAGCCCCCCCTTGTTCGCGAATCTTGCGATGCAGAATCTTATTATCCAAAAGAATCGCGGCCACTGTCAGTGCGGGGGCATGAGGATGTAAGTAAGGGACTGTCTTGAAGGCTTCAGAAGTGAATGCGACTTGCGAGGGGATGATGCGCGCTTGAGAGACGATCTGTTGCAGAGGATAATCGATAGCCCAAGGCGTAAAAGGTTGAGTGGAACGGATTTCTCCTAAGCCAAAAAAAGAATTTTGTTGCAAGTTGTGCAACATTTCACTGGAACAGCTAAGGACAAGTTCGGGCTGGTGTAGTGTAAAGAGTTGCTCCTTAAGAGAGAAAAGCTTTTCAATAAGAGGAGTGAGATTTTGGGAGAGGTTTTTGCAGATTTCCTCAATCGTCTTATAGTAGCGCAAGCCATACCAGGATTCGCTGACATGAGAGGCCGAAGAAAAGCCACTGAGAGAAAGCTGTATCGCGTAGCGCATCGCCTGGCGGTTTAAGCGATTGAGCTGGGAGTCGCGTAATTGTTTGATGAGCTCTTCAATCCGTTTTTTTTCATCGAGGCGAGGCTTTTCTATTGTGTCGCGCATCAGGGTAAATAAATGGCTCATGTTGCGGTGCAAAGCTTTGCCTCGCAAATTCAGTGAAGGCCTTCCCGTCTTCGGATTGCTCGTTTGCATGTGGAGTGCGCACGAGGCTCCAATGCCACCTGTGTGTGCTTGAATGTAATCTAGATTTTCCTCATAAGAGCGATGTGCGCTTCCGATTTCAGGAAGCAGGGAAGTTAAGAGGTGGACGTAGGGAAGATCAGCATCGGAGATGTGGGGGAGATCGAAGATGAGGTCTGCGTAGAGAATGTGGTTGGTAAAGCAATCATGGTGGTAGATATTCAGATTGCCTTGAATATGGTGTTTCAGCGAAAAATCGCGCACAAAAGGGGAAACTGCGCTTAGAGTGACTTTGGGAAGGACATCGAGCGATTGATGCTCAGTTTGCTTCTGATACGCGGCGAGTTCTTGCGTCTGCGTCAAAATCGTTTGAACTTGTTCTTTGGATAAAGCGGCTTGAACCGTTTTTAGGCTTTGTTTTTCTTCTTCTGTTTCTTTTGAAGAAAGAGTCGGGTCGGGCAGCATCACAAGGCGGACAGAATGGGGATTGTCGATGAAATATTTTTTAATGAGGTCTGTGAGGTAGTGGGGATCTTTTACCTTTGCGAGCAGTCCTTCGAATAGGGAATAGACCATCAGGGAATTTTCTGGATCACATCCATGTTGCTTGGCCAGTGCAGAACGCATGAATAGAGTTAGGCCAAAAGGAGCGTGGTCGCCGGTAATCTCAAGTCTGGAAAATTCGAGCTGATGGATCGCTGCTTCGATCATCGCATGGGGAATGCCTTTCTCGATAATCTCATGAAGTGCTTTTTTTAAAGCCGTCTCAATTTTATCGACGTTATTTGGATCGCAGCCTTTGCACACGATCGCATAGGGGACTTCGCTCATTTCAGGATCCATGAAGGCATCGGCCTGGATGCAGAGCTTGGACTTAAGAAGAGCGGCTTTAAGCAGTGAGGCATCGGTTTCCATTAAAATGCAATCGAGAACGCTGAGCGCAAGCACTTCTTCTTGATCTAGGAGGGATGCCGTTAAGTAGCCGAAGGTGACGATGGTGCGATTGGAAAGTTCATCGCTTTCGCTGATGGGGTAGTGGATTTCTTTATGCTTAGGTGCCGTGAATCGCTTTTGCTTTTTGAGAAGAGGAATAGGAGGCAATTGGGGGACATTCTTGAGTGCATGCTCTGCGATGAAATCGAGATGTCTTTTTAGAGGTAGATCTCCGTAGAAAAAAAAGAGACATCTGCTGGGATGGTAGTAGGTCTCGTGAAAGGCGATCAGTTCCGCATAACTTAGGTTGGGGATCGATTCGGGATCTCCTCCCGAATTGTAAGCATAGGTGAGATCGGGAACAAGCTCAGCCATGAGCGCATGCCAAAGGCGTGTATCCGCAGAGGCTAAACTTCCTTTCATCTCATTGAAAACAATCCCTTTAATGAGCAGAGGAGTAGAGGGATCTTTAGGATCCGTAAACTCATAGCGGTGCCCTTCTTGCAAAAAGCTCATTCTTTTGAGTTCGGGATGAAAGACGGCGTCGATATAGACTTCCATCAGGTTATAAAAATCTTCTTCATTTTGGGACGCCGCCGGATAGCAGGTGAAATCGGATCCGGTAAGTGCGTTCATGAAGGTATTCAAACTGCGTCGGCTCATCGCAAAAAAAGGATCTTTGACAGGAAACTTACGCGATCCACAGAGCACGGTATGCTCAAGGATATGGGCGACACCGTTGGAGCTTGAAGGATACGTTTTGAAAGAAAGGCAAAAGAGGTTTTCTGGATCATCGTTTGCCAAATGCATGATTTGGGCTCCGCTCGGCACATGCTCCAACTCTCGCAAAATGCAATTAAGCTCATCGATGCGCTGGAACTTTGTGACGATGAAATCTCCGTACTTTTCTCCTATGACTTTTAAAAAATGGGGTTCGATGAGCATATTCCTTCGCTTCTTAAAGACTTCCTTAATATCCGCTCAATAGCTTAGAAGAAACTAGGCTTTTTGCCAAGGATTCCAAAAAATCACCAAAGTTTGTTACTGTGGTTGGCTAAAATTTCTTAATTTAAAGGGGAGCTTATGGCGATTCAAAGAATAACTTTTTCAACTCTTCTTGAAAATCATGGTGCTCAGGGCTTACCTGCTTATCCAAGTGGTATTTTTCTATCGTTGCCGGAGTGGGAAGTTGCATTGTGGCAAAATATTAAACAACATCTTGAGGGCGATCAAGGAATTGGGAACATCATGGCGGAGATCGAGAAAAAACATGAATTTTCTCAATCAAATCCAGAAGGCTTCGCAAGTGAAAAGGCCCAAGAATGTTTTGTAGCCTTGAAAGAGATTCTTGCTAGGGAGTTAAAAAAGAACAATATCGCTGTAGATGGGAGAAAGTCATTTGATGAAGTTTGTCTAAGTTTGCAAGCGCTCCGGAACAAGGCAATGCATGAGCATTTTGAAGCGCTTTGGAATAAAGAGATGTTCGTGAAATTCCGAGACATGGGCGGATTTTCGGGGGGTAGAGTTCCTCTTTCTTTACCTGAAATCAGAAGTTGGATCTCGAGCCATAGAGGTAGCGAGTGTCTATCAAGGATTACCTCACTTGACCTAAGTCGATGTGGTTTTCAAGTTCTTCCTGTGGAAATTTCTTATTGCAAAAGATTGAAAAATTTACAGCTTGGTCATAATTGCTTTCTGACTTTTCCCTATGATTTAAATACCTGGCCCGAACTGGAAAGATGTAATCTTTCCTCAAATCGCCTTGAGTATTTTTTACACAATACACAACCCCATCATTGTCTTATAGAATTGGATCTTTCCTCAAATGATCTGAAGACTTTTCATTACAATTTTAATAATTATCCCTGTCTTGAATTTTTACGCTTACACGATAACTTTTTTGATGATCTCTCATGCATTCTCACTCAGTGCGGGCACTTGAAAGAACTCACTCTTACAACGGATGACTGTAAAGATTTTGATTTTGCGCTGCCTCCGGCTGTTAAGCTTAGCCAAGGTCTCATCACCTCAATGTACATTCCAGGATTCGATTTTTCTTTTCCTGGTTTGCCGGCAGTTGCCCATGTCTTTGTTCCTATGGGGTGGCGCTTAAGCGTGTTCGTTTATCCCTTCTCAATTGCAGTTTGTTCCTTTTCTTTAGTGAAAGATACTTGGAGGGGAACGATTCCCTTGGGGAAGTTGTTTAAGTTTGCCGTTGTTACACCTCATGGGAGATGTTTTTCAGAGACTGGACCAAAATGGCGTCAGATCGACATCTCATGTCAAAGTAATGCTTCCGCCCTGATTTTTGATGACATTCGCTTTTCCTTGGATGCATTAAACACTAATAACTCAACTTGCACCTACCTTGTCTAAGAGCCTGAGTGAGAAGCTCAAGATACAAGATTTTCAACGAACCACAGGTCTTTAGACCTGCAGTTCGTCGAAAATTTTGCATATCATCTATCTCGCGACGCGTCTAATGCAGGTAGGGGACAAGTTGGTTAATAGAGTCTGAAGAGGTGCTTCTTCAGACTCTATCAGACTTTATGGATTACCAGGTCAGAGCAGCGGAAGATTGGTATTCAGTGACACGGGTTTCGAAGAAATTCTTCTCTTTGCCGAGGTCAATGGTTTCGCTCATCCAGGGGAAAGGGTTTTTAGAGCGGTAGATTGCTTTTAACCCGATGCGCTCTAATCTGCGATCGGCGATATGTTGGACATATTCGCGGAACATGGGGGCAGTTAGCCCTAGGATACCGCGAGGCAGGCAATCTTCTGCATATTTGATCTCGAGCTCAACAGCTTTTCTGATCTTCTCAACGATTTTACTTTGGAATTCGGAAGACCAAAGAGCAGGATTTTCCTCTTTGATGCCGTTGATCAGATCGATGCCGAAGTTGAGGTGGATTGTTTCGTCGCGCAGGATGTATTGGAACTGCTCGCCGATGCCGGTCATTTTATTTTGGCGGTGGAAAGAGAGGATCATCACAAAACCGCTGTAGAAGAAGATTCCTTCCATGATGAGGTAGTAGCCGATCAGGTTCTCTAGGAATTTTTGCGCGCCTTCCTGAGTGCTTGTGTTGAAGTCAGGTTTGAGAATATCGGCTGTGAGATCCATCTCGAATTGGTCTTTTTCGTGAATGGTATTGATCTCGTTGTACATGTTGAACACTTCGCCCTGATTGAGGTTGAGCGATTCAACGATGTAAAGGAAGGTATGCGTGTGGATCGCCTCTTCAAACGCTTGCCGCAGGAGGTATTGGCGCACTTCAGGATTGGTGACATGTTTAAAGATCGCGAGAACGATATTGTTTCCCACTAGACTTTCTGCTGTGCTGAAGAAACCTAAATTGCGCATGATGACGCGCCTCTCATCCTCACTGAGGGTGTTCGACTTCCAAAGCTCAATATCTTTTGCCATGGGAACTTCGGTCGGCATCCAGTGATTTGCGCATCCATTGAGGTAGTGTTCCCAGGCCCATTTATATTTCAGGGGCATAAGCTGGTTGACATCGACCTGGTTGCAGTTAATTAGGCGCTTGGCATCGGCATTCACGCGTTTGTCGATACCGGCGGTTTCTTCATTTTTGGCTTGGAGTGGGGAGTCTTCAAAGTCTAACATACATTATCCTCGTTTTTATTCTACTGACAGCTCTCACATCCCTCTTCGAGATTGCAAACCATCGGTCTGTCTTTTTTTGGAGTCTCTGGAATTTCATCGCGGTTGACCTGGATGTTACTCGAAGCCGATTTGTTTTTCATCCAACGGGGCTGCAGGCCGCGCTTATTGACATCCGTTGTTGATTTTTCAATCGTTGTCGCACCGAGGCAGCGGAGGTAGTAAGTCGTTTTAAGTCCTTTTTTCCACGCGAACATGTACATCTGGTGCAATTTTTTTCCGCTTGGCTCAGCCATGTAAAGATTGTGCGAGATCCCCATATCGACCCACTTTTGGCGGCGGCTTGTGCATTCAATCATCCACTCGGGATCGATTTCGAAGGACGTTAAAAATACTTTCTTGACCTCTTGTGGGATGCGTTCGATTTCAGCAATAGAACCATCGAAATATTTAAGGTCATCGAGCATTTGCTTGTCCCAAATGCCTAGTTTTTTTAAGCAGTTGACGAGATAGATGTTGGGGATGGTGAACTCTCCGGAAAGGTTGGACTTCACAAAGAGGTGCTTGTACATCGGCTCGATCGACTGGGTACTTCCGAGGATGTTTGAGATGGTGGCTGTGGGAGCGATTGCCATCGTATTGCTATTGCGCATGCCGTATTTTTTGATCGATTCGCGGACGGGTGTCCAGTCGCGGGATAGGCTGCGATCTACCTCGAGATCTCCTCCTCTTTCTTTTTCAAGGAGGGCAAGCGTATCGATAGGGAGAAGGCCGCGGTCCCACTTTGAGCCTTTATAGCTTTCATAAGTGCCGCGCTCCTTAGCAAGTTCGCTCGATGCTAGGATGGCGTAATAGGAGATCATCTCCATGCATTGGTCTGCAAAAGTGACCGCTTCGTGGCTTGCATAGCTAATGTTCATGATGTATAGAGCGTCCTGGAAACCCATTAATCCTAGGCCGATAGGGCGGTGGCGGCTATTGGCAGCCTGCGCTTCTGGAGTTGGATAAAAATTGATATCGATGACGTTGTCAAGCATGCGAACCGCTGTTCGCATAGTGGCTGCGAGTTTTTTTTCATCGAGTCCTTTTTCTGTCATATGCTCGGTTAAGTTGATGGATCCTAAGTTGCAGACGGCGGTTTCTTCTTTAGAAGTGTTGAGCAGGATCTCTGTACACAGGTTTGAACTGTGGACAACTCCTTGATGATCTTGAGGAGAGCGGATGTTTGACGGGTCTTTGAAAGTGATCCAAGGGTGGCCTGTTTCAAAGAGCATGCTGAGCATTTTACGCCAAAGTTGAAGAGCCTCTACTCGCTTATAAAGCTTAAGCTCGCCCTCATCGACCATTTTTTCATATTCCTCGTAGCGCTTTTCAAAAGCAGTCCCATATAGGTCGTGGAGATCAGAAACATCGCTTGGACTGAACAATGTCCAATGGCTACCTGCGTTCACGCGTTTCATGAACAGGTCGGGAATCCAATTGGCGGTATTCATGTCGTGCGTGCGCCTACGCTCATCGCCAGTATTTTTACGCAGCTCGAGAAAGTCTTCGATATCCAAGTGCCACGTCTCAAGATAAGCGCACATCGCCCCTTTGCGTTTGCCGCCTTGATTGACTGCGACTGCCGTGTCATTGGCGACTTTAAGAAAGGGGATCACGCCCTGGCTTTTGCCATTGGTTCCTTTAATGGTGGCTCCCGTCGCTCTGACGTTTGTCCAGTCATTCCCAATTCCTCCCGCCCACTTAGAGAGCTGAGCATCGTCTGCAACCACTTTGAAAATATGGTGAAGATCATCCATCACTGTAGAAAGATAGCACGAGCTGAGTTGGGAATGATTAGTCCCTGAGTTAAAAAGTGTGGGGGTCCCGGAGCAAAAATGGAATTTGGAAAGAATATCGTAGAATTCGATTGCGCGTGCATTCTTGTCTTCTTTTTCATTGAGCGCAAGGCCCATTGCTACACGCATCCAGAAAATTTGAGGCGTTTCCAAACGGCGCTGCTCGTGGTGAAGGAAGTAGCGATCGTAAAGAGTTTGAAGACCGAGATAGGTGAACTGATCGTCTCGCTGGATCTGCATCGCGCGTCCGAGCTTATCTATGTCAAATTGCAGCAAGTTTGGACTAATTCTGTCGACTTTGACGGCGTAGGCGATATATTTTTTAAAGTATTCGCGATGCGCCGACTCTAAACTAGGATCTGAGGCGGGGATCTCCATCGTTTCTCGGTAGAGAATATCGAGCAAAAGACGCGAGGCGACTTGAGAATAAGCAGGCTCAATCTCGATTTTAGCGCGCGCTGCCATGAGATTAGATTGATCGACTTCCGCTTCCTTAATTCCCTCATAAAAGTTGCTAATAGAGCTTTCAAGGAGTTCTTCAGCAGAAACGAGATCCTCTAGACCGCGACAGGCAAATTTTATTCGGCTAAAGAGTTGGGCTTCAGAAATCGTGCGCGTGACTTTGTTTTCATTTGTAATCGTGAACTGGCGTGTTTTTTTCTCCTCTGCGGGAAGGACATGGGCAAAGCAGGCGCCGCTTTGCTCGCCTTGAGAAGCGCGATGGAGAATAAAATTCTTTGCAGCGCTGAAGAAACCTTCTTTCATAAGTTGCTGTTCTGTCTCATCGTCAATCAAAGCGCTGTGCAGGGTGTGCCCCGCTTTGGAAAGGGAAATCGCTCTTGCAACTACTTTTTGTGTGAGCATATTTACAGCATCAATAATCTCTTCTGTTGCGGGTCCTTCCATTTGTTCCGATCTGCGGAAAGCGTCTTCGATCGAAGACGCAATTTTCATCGGGTTGAAGCGCACGGAAGTTCCGTCAGAGCGAACGATTTTGAGATTGAGAGGGGAATCTTCGCGAAGGGATTTATGCTGGTCGCGATAAATAATGTAATCTCTGGCGATATCATGATGTCCTGCTTTCATCAGACACACTTCAACCTGATCTTGAATCCCTTCGACGGTCAGCGAAGCGCCTTTGGAAGCAAGAATGACAAGTTCGCTGATGACAAGGTCAGTGATTTGTTCAATAATTTTTTTCAGTTCTGCATCTAAGGCAGTTTCCTTAGAGACTTTTTTTGTATCGCGAAAGGCAGCTTCCACGGCATGAGAAATCCGCTCTCTGCGGAAAGGCACAATGCTGCCGTTGCGCTTAACAACGGTAAACCTCTGAATTTTGTCAAAAGCATTTTGCTCTTTTTTTAGAGCAGAGGAGATTTCTGCTGCAGACAGTGCAGAATTCGCAGTTTTAGGGACAGAGGACTCGTTCGAAGGTGGCTTGCGCGTCATAAGCTTTATATCTCCTATATTTTGATTATTCTGCTTCTGTCTAAAGCGCAAAAAGCTCCTATCCTTAGCTGAAATAAGGATGAAAAGCGGCTTTAAGCGGAAGATGCGGTAGATGGTAAAATACTACATCTTGTAGTCTTTTGTGTATATACACACTATATATTGTAGCGGTTTGCTAAATGTCCACAAAAAAAAGAAAAGAGATTAAAAAATTTTATATCTAGTTTTCAAGCCGCAAAATATGAACTCATTATGACTCAAGAGACATGCTTATGCAACTTTTGAGTGCGCAAAAATACATTTCGCAGGCAGACTCGAAGTTATTAGGAGAATTCTATGCGACAACTTTATCTTATTCCCAATATTATCACCGCGTTTGCTCTCTCCTGCGGTTTGTTTGTCATTTTCAAAGTGAATATGGTCGAAGCAGGTTCTGCTCTCTTCCACGTTTTAAATATTTCGGCAATTCTCTTGCTCGTTGCAGCATTTGCCGATCTCCTCGATGGAGCTGTAGCGAGAGCAATTGGCGGAGAAAGCGAATTTGGAGTTTTGTTCGATTCGCTGGCAGATGCTGTCTCTTTTGGCGTGGCTCCCTCTGTCCTATTATTAAAGGCTTTATCTTTAGAGCCGGGAACTGGTCTTTCCTTTTACGCCATGCTGGGATGCATGCTTTATTCCATATGTGGTGTTTTGCGCCTCGTGCGCTTCAATGTTAAAAAAGCAGAAGCCCAGGGCAGTGCTCAAGCGATGGCCGAACAAAAAAAACACTTCACGGGACTCCCCATTCCCGCCGCCGCTTTAGCCGCCGTTTCTGCCAATCTATTGCTCTCTTCTCCTTTTGTAGAAGCCTATTTCCCCATGTCTCAGGAAGTAAAAGCGATCGCGCTTTCGACAATCATGGTGATTTTGGGATATTTCATGGTAAGTCGCTGGAAGTTTCCTAGCTCGAAGGCTCTTCACTTCCGAGTGCCATCATTTCAGCTCGTTTTTTTGACGGTGATCCTTGCCATTTTTGTCATTTACGGCGTCCTTTACTTCTTACCTGTCATGTTATCGGTTGTTACCTGGGGATATATTCTTTTAGCTTGGATTCTGTCGTTGATCCGCGTGATCGCCGGAAAAAAATCGAAAACGCTCGAAGATTTCGAACCCGAGCAGGAAGATTGATATGTTACTTTTAAGCGCATTTGCAACTTCTATTTTTATCTGGGCCTGGATGCGAGAGAGAGGTCTTCGCAAAGAAGCAGAGATAAAGTTTCACTTTGCAGAACAATGCGTTCAGAAAATTCCTTTTCTCGAAGCCTCTCTTAAGGAAAAAGAAAAGGAATGCGCCGCCTTTCACACCGCGCAGCGGGTTGCCGAAGAAAAATTACGAAACCTTCGCGATGCCGAAGAGCAGATGAAAAATGTTTTCCGCGCTCTCTCCTCCGAAGCGCTGGAAAAGAACAACTTCTCCTTTCTTGAGCTAGCGAAAAGTTCTCTTGAAAAATTTCAGGAAAGCGCAAAAGGGGATTTGGAGAAGCGGCAAACGGCTATCGCAGAACTTCTCAATCCAATGAAAGAGAGCCTTCTCAAGCTTGACAGCGGGATGCGCCAGATAGAAAAGGAACGCAAGGGGGATCAGGAATCGCTGAAAGAGCAGGTCAAATCTCTTGTCGAAAATGAAAAGCAACTCAAACAGGAAACTTCCAATCTCGTCAAAGCGCTGCGAACTCCCCTTGCCCGAGGCCGATGGGGAGAGATTCAACTGCGCCGCGTTGTGGAGCTTGCAGGCATGCTCAACCAATGCGATTTTTTTGAACAGCAGCAAGAAGTCCATGAAGAAGCGCGGCTTCGACCTGATCTTCTCGTGCGCTTGCCGGGGGGGCGCCAAGTGATCGTGGACTCAAAAGTTCCTCTCGAAGCTTATTTAGAAGCGATCCATGCTGTTGATGAAGAAGTGCGTCTGCAACGCTTTAAAGATCATGCAAGGCAAGTGAAGGCCCATGTGACGGCACTTGGAAAAAAAGCGTATTGGGAACATTTTCAGCCAACTCCGGAGTTTGTCGTTCTTTTTCTTCCCGCAGAAACATTTTTCAGTGCGGCCCTCGAGTACGATCCCTCTCTCATTGAATACGGCGCAGACCAAAATGTGATTCTCGCAACCCCTACCACTCTCATCGCTTTACTCCGCGCAGTTGCCTACGGTTGGAGACAGGAAAATCTCACCCGTCAAGTCGAAACCCTCCACGAGCTCGGCCAGGATCTTTATAAAAGGCTGGGGGACATGAATTCCCACTTCGCCAAGATGGGAAGAGGCCTGGCCACCGCTGTGGAATCCTATAACAAAGGAATAGGTTCTCTAGAATCCCGTGTCCTGGTGACAGCGCGCAAATTCAAGGAGCTCGGAATCACGCCCGGACAAGTGGATTTGGAGGAACTCGAACCTGTGGAAAAAATCACGCGCGAGCTCACTTCTCAGCTATAAAAAACGTCTCTTATGAATTTTTGAGCTTTTGGATCCATTCATCCGACAGGCCTGCCCTACGACGAGGCTCTTCTTGGAAAATAAATCCTCTGGCGCGGACGGGTGTAACGAGGCGAGGAAGGCTTTTTTCCCAAAGGTCCCAGGCATTTTCCTCAGGAGCCTTGAGCCTTTTCAGCCAGTTGAAACCAAAAGAGACGTGACTAATTTCATCTTCAAAAATGCGCTGCATCAAAGCTGCGGATTCAGCATCGCCGGCTTTTGCGAAGGATTCGCCGTATTGGGGCGCAAAGTCAAGGTTCGCCATCTCAAAGGTCAAACTCATCACACTGAGATAGCGAATAGGGCAGGTGAGGTGAGGAACATATGCCCAAAAATGGCGATAAAGCGGCATGTCTCCAAATCGAACCCCCATGGCCTGCAGGCGTTCGATGTAGAGTCTGACATGTTCTTGCTCTTCTTTTAATGTGCTTGCGACACCTTTACGGAAGCGGGGCGGTGCCTGTGGAAAGGCGAGCAAGGCGTGGGCCATGATTTCAACTGCGAGCAGCTCGTGCCCAGCAAAACGATGTAGACAAATGGCGCGTTTATCCGGGTGGCAATGCTCGTGAAATGAGGGAAGTTTGTGACGGCTCGTATGGCGCTGAAATTGCATGCCTGCAGGACGTACGGGTTCGGAAAAAATGAATGAAGCGCCCGGCTCGTTATCTGTTAATTGATCGGGAGAAAAAAGTTTTTCTTCAAGGGTATCCGCGCTTAAAATGCGTATCGCCCAGTCTCTAAGTTCCATGAAAAAGTGAGAAAGTTAAAGAGGCGTTGCGTATACCAAACGCCTCTTTTTTTAGGTAATTACTCTGCAGATAGAACGTAGTAGGCTGGAAAGGCAAAGTTATTGTTGGGGCGAGGCGCTGCAACAAGCTTCACACTTTTACCGACTAAACTTTGTAAGTTGATCTGTGTGCTATAGATATAGCCTACGGGTATTTCCTTATCGCGTAAAATGAAATCGCCTGGCTTGCTCTTCACAAGCGCTGTGTATGGTTCGACGATTCCAGAAAGTTCTACTGCCGCCAAAGCCTGTTCTTCGTAGTAATCGCGCTGCGTTTTGTTATCATTGATATTCGCCCAGCTTAAATAGAGTGCTTCCTCAATAGGCGCCCACGATTTCATCTTATCGGTGACTAAAGAAATATTTTCGAGTTTATCGAAATCCACTCCTTTATTTTTATCGGTGTTGGCGTATTGCTGCGCAGCTTGCTTCGCTTCAAGATGGGTGATTTGCTTGTGGAGGTATTCTTCTTGGAATGTCGCAAGTGCGTCTTTTGCTTGTTCTGCAAGTTCAGGAAAATCGCAAAAATCTTCAATGACAGTTTTGTATCCCTTAGCAATGCGATCAAAGTCGACTTCTTCATAGGATTTGCTAAGTTCAGCTTTGCTGATCAAACTTGTTGAGTCGAGCAGTTGTTCTGCAGTAGAACGTCTTCTGTCCATTTGTTCTTTCACTTCAGGACCGCCGGCATATTCGATATATTCTTTCGCAATATAAAAGCGTGCGCTCGCAGGGGGGGTGATCTCAAGCCATTTTGGATTGATTGGAGAAATCGTTGGGTTTTCGATCTTTTCTCCGGAATTGAGGTGGGCGAGAACCGGGGCATCCAGGCTTGGTTCTAAACGAACGTTAACCCGGTTTCCTTCGACGACATTGTCCAAAACGAAGCTGCGAAACACGTAAGCCTTAGTATCCGCAGGCGCTTGCACTGCCCAGAAATCATCTTTTTCACCAATAATGGTGACGAGTTCATTCTTAGAGAGTTCTTTGATGATCCTGCTATCGAGATCAGGACGCAAACGCATGCGTACCTTTCTGCCTTTGACTTTTCCAGTGAAGGGATTGACGCTAACTTCAGGGGCTTTCTCTACCCCCTTTTTAGGAGCAATTTTAGGTTCTGCGACCAAGGCAGGGGTAAATAAAGGGATGGATTCTTCGATCGGCAGCTGCACAGCGTCCATCATCGAAAATTCCGACAGCGCATCCACCGGAGCATCTGCATTAAGCGGGATTGCTGAATAGGCGCAAAGAGAGGCGCACAGATACGTAAAGAACTTAGACATGAGCTTACTTCCTCCTGGTCTCCATGTAGAGTCTATGACAAACGCGACCTGGAACCAAACAACTTTGGCTCCCCAGTTGGGTTTTTGTAATTTCTTTTCAAAACTATACCGACATTTTCTTGAATCGATTTCAGTGTAAAATGTCATTCTAGGAGGTGCTTATTTTTTATACCACGATTTTTTCAATAGATTGAAATCTCTATATACCTCTCGTGAATCAAAAAACCGTTTGATAAAAATTCAGCTTGACATGTAACCTGCTGAACATGATTTTCTTAAGCGAAGCTCAACGCGCGCAACTCAAAACCC